>JAKOTZ010000221.1 GCA_029776995.1 Candidatus Hydrogenedentota bacterium
CGAATCCCATCCAGCGGTGGAGTGGGTAAATTACCCCGGCCTGCCGTCACACCGCAGTTACGAGCGGGCCATGAAATACCTGCCGAAGGGACAGGGCGCCATACTCGGTTTCGGGATCCGGGGCGGCTCGGAGGCGGCCGTGCGGTTTATCAACGCCTGCCGCCTGGCCTCGCACCTTGCCAACGTGCTGGACGCCAAAACCCTGGTTATCCATCCGGCTACCACAACCCATCAACAGTTGTCTCCCGAAGAACAGCGGGCAGCCGGGGTATCGCCGGAATTCATCCGCGTATCCGTCGGGCTGGAGGACGTGGAAGATATCATTGCTGATTTTGACCAGGCTTTGGAGGCTTCCCAGCGCGGGTGATATAATTTTAAACACGCAAATGATTTCGCAGCGGGCGGGCCGAAGGGCTCGCTCGTTTCACATTGATCCGGTTGCAGCGTCCGTATCCAATATGAGTGATGATTACAACACAGCCATTGAATCCCCCTGCCGGGATGGAAAATTTCCACCTGATTCGGTAGGGCTGGTTCAGACACAGTACGTGACATTGTTTGAGCCGCCCAATGTGCTGACTCTGGACTGCGGCGCCACGCTGGGCCCTATTCAGGTGGCCTACGAGACCTATGGAACGCTGAATGAAGACCGGTCGAACGCCGTGCTGATCTGTCACGCGCTGTCCGGAGACGCGCACGCGGCGGGATACCACACCCCCAATGACCGGAAGCCGGGATGGTGGGACATTATGATCGGTCCGGGCAAGGGAATCGATACCAACCGGTACTTCGTGATCTGCTCCAATTTTTTGGGGAGCTGCAAAGGCACGACCGGTCCGGGATCCATCAATCCGGAAACCGGAAAACCCTATGGCCTGTCGTTTCCGGTGGTCACCGTGGGAGACATGGTTAGGGTGCAGCGGGAACTGATCCGCTATCTGGGGATCGAACAGTTGCTCTGCGTGATCGGAGGATCCCTGGGCGGAATGCAGGCGCTGGAATGGGCCACCCGCTATCCGAAGCAGGTTCGGGGTTCAGTGCTGATCGCCACCAGTTATGCCACCGGCGCGCAGCAGATCGCTTTCGACGCGGTAGGCCGAAATGCCATCCAGGCGGATCCCAATTTTAACAACGGCGACTACGAGCCTGGGAAAGGCCCCAGAAAGGGGCTTTCTGTCGCGCGGATGATGGCGCACATCACCTACCTTTCCGATGAATCCATGCGGCAGAAATTTGGGCGAAAACTGCGGTATTCCGACCGGTTCGGATACCACTTCGACAGTGAATTCGACGTGGAAACCTACCTGGATTACCAGGGTGAGGGATTCGTCAACCGCTTTGATGCCAATTCATACCTGTATGTCACCAAAGCTATGGATTATTTTGATATTTCGGCGGGATTTCCCTCGCTGGATGCCTCCCTGGCCCGCGTCGAAGGACGCACCCTCGTGGTGTCGTTCACATCCGACTGGTTGTTTCCCGCATACCAATCCCGTGAAATCGTATACGCGCTCGCAAGAACAGGACGCGATGTTTCCTACTGTAACATCCAAAGTGATTACGGACACGATTCTTTTCTCCTGGATGTTCCCGCTCTGCGGCGTCTGATCAGAGGGTTTCTGCATAACCTCCTTACTCCGAAGGAACCCTGCCCGGTCTGCGAATCACCCTGCCCCACCCGGCAGGACACCGCCCAGGACGGCAATAATATCTTTTCCGGCCGTCACCGGATTGATTACGACACCATCGCCGAACTGATTGAACCGGGTTCAAGAGTGCTGGATATAGGTTGCGGGTCGGGTGAACTGCTCTGCAAACTGATCCGATCCAAAAATATCCGCGCGGTAGGGCTTGAAGTTGATGAAGAAGCGGTCATCCGATGCGTGGAAAGCGGTATATCGGTCATACAGGCGGATATCGACAAGGGACTGTCGGCCCTTCCGGCGCGGCTTTTCGATTATGTTATCCTGAGCATGACGCTGCAGGTACTTGAATTTCCTCGATTCGCCCTGTGTGAAATGCTGCGCATTGGGCAGCGCTGTATTGTTTCATTTCCTAATTTTGGACACTGGAAAGCGCGTGTGGCGCACTTTTTCCAGGGACGCGCCCCCGTAACGCCCATACTGCCTTACAACTGGTACGACACGCCAAACCGGCACGTGGTCACCATCAAAGATTTCCGTGATTTCTGTAAACAGTTCAACTTCCAGATCGTGCGCGAAATACCGCTGAATGAACGGGGGACTGTTCGTCTTCTACCCAACCTGCTGGCAGATGAAGCGCTTTACGTACTGGAAAACTCAGGTAATACACCTTCCGCGCAGGCCTCGGTTTCTATAGCGGAATAAAAGTAACACCCTAAATCATTTCAGCCCGAGCACATCCTGCATATCGTAGAGTCCCGGAGGCGCCGTAACCGCGAACTTTGCTGCTACGAGAGCGCCCCGGGCAAAATTGTCCCGATTGTGGGCACGGTGGGTCAGTTCTACGCGTTCGCCCGGACCGATGAACATCACCGTGTGTTCTCCGACAATGTCACCGCCCCGCACGGCATGCATGCCTATTTCCCGGCCGGAACGCGGACCGACCATCCCCTCTCGGCCATGCCGAATCACATCATCCAGATTCCAGTTCAGTCCCTGGGCAACCCGTTCCGCCAGACGCAAAGCCGTTCCGCTGGGGCTATCCTTCTTGCGGTTGTGGTGGGACTCCACAATTTCCACGTCATATGAAGGCCCCAGGATCGAAGCCACCTCCTGTACCAGCTTGAACAGCAGGTTCACGCCTACGCTCATGTTCGGCGCGTGAACCACGGCCACCTGTTGCGATGCCTGTCGGAGAATCTCAATCTGGTCAGGCCCAAGCCCGGTGGTTCCTACTACCGCGGGACGTCCCAGTTGCACGGCTGCCGTGACATTTCGGACGCACCCTTCCGGTTGCGTGAAATCAATCAGCACATCCGCGTTGCTCAGTGCCTCCCCGGGACTGTCGGTAACGGTTATTTTTCCGGAAATTCCGGATTCCATACCGTAAACCAGTTCAACTCCCCGATTATCGGATATATCCAGCGCGGAGCCGACCTCCACTCCGTCAGCCGCTGCCATTTCCAGGATCCGGCGTCCCATGCGTCCACACGCGCCCGCAACACAAATTTTCATATTGTTTCTCCTGTCATCCAACCTGTTATACGCTGTCCCCCAGATTCAGAGCGTATTGTACAACATGAATGCCGGATCTTACCGACACAACCCGGCGGGTGGATGTGCCAGGCCAGTAAGAGGATCGTGACCGGCAGATTTGCCGTGACGCTACCTCGCTGGTGCAGGATCTTTGGGCGGTATCAGCGATTTGCCGCCCCGATCCCCCGTATATGAGCAGCCTAAAATTATCGGCCCTTCCGATTCAGCAAGACACGTAGTCTAACGCCTGCGCAAGATCCGCGATCAGGTCATCCACGTGCTCCAGGCCAACGGATATTCTGATCAGGTCCTCTGTTATACCCGCCGCCGCGCGCGCCTCCTCAGGCATGGAGACATGGGTCATGGTCCAGGGGTGTTCTATCAGGGATTCAACGCCCCCTAGAGACTCTGCCAGGGTGAAAAGTTTTACAGCGCCCAGCAGCGCAAACGCACCCTGCTGTCCGCCCTTTACCCGAAATGAAAAGGTACCACCCGCTCCCCGCATTTGACGCAATGCCAATTCATGCTGGGGATGACTTTCAAGCCAGGGATGCATTACCCGTTCCACTTTGGGGTGGGACTCAAGGTACCGGGCAATGGCCAAGGCGTTTTCATGGTGGCAGTCCATGCGCAGCGCGAGCGTTTTGAGTCCACGCAGCACCAGGAAGCAATCAAAAGGCGCTTCAGCGGTGCCCAAAGCATTCTGCAACAGGGCCAGACGCTCTTCCAGATCTGGATCTTTTACGATAAGCGCGCCTCCGACCACATCCGAATGGCCATTTATATATTTAGTGGTGGAATGCAGCACGATGTCGATTCCGAGGTCCAGAGGCCTCTGGAAATAGGGAGACAAGAAAGTGTTATCGCAGATGGTCCATACCCCGGCTTTCCTGGCCACAGCGGCAATTGCCTCGAGGTCCAACAGATTCATCATGGGATTTGTGGGCGTTTCTGTCCAGATCAGGCGGGTTTGCGGCCGAATGGCCTTTTGAAGCCGTTCAATATCACGCATGTTTATAAATTCGACGGAAATGCCCTGCCGGGCAATGACTGTGGTGAGCAGCCGGTATGTTCCACCGTACAGGTCATCATGAACCAGAATATGATCTCCGCTGGATAACAGCCCCAGAACGGTGGCTTCAGCCGCCATACCCGTCGCGAAAACAAATCCCCGGGAGCCTCCCTCCAGGGCAGCCAGACAATCCTCCAGGGCGCGCCGGGTCGGGTTGCCACTTCGGGTATAGTCATACTTGCCTGGGCGTCCGACACCCTCGAAGGCAAACGTGGATACCTGGTAGATCGGCGGCATTACAGCGCCGTAAGCTGGGTCAGGGCCCTGTCCCGCATGTATGGCGAGGGTTTCAAATCGCATAGCGGCCTCCTTACTAAACAGATCAGTTTTGCAATTAATTTTAGAGGGTATTGTATACGAAAACGCAGTTATATAACAGAAAATTTCTTGTCAATGGAATTAACTTTTTCTTGACATGGTCCCGTTAAAACGTCATGATATTTTAAAAAGGATAGTCCCGCAAGAAAAAGGAGACCAGGTTATGCCGGGAAAAGAGTCCCCATCGCTGTTGCGCGGTATTACAGGTCAGCTTAATGAGCTGGCGGAAAAAATCAAAGGCAAGCTTCCGGGAGATCTTGTGAAAGATGTAGCGGAATCGCTGCCGGCCCTGACCAGGGATACGGGACAACTGGCGGCGGCAGAGGCCATCACGGCGGCGCGTGCGGTGGTTAAAGTGCAGAGGAAGGTTACGGAGCAGACCCTGAAATTGCTGGATACGGCACTGCGGGCTCCGGACAAGCTGACTGAACGACTGGCCGCGGAAAAAAGCGCGCTGCCCCCGGAAGCCAAGGCAGTGCTGAGAAACTGGAGCGATCTTCTGCGGAATACCCGCCAGAATTTCAAAACGACGCTGCTGGACAGTTTCGACCAGGCGCTCAAAGGCCTGGATCGGACTGAAAAAGAACTTAAATCCCGGAAATCCGGCCCGGCCACCAAGCCTTCGGCTAAGAAAGCCGCCCCAGCCAAAGCCAAAGTGAGCGATAATGCGGGCGGTAAAAACAAACCTGCCGCCACGTCCAAAAAGTCGAGCGCGACCACAGCAAAGAAGTCGACCAAACCAACGGCTTCCCCCAAAAAAAAGATATCCCAGGATACGAAGGGCGAATCAGCAAACAGTTGATTACCTAAGGGTAAGCTACAGGGTTATTACGGGAATGCCACACGTTTCGGCCTGCCGGGCAGTGTCCTGTCGGCAGGTAAAGAGGAGAATCTGGTAATCCCGGCCGATTTCCCGGAGCAGTTCCAGCGCGGCGCGCAGACGGACGTCATCATAATTCGCAAAGGGGTCGTCCAGGAGCATAGGAAGACGTTCGCCATTTCTGCTGAGTCGTTGCACGAGGGCCAGACGGAGCGCCAAATACAACTGATCGAGCGCACCTTTGCTCAGGTACGCTTCAGAACCGTCCTGCGTTGATCTCAGGCTGAGGGAAAGGTCAGGGCCGATCTTGACTTCGGTATGGGCGCCTCCGGTTATGTATTCTAGAAACCGTGAAGCATCCCGGGATAGCCCCGGCGCGATACGTCGGTGACGTTGCATCGCGGCTTCTTCCAGGGTCGCCAGCGCCAGGGCAAGCGCAGACTGTTCCATTTCCAGGCGATCGAGCTGAAAGCGGGTCCAGACGATTTCTTCCTGAATCTGGGCGGGGCCGCGTGACGAGCCGGGCCAATTGGTCAGTTCAGACAACAGTTCGGATTCTTCGTGCCGCACTCGGTCCAGTTCATCGCGGGCCTGGCTCAGGAGCACTGAAAGGACTTCAGGATCTTCCTGTTCCGGAAGATCGTCGATGACACTGTTTGCGCTTTCAGCAAGAGCATGTTCGAGAGATTCGAGGGTATCTCTTCCCAAAGTTAAACTGAGCCGTTCTTCCAGGTTCTGGCAGGCATCCGCCCACGCTTCATATTCACGCGCTTTCTGGACCCGGACCTGCCAGTCATCCATGGAAACAGCGCCCGCCGCTGCAATCAATTCATTGAGTTGCGCGCGCAGGCGGGCTTCTTCCCGTCCATCCTCCTCCAGCTGAAGCCGCAGGGCAGACGCGCGTTCACGCAGAGTCTCCAGCCGGCTCCGTTCCGCAGCTACCCGGTTGAGGTACTCATTGTAGCCCCGCACGGCGCTGAGCAGATCTTCGTCAGAGGGCCATACATAACCGCTGTCCCGCATAATAGAGATCATCCGGTTATTCACGTCCTGGATTTTCTGCCGCACCTCTTCCAGCGCGCTGTGCACGGCACGCTGGCGTTCAAGCGTATGCTGCAGGCTGTTGCGCAGTTCCGACATCTTTCGTTTCTGTTCCCGGTATATGTGAAAACGGTCGATCAGCCGGGCGACGGCCCCCGCCACCTCCGCGGGCTCAGAAACGGTTTCTCCAAGGTTTTCCAGGTTCCTGGCGACATAATCCATTACCCGCGGGAGGCGTTCTTCACTGTCGGCAAGATCAGACTCCGCCTGGGCCAGCTGCTGTTCCATTTCTTCCAGCCGGGCGCAGGCATTTCGGTAGCGGTCATACCGCGCTTCCAGTTCTCGGATGGTCTTGCACCCCGCGCGTTGCAGCATGTCATCCACGGGAGACCGGTTATCCTGTTCGGAACGCGCTAACGCATCCAGCTTGGCCTGCGCGTCGGACAGTTGCTTTTCCATTGCGCGGCGGTGCCCATACGCGCGGAAGATGCTGTACAAGTAATAGGCCTGAGCGACCGTCACAATGGCAAGCGGGTACAGCACAGGCAGTCGAAATGTAATCAGGTAAGTCAGGGCAAGCCCGACCAGCACCACCGCGCAAAGGGCGTTAAGCCCCCACAATCCAGGGAGCTGTTCCGCAGATTCTTCGAGCGCGCCCAACAAATGATTCACGAGTTTTTCGGTTTCAATTTTCTCTTCACGGCTTTTCTCTGTAGCTTCCTCGTGATGTTTCAGCCGATCTGCAAAGGAGTCGAAATCAGAAAAAATTTCCAAATCCTCCCGTATAGCATCGCGGGCGCGGGCGGTTTCCTGCCGGAGCTGTCTGCAGGTTTCCCGGTGCTGATCCAACTGGCGCTTGGCTGTTTCCGCCAGTTGTTGCAGCTGGCTCAGCCAGTCAATGGCCTGTCCGGCCATTCTGGAGAAATCGGGGAGGTCCGCCAGTTTTTGCTGGATCTGGACGATCTGTTTCTGTACCTGATCCAGCTGTTCCTGAATCTGTTCGGCGCGCTCCACAAAGCGCTGTTCTTCCGCGGCCAGTTCGTGCTGGGCGCGTTCAAGGGATTCCGGAATAGGTTTGAGCGCTTCCGAGGAAAAATTCGCTCCGTCTATGCCCGCTTCCCACTCGCGTTCCAGAAAAGAGAGCTCCTGCCGTTCCCGTTCAATCTGCAGGCGGATGGTTTCAACCCGCATCTGGAGCCGCTGCGCGTTTTCGAGCGTTTCTATCGGCGTATCACGATATGGAGCAAGCTCGAACCGCATCTTGCGGGCTTCATCCAGCTGTTCCAGAATACGCCTGGCTTCTTCGTACCGTCTTTTACGGTCCAAAAATCTGGCCCGTTCCCAGCGTCGGCCCAGATCCTGAATTTGTCCCTCCAGCTCATCGCGCCGCTGGCGGACCAGCCGCAGCCTGGCCAGTATGCCTCTGCGTTGTTCCATGGTTGCGGAGCAGACCTCGGCCTCATCCTTCAGGGCGCGCAACCGCTTTTTCAGCAGGGGGATCGGTCCTCTGGTTTCCGAGTCGTCGTTCAGTGCCCGCGCCCATTGCTCCAGCTGGCGCAGGGCTTTTTCAGCGGACCTGCCGCCTCCGCCGGAGTCTGCCACGGCGAGTAGCCGGTCGCGGATTCCGGAGAGCGCGCCCTGTCCTCCCAGATCGTCCAGACTGAAGTGGCTTATAGTGGCCGCGCCGATAAAGGCGGAACGGCTGATGCCCAGATGCGTTTCACCCACACCAGGCCAGCCGTGGGAGAGTCTGGGAAAATTGTCCGTGATATCCAGTCCGGAAGCGCCATTTATAACTGAGATGCGCTCCCGATGCGCGTGAAACGTGCGTTCGATAATGAACGTTTCGCCGTTATCCAGGGTGTACGTCAGGGCGCCGCCGTAGGTTTCCGGGTCATGCCACGGCTGGCGCAACAGGTTGGCTTCGTCATAGGACCCGTCTTCCTGACGCTGTCCGAACAGCAGATCCGTAATACAGCAGCGCAGGGTGGATTTCCCCCGCTCATTGGGTCCCAGGATAATCTGGAGGCCGGGAGAAAACGTGAACTCCGTGCCGCTCAGCCGTCCATAACCATCGATACGGGCGCGAATGAACCGCATCAGCGTTCTCCGGTATGGGTCAGCCGCGATATCCAGGGCTGTCCGGACAAAGCCGCAATCCCGGCCTGCAACGCCAGCACGCATCGTACCCGGGAAGCTTCATCCCGGGCGTCTTCCAGACTGCGGAGCAGAATGCGGCAGAAATCCCCGTAAACCGTATCCTCCACACGGAAGGATTCAGGCGGAACCGTGTAGCGGGTGGTGTCATGAATTCCTAACCACCGGAAACGTTCCCGGAAACCCAGGATGGTACGAGCTAACATTGCTACGGTCTCCGGCTGTCCGTCGCCGGCAAGCCGGACCAGAACCATCGTTTCCTCTGGTACCGGGATTTCCTGCAGCATTCGGATTAACGCGTCGCTAGAGGAGGCAGCGACATCAGCCGTTATTTCACATACCCGTCGCGAAGTGGCCTGTTCAAAATCGACGCCGACGGAATACTCTGTATACGGATTGCCGTCGAAACAAACCTGGAGAAAACCGCGGGGGCCAGATTCGTCGAAATCCAGAGGTTCTGGAGGGCCGGGATACCAGGCCTGAAACCCTGCTTCCTGGATCACGGGAACCGTCCGGTGGACATGCCCAAGCGCCAGATAGTGCAGCCCAGGCTGCAGAATATCCGGCAGGCTGAAGGTGGCGCGGGGTTTTACGCCCTCCTGCCTGTAATTGCGCTCAGTGCCGTGCCCGAGGGCCACATGAAAGCGTCCGTCTTTGGGAACCCGGAGCCTGCAGAAGATGTCGCCGCCTGTGTCCTTGCTTCGGTATCCGAATCCATGGACAGACAAAGGCAGATCGGGATGCTGCCAGCACGACCACTCCGGAACATCAAAAATGGTTACATTTTGGGGCCAGTTTACAATTGCGTAAGGAGAATCTTCCGTATACGGATCGTTATTTCCCGGCGCGATCAGTATGGGAACCGGAGCGGACCGCTCACAGAGTTCCCGAAAAAAAGTAACAGTCTCCGGCGTGACGTATTTGCCCGCGAAAAGGTCGCCTGCGATGAGCACGGCGGCCGGTTGCTGTTCCCAGACCTTTCGGAAAATTCCAGCAACAGTTTCTCGTATATCAAGACGCCGCATCTCTCCATATTCCGGAGGAAGCGGCGGATCCAGAAACGCGGCGTCCAGATGAATATCTGCCAGGTGAAACAGGTTAATCACGTCTTACAAAACCCCAATTGTAGGATAAAGTTTCGCAAATTACGGAGGTAGAAGTAAAATCCGAACACCTGCTCCGTTTCGGAGTGGGGGATTACTGGATGTGCGGCTGTGCATCATATGGCGCGCATCCGGAGATTCTGCAGATGGGCTGCCCGTATTATTCATTTTGATAGCAGTAAGTTTTGCCCTTAGCAATTAGAGTCCGCGATTTGTGAGCGAAAGGTCATCTTTTTGCATCTATTACCTAGATTTAAGGGATAATAAATCTAAATATGAGGCGAGATGAATGACAGAACTACGGGAGACAGATTCGGCGAACACGTTTCGCGATCTGGTGGACGCGGTGAGGTCGCCGCGGGCTTTTTTTATGGACGGGGAGATTGTTTGCGCTCCGGTCCACGACAAGGAGGTATTTCTGGCCCTGCTGCGGGAGGCGGAACACCTGGTGTTCCGCCAGGATGAGCCGGATCTGCAGGTTATCTGCGACTATGGAACGCGCGGCCTGCTGGACTCGCCCTCCGCGATTGTTGATAAAGCACGACGCATGATTGTGCTTGTCGGTCCTGAAGACCGGGAAATACCTCGGGAACCCGGAGTCCAATATGTGCCATCCCGTCTTCCTTTGATCGACGGGGACAGCTTGTTCCTGATGATATCGTCCAATGTCAGCCTGGCGCTGTTTGCCAGCGGGTGTCTGCACGTTGAGACAGAGGGGCATGAGATGCGCCGATTTCTGGGCGGATGGACCGTACAGCGGTCCACTGTCCTGCACATGGCGCAGGCGTTGCTGGATTCTGAGACCGCGTCCTCGCTGCCGGTGAGTATGGTGACCGCCCAGACAGCCGACCGGATTTCTTCCACCGCAATGCGTCTTACCGCGCTGCATGCCTCCGCGCTGGAATCCAGGGAACAGGACATCAATGCCCAGCGGGATGATCTACTGTCCGTGCTGGATATTCTGAAAGCGATATCATCGAAGGAAAAAGCGCATGATATCCTTTTTGTTTTTGTGGAGCAGATTGCCCGGATTATCGACGTAAAACGCTGTTCCATCGTTTGCATCAGTGAAGGCGGGCGCATGGCGCAGGTGCTGGCGTCCCATGATGACTCCAATGTTTGCGACTGGACCCTGCCCATCGACCGCTACCCCGAATTAAAGCTGGCCCTGGAAACAGGCCGAAAAGTGGTCATCAACGATGTCCACCGGGACCCGTTGACCATGGAGTACAGTCCGTTTTTCCGGCGCGCCGGCATTGACGCGCTGCTGGTGCTTCCTTTCGTGCAGCGGGACAGTGAATTTGGTACCCTGGCATTGCGGGCAGCCCGCGCCGGTCGTCCATTCTCATTGCGGGAGATCAGTTTTTTTGAAATTGTGGCGGAAGCCGCGGCCAGCGCGCTCGAGAAGGCGCATCTGGTGGACAGGATTCAGCAGGCCAACCGGCGCCTCGAACAGCTTGCGATTACGGATCCTCTCACCGGAATTTACAACCGGCGGTATTTCTTCGAGCGCCTGGAACAGGAGGTGGCCAGGTCTATTCGCTATGGCACGCCGCTTTCCTGCCTGATGATGGATGTGGATGATTTCAAGAAACTGAATGACCGCTGGGGGCACCTGACGGGAGACTCCGTGCTGCGTGAGATTGCCAGGCGGATTCAGCAAAGCATTCGCAGGGTGGATATACCCGCGCGGTACGGAGGTGAAGAATTCGTGCTGCTGCTGCCCCAGACCGATCTTGCCGGCGCGGTGGTGGAGGCGGAACGGATCCGGAAAACAGTCGCTGATACGCCTTTTCCGGATCTTCCGAAAGAGATCCGGGTTACGGTGAGTATCGGTGTAGCTACGCTGAGTGACGATATCCGTTCCGCTGAGGAATTGGTTCGGTCCGCGGATGACGCGCTTTATAAGGCGAAATCTGAAGGGAAAAACCGTTGCGTGACTGCCTGACGCGGTCCGCGGCATAAGGATCCTACAATGATGCTGAAAAGATCGGGGCTGTTTCTGTTATTCGTTGGATGTGTAGCCGTTGGGGGTTGCGCTTCATTTTCGGGGCTTGCGCCATTCCGGTTTACGCCAAATGGAAAAGAGATGCCGGAGGCGTCTGTTGAGGAGCTGGCAAAAACCATAGAGTCCCAGGTTTTTGCGGGAAACCGGGACATGAACCTGACCGCGCCGGAGGGACTCATTTTAGGGGATGCGGTTGTACAGGCGGCCCGGACCCGGGCTATCCGCGCGGATTTGGTCAAAAATCTGCTGCGTTCCGGTTATGCCGTGGAGCAGCGTAACGGTACCGTAGCCCTGATTCGTAACCGGGAGTACCGCCAGGCCACTTCATCCCGTGAACGGGACCGTAACGCGCTCATTATCATGAGTGAAAATACGGATCGATGGACCATATACGAAGGGCTGGTCAGAGACTCAAAACTTAAGGGATCATCTCTTCCGGCGATACAGAGAATTTTTTACCGGGCCAGAATTCCCCTTCTGGAGCCGGGCATGAAATACGAGGACGAATCCGGTCAAACCGTAACCCGTTAGGCCAGCTGCCGCACGGCGTTCAGAACTTCCGCGGCATGTCCTTCCGCTTTTACTTTCGGCCAAATGCGCGCGATTTTTCCTTCGCGGTCAATCAGAAACGTCGATCGCTGGATTCCCCAGGACACCTTGCCGTACATGTTCTTCTGTACCCAGGCGCCGTAGGCTTCAGCGGTCTTATGGTCTTCATCCGCCAGCAGGTGAAAAGATAATCCGAATTTCTGGGCGAAACGGCAGTGGCTTTCTACAGAGTCCGGACTGACGCCCAGCACTACAGCTCCCGCCGCCTCGAAATCCGCGGCCGCCTGCTGAAATTCA
>JAKOTZ010000245.1 GCA_029776995.1 Candidatus Hydrogenedentota bacterium
CGCGGCAAATTTCGCTCTGTCCTGGTAGGTATAGGCCAGCCACCCCACAGTCTCGGCGCTCCGTTTTTCTAACACTTCGCTGAATTCCCGCAGGCCGATATCCGTCACAATATTCTTGCCGATAACCTCAGGCTTGGGGTGCGCCAGGGTAGTGCCTTTGGAATCAATAATGAATGGATAACCGGATTCCCCGATCCGGACGCTCAGCATGGACGCCACAAACTGCTGGTCTGTCTCGGGTATCCCGACATACAGCATGCCCGCCACCGTTCCGGAAGTATCCCGGAATGGTTTATAGGCCGTCTGATACCACTTATCCACCACAAAAGCGCAGCCGATGTACGTCTCGCCCCGCAGCGCCGCGGCAACCACCGGATTGGGCGCGCCGTCCGGATTCGTCGCGGGAATATAGGTGCCTACCGCCCGTTCGCCTTTGGCATTGCGCACGGTCGTGGCAATCCGCAGCATGTCCCCGGCCTCGTTCATGCGCTGAAACAGCGTCGCGGTGCATCCGACTCCGGCGGTAATATCATCTACCAGCGGGGTGGGCTGGTTCGGGTCCCGGTTCACCGGGATGGTTACCCTACCGATTCGCGCGGTTGGCAGGGTAATCTCGGCAGCCTCGCCCGTAAACTGGTTGACTGCGTCCCAGGCCACCGGGATGGCATCGGTGGAAAATTCCCCCATTTCCTGCATTACCCGGTCCGCGTAAGCCAGTGCGGTTTCAAGCTGGCGCCGGGTACCGTCGTTCTGAACCTGCAGCGCCATCAGCAGATCCCTGACGGTCTGGCTGGCCGACTCCCGGGCAAAATCCTCCAAGGTGCTGCTGCGACCCTGTAATGATTCCATATACTGCCCCAGCAACCCGGAAGATGCCAGCCCCAGCAGATCTGCTTCTGCCCGGCGAATCAGGTTGACCGCCTCGCTGGTTACGGACTCTTTGAGTTCACGCATCTGCTGGTAGGTCATATCCGTTATGCTGCTGGTAGCTTCCGCTTCCACCCCCGCCCGCAGCCGGGTCAGGGCAACCAGGGCGGTTACCGCCATGACGGCCAGAGGAATCAGGGCGATCAGCAGAAACCCCGTGATCAGGATGGAACGAATGGTACGCTGCTTTTTCATAACCTGCTCCTTTTTGCCGGTTAAGTAATTATAAACGATTTAATACAAAAAAACCACTTTTTTTTAAAACTACGCAAAAAATAATTGAAATTATGGATTTAAACTTTTATAAATCATCTTATGAGTCCCGGAAATCAGCTGAGCATTAAGGATCTTTACATGTTGGGTTGTATGATAATCAGGAGTTGATCCGCATGTTACGATGATTAGGACATTTGTAAGTTCGCCATACCGCGCATCCGCAAGGTTCCATCCAATGCCTCATCCGCAACGCCTGTTGGTTACAGAACTTTTTCACAGTATTCAGGGAGAATCCACCCATGCGGGGCGTCCCTGTTTCTTTGTGCGGTGCGCCCGATGTCCCATGCGATGCCGGTGGTGCGACACCGCCTACAGCTTCCATGGGGGCACGCCCATGGACGTGGATGAGGTCATGGAGGCAGTCCGCGCTTCCGGCTGCCGGCTGGTGGAGCTGACCGGCGGTGAACCCCTGGCGCAGCCCGCCGCGGCAGTCCTGGCCGCGCGCCTGCTGGAAGAGCGCTTCGAAGTCCTTGTGGAAACCGGCGGGTACTTTCCGCTGAGCCGGTTTCCCCGGGGGGTCTGCTGGATCCTGGACGTGAAATGTCCCGCCAGCGGGATGGCCGATAAAAATCATTGGCCGAACCTGGAACATCTGGACCCCGAAAAGGATGAGGTGAAATTCGTGGTCGCCGACCATGCGGATTACCGGTGGAGCCTTGACGTTATCCGGCAGTATCAGCTGGCAGATCGAACCCGGGCAGTCCTGTTCTCGCCGGTTTGGGGCGAACTGGACCCGGCGGATCTGGCCGCGTGGATCCTGCGGGACCGGGTTCCGGCGCGGCTGCAGATCCCCCTGCACAAGGTCATCTGGGGTCCGGACCGGCATGGCGTCTGAAATACGCCGGCGGCGCCGGGCTGTTAAATACCGCCGGGATGCCGGTCTCATATATCATATGCCGGTACCGGATCAGGAAACTCCGTAAATGAATCTGCGCGTTATCAAGTCTTTTTACTTTGAAGCGGCCCGTCGGATTCCGGGCTCAGACAACGAAATAACCGGCTGCAGTTACCGGGTGGATGTGATTGCTGCGGGCAGTCCGCACCCGGTCTACGGGTGGATCGTGGATTTCGGAGACATTAAAGCAGCTTTGGATCCCCTGGTCCGGCATCTGGACCACAGCCTGCTGGACGATGTGCCCGGCCTGGAAAACACCGCGCCGGAACGCATACGCGCGTGGCTGCTGGACCGCATCCAGCCTCGCCCGGCCTGGCTGGAAGATATCCGCGTCCTGGCCCTGACGGTGGATCGCTTTCGGCTGATAGACCTCCCCGCCAGCGCGGGCGAACATCTTCCCGACCGCGTGGCCTTCCATTTCGCGGCCGCCCAGGCGCTGGACGTCCTGCCGGCGGACCACCCCTGCCGGAACCTGCACGGCCACACCTACCGCGTGGAAGCCGGCGTGGAACAGCTTCGGCAGCCTGAAACCCGCGCGAAGCTGGAATCCCTCCTCGCGGATGTATTCGGGCAGCTGAATAACGCGCACCTGAACCAGGTGCCGGGACTCCAGCCGCCAACCTGCGAACGAATGGCCGACTGGCTTTGGCGCCGGCTGGAAAACGCCGGGTTGCGGCCGAACCTTGTGGCCATTCAGGAAACCCATAAAAACCGCTGCGAATGCCGCGGCGACTGACGGGAACAGCCCATGACAGAGGACAACATTACATCTCCCGCCGATCGACCCGCCGCCCCGCTCAAAACGGAATTCCAGGCGCTTGACCGGGTACTGCCTTTCAGCGGCCCCGAGGCCATTGACACGGCCTGCCTGGAGTGTTTTCCCTACGAATACGCGGGAACCCCGCACGGCGACGGTATGGAGATCGTCACCGTAACGGACGAATTCACCTCGGTGTGCCCCTTTTCCGGGCTGCCCGATTTCGCGCGGGTAACCATCCGCTATACGCCGCGGGACCGGTGCCTGGAACTGCGGTCGCTGAAATACTACCTGATGTCCTACCGCAGCGTGGGAATCTGGTATGAACATTTGGTCAACCGCATGCTGGAGGACCTGGTGCGGGCCTGCCGGCCCCGCCGCATGACCATCGAAATCGCCTGCCGTCCACGGGGCGGGCTGGAAAGCACTGTCATAAGCCGGTATGATGAAACGGAAATGGGACCTCCCGAGTCCCTTTTCAAAGGCCGTCTGTGAAAAAAATCAGCGCCGTAAAAGGAGGAAATCTGTCATGTTCCATCACAAATCGCTTCTGCTGATGCCGGCCGTGTTGGCGGTTGCCCTGTGCGGTCTGGCCGCCTGGGCTGAACCCCCGGCGGAGTTTCTGAATAAACAGGTCACCATGGTGGCCGACCCGCCGGTTAAACTGGTTGACCAGGAAGGCGCCGGACGGCTCTATGAAGTGGGACCGCTGACCGTGCTCGTGATGGAAGGCACCCCCCGGGAAATGGGGTTCCAGCACGGCCGTCTGCTCGCGAAAAAGATCCACCACATCATCAAAGAAGGGTACATGGTGAAAGCCCTGTGGGGGCGCGGATATACCCCGGAATATGTCAACGCCCAGTCTGAGCGCATGCAGAAACACTTCCCGCCCTCGATTATCGAGGAGCTCAACGGCATGGTGGAAGGGCTCAAAGCCGCGGGGGTGGACGACATCACGTATGAAGATGTCCGGCTGGGCATTACCCAGGCGGAAATTCTGCACTTTCCGCCCAACGCGCCGCCGGCCTGTTCCAATTTCGCCGTCTGGGGACGCTGGACTACGGACGGGCGGCTGCTGCACGCCCGAAACCTGGACTGGAGCATCGAGGGCGATGCCCAGGATGATGCGGCCGTGCTGATCTGGCGGCCCAAAGGCGGGCATCCCTTCATGATGCTGGGCTGGGCCGGCGGGGTCGGCAGTGTCAGCGGCATGAACGCCAAAGGCATCACGCTGGGCGAAATGACCCTGCCTTCCGGCGATGCCACCTTTGACGGGCTCCCCCTGTTCCTCCAGATGCGGATGATGCTGGAAACCTGCTCCACCCTGGACGAGGCCGTAAAATTCTTTGAAACCTCCCCCAGGACCACCGGCTGAAACTTTATCATCGGCGACGCGAAAATCCCCGACGGCCGGGCCCTGGAAACCGATGGGAAGTACTGTACCGTTTTCGGGCCGAATGACCCGAAAGAAAATGAAGCCACGGGACACTGGGGCATGCCGGACTGCGTCCGCCGCACCAACCACCCCATCGGCATGGAACAGCTGCTGCGCCTGGCGAAAAAATACGGGAAAGAAGAGCTGGGACTGGAAATCACGGAGCCGGACCAGATTACCCTGCTGGTGCCGGTCCTGCAGCAGCAGAATACCTGGCAGCGTTACGAATGGCTCAGCCGGCGCATCGAGGATCTGCCCGGCAAAATTGACGTGGAACAGGCCATACGCATTCTGGCCACCGGACCGGTCCATGCCGACAACACGTTACATTCCTTCGTGTTCGATCCGAAAAACCACGATGCCTGGGTTGCCATCGCCGGAAACAACCCGCCGGTCACCGCCACCGACACGCCTTTTACCCGGGTACACCTGGAGGAATGGTTTAAATAATGTAACGTTTTAATATAACTGTATTGTGATTTCGGAGGACCCTGTGCGGTCCTTCGAATTTTTTGCGTAAACCTGCAACAGATGAAGTAAAAAATTGTATAATTTATATGGCAGGCTGAAAGGAACATCCGGCACTTCCGGAAATAGCCGGATGAAGAAACGGGTTAAGGTAACATGTGTTTTCGAACAGAAAACAGTTGGATCCATCATTTGGGGTGCAATACCCTGCGACGGCCTGGGTTCCATACCTGCGTGCCCATATGGTGGATGTTCTTAAGAGCAACACAAAATATAGCCCGATTGATTAAATTTTTGTTGACAAATGGTCAGAAATATGCTAGAACATACCCAGGATCCGGACGGAGCGTATCGACGGCTGTAATGTGGAAAACGGGTGCCGATAACTTGAAAACAGGGTTTATTCCTGCTAGAATGGTGTTAACTTTTTGTATAAATTCGGTTTTATCCCATGGAGTCATCAGCTGACATGAACGCAACCACTGAGTGTCGTACGGCGCCGGAAAAAAGCCATCCGCCCGATGGAAGCCTGTTGCCGGCGGAACGCCACCGGATCGAAGCGCTGCAGGAAGAAATGAGTCGGCGCCTGAACCGGGCGGTCTCGTTCGACGAGGCCAAACGGGAATGGTTCAATAACTACGCCCTGCCGTGGCGCGAACAGCGGCTCCGCGCCATGCTGCATCTCCAGCGGCAGGCCATGGATACGCACAAGTGGATCCGGTCCGAACAGGAACGGCGTGACCTGGGTTCCGCGGCGGTGCTGGAGTGGATTCAGCACTATGCGGCCGCCTGGCGGGACTGGTTCGAACGGGAATACGAGTGGACGGATCCCCCCCTGCCTGAGTGACACATTCTTCCGGTATTCTCTAAGCGAACCAGATATCCGGACCGAAAATTTCGGACAGGGGTTGTTTCGGTTTTCCGGGTGTCTTTTATACTGTCCTGTACGGCTTGCGTCCAGGAGTAATTTATGCAGGCGATTATTATGGCGGCCGGGCAGTCCACCCGCACCTATCCGCTGACACTGACCCGTCCAAAACCGCTGCTTCCAGTCATGGGAGAACCCATCCTGGCCCGCCAGTTACAGGCCCTGGCTGGCATCGCCGATGAGGTAGTGGTAGTCATCGGCTACCGGGGGGAAATGATCCGGGAACGCTTCAGGGATCGTTACGGAAGCATCCGCCTGCGTTATGTTGAACAGGTTGAACAGCGGGGGACCGGCCATGCCGTACTGCAGTGCCGCGACGCCGTGTCCGATGAATTCCTGGTTTTAAACGGGGACGACCTGTACGATCCGGATGACCTGCGGCGGCTGGCTGACGCAGATCGGGCCGCCCTCGCCCGCGAAGTGGCCGATCCCCGCCTGTACGGCATCTATGAGACGGATTCCGACGGCCGGGTCCGCCGCCTGGTGGAAAAGCCCACGGAAATTTTCTCTCACCTCGCCAACATCGGCGCGTACCGGCTGGGCTACGAAATCTTCGACATCCTCGAACAGGCGCCGGTATCCCCCCGCGGCGAAATCGAGCTTACCGACGCCGTGCAGGCGCTGGCCCGGCAGCGCCCGTTTTACGCGCTGGCCGCCACGGGGTACTGGATCCCGATCGGCTACCCCTGGCACCTGCTGGACGCCAACCGCTACTGGCTGGACCATTACCTGCAGCCGGCGGTTCACGGTGAAATTTCATCCCGGGCTGAAATTACCGGTCCCGTGTACATCGGTCCGGGCACTGTCGTTCGGTCGGGCGCGGTCATCGAAGGGCCGGCCTGGATCGGGCCGGACTGCCGGATCGGGCCGAACTGCTGGATCCGTCCCTATACCACCCTGGGCCGGAACTGCGTGGTCGGCCACGCCAGTGAAATCAAGGAATCCGTCTTCTTCGACGGCGCCCGCGCGCCCCACCAGAACTACGTGGGCGACAGCATCCTGGGGGAATCGGTCAACCTGGGGTGCGGCACCATCACGGCCAACCTCCGCCACGATGAAGCGCAGGTGCGATCGATGGTCCGCGACGCGCTGATTGAAACGGGCCGCAAAAAACTCGGCGCGATCCTGGGGGACGGCGTGCATACCGGCATTAATACCTCCATCTACCCGGGCCGAAAACTCTGGCCGGGCGTATCCACCCTTCCCGGCGCCGTGGTAACCCGGGATATCGAATTCCCGGCCTGACTCTTCATAGATTTCAGGAGAATACTGATGAGCGAATGGATTGACATCAGCATGCCCATCACGGCCGATATTACCGGCTGGCCGGGCGATCCGTCTTTTTCGCTGCTGCCGGTTTCCCGCATCGCCAAAGGGGACCTGTGCAACCTCACCGCCATGAACCTCTCCTGCCATACGGGCACCCACTGCGACGCGCCCTGGCATTTCGTGGACAACGGTCCGACGCTGGAACAGGTGCCCCATGATCGTTTTTTCGGGCCGGCGCTGGTCATCGATACCGGAGACGTGCGGCTGATTACGGCCGACCTGCTGCCGGATTCTCCCCTGCCGGGACGGGTACTGTTTAAAACCCGGAATTCACGGCGCCCGCACAATGCACCCTTTGACGAACAGTTCACCGCGCTGGATGTGTCCGCCGCCCGGAGACTGGTGTCGGATGGCGTAAAAATGGTAGGCGTGGACGGCCTGTCCGTGGCCCCTTACGGAAATGCCGTTCCCACCCATGAAACATTGCTGGGCGCGGGCGTGTTCATAGTGGAGGGCTTGCGCCTGGCCGCGCTGTGTCCCGGATGGTGGGAAGTAATCGTGCTGCCTATGCCGCTGGTTGGCGTGGATGGCGCGCCCTGCCGCGCCTTCGCCCGCCGCTTGCCGGAACAACCGTCAGCATGATATGTATAACCCTTTTATTGGAGCGCATCCATGAACGATTCCATGACTGCTGTATACGTAACCCGTTTTGGGGGAACCGACGCGCTGGAGGTGCGTCAGGTGCCCGTTCCAGACCCCGGTCCGGGCATGGTACGGATCCGGGTGGCCGCGGCCGGGGTCAATTACGCCGACATCATGCAGCGCGTGGGCCTGTATCCCGGCGGCCCGAAACCGCCTTTCCCGGCCGGGTTTGAAGTGTCCGGCGTAATCGACGCGGTCGGGCCGGAGGTGTCAGGATGGCAGCCGGGCATGCCCGTGATGGCCTTCTGCGCGGGCGGGTACGCCCAGTACACCGTCACACCGGCCAGAATGTGCCTGCCGGTGCCGCCGGGATTGCCTGTGGAACAGTCCGCGGCCATCCCCTGCCAGTATTTCACCGCATGGCATGCCCTGTTCACGCTGGGCAAACTTTCCCCGGGGCAGCGGGTGCTGATTCACGCCGCGGCGGGAGGGCTGGGATCCTTCCTGGTACAGCTCGCCCGGCAGGCCGGAGCTTACGCGGTGGGCGTATGCGGCAGCGCTGAAAAATGCGCGCTTGCTGAAGCGCTTGGCTGCGGCGCGACGATCGATTATTCGAAGACGCCCGACTTTGAAAAGTCTGCCCGGGAGCTGACAGGCGGAGCGGGGTTTGATCTGGTTATCGAATCCGTGGGAGGCGAGCGGGTGGAAAAAAGCCTGCGGTGCCTTAAGCCGCAGGGCATGCTGATTACCCTGGGCGTAGCGGGACGGGTCCCGGCCTCCGTGAACACGGTGGAACTGCTGGCCAACAACTGGATCGTCGCCGGATTTCACCTGACGGCCTACATGGAAGACGCCGCGGCCACCATGGCAGGCTACAGCCGCCTGTGTGAACTGCTCAGCGCCGGCAACCTGCGGATTTTCATTGGACACCGGTTCCCGCTGGAGGAAGCCGCCAAAGCCCACGCCGAAATCGAAGCCCGCCGCACCACGGGCAAAATATTGTTGATCCCCTGATCCGCAAAGCCGGACCGATGACGGCGAAACGCGCACTGCCAGAATCCGGACGGCTGCTTCTCCAGGGACATCCCCTCTGGCAGATGGCCCTGGCGTCGCTGCTCTTCGCCATGATGGGCGCGGCGGCCCACGGCGCGCGAACGGCATGGCCCTGGAGCGTGATGGCTTTCGCGCGGTGCGCGGTGATGGCGGCGGCTGTTGTGGCGATCGCGCGCGTCCACGGCATACCGCTGGTGTTCCCCGGGGGAGGATGGTCCCTCTGGGCCCGGGGCACGTTCGGCGGCGCGGCGCTGCTGTGCACGTTCTACAGCCTCAGCCGCCTCCCGGTCGCGGATACGGTCGTGATTTTCGCCCTGAGTCCCCTGTGGATCACGTTCATCGCGGCGCTGCTGGACGGCGCGTTCCCCTCCTTCCGGCACATGCTGCTGCTGGGAACCGCGCTTACCGGGACGGCTGTAATGCACCGGCCGGGATTCCACACGCCGCTGTTCCCCGTAATAATCGCGCTGGCGGGGTCCGTGCTGGTCGCGGTGGCCATGATCAGCCTGAGCCGCACCGGCGGATACCATCCGCTTTCCGTGGTGGTCCATTTCGCCCTCACGGCCACGGTTATCAGCGGGCTGGCCATGATGGTCCACGCGCTGCCGGACATATCCGGCCTGGTTCCTCCGGACCGAATGGCAGCTCCCATCCTGTCCCTGCTGGCGGTGGGCGCGCTGGGCACCGGGGGCCAGCTGTTCATGACGGCCGCGTATCAAACAGGAAAACCGGGGCCGGTCGCGCTGGTCGGCCTGTCCCAGATGCTGTGGGCCGCGCTTTTCGACGCGGCGCTGTTCCATCACCCGCCCGACCTTCCCGGATGGATCGGCATGGGCATTATCGCCCTGGCCCTGGGCGCCCGTTTTGCCATTTCGGAACCTGAGCCCTCCTGTCCACCTCCGGCCGCGGGCGCCGGATGATCCCTTTCCCCCTTCCGGCGCAGACCGGTATACTGAC
>JAKOTZ010000247.1 GCA_029776995.1 Candidatus Hydrogenedentota bacterium
AGCGTCGCCAGAATGGTCAGCGCGAAAAAGGCCACGGCCGCCAGAAATTTACCGACCGTCAGCTGCCACGCTTCCATCGGAAAAGTCAGCAGCATTTCCCAGGTGTTTTCCTTGCGTTCCTCCGCCCAGATGCGCATGGTAACCGCCGGAATAAACACGCACAGCAGAATGGGCAGGTTATCAAAATACGGGCGCATGTCCGCCATGGGGTAAATAAAGAACGAAGTGATGTACAACCCCACGCTCAGGGTCACAAACACCATCATGTAGATGTACCCCACCGGGGAAGTAAAATACGCCGCGAAATCCCGGCGGAAAATAGTTATCACGTTACTCATATCCTCATCGCTCCTTTTCAGCTAGCCTGGGCCAGCGTTTCACGCTCTGTCAGGCGCAGAAATGTCTCTTCCAGGGTCAGCGGATAATCCGTCAGTTCCCGGAGCTTCCAGTTCTTCGCGCGGGCCAGTTCATTGATCTCGCGCCAGACGAAGGTGCCCGGGGGGCTGTACAGGGTAAACGACTCGCAACCGTCCTGGCGGCCTGTGTATTCGACCTTTTTCACGCCCGAAACGCCCGACAGGAGCCTTTCCGCCTCATCACGCGGGCACTCCACGGCAATCCGGATCCGCTCCGCGTCTTTGGCCCGTTCCCGCAACTCCTCGATTGTCCCGTCCCCGACGATCCGGCCCCGATTGATAATGACGATGCGGTCGGCTGTCGCCTGAACTTCCTGCAGAATATGGGTGGAGAGAATAACCGTCTTTTCCTTCGCCAGCTCTTCAATCAGCCGGCGAATCTCCAGGATCTGATGGGGATCCAGCCCGGACGTCGGCTCATCGAGTATGATCACCTCCGGGTCATGCACCAGCGCCTGGGCCAGGGCCGTCCGCTGTTTATACCCTTTGGACAACTCCCGGATTACTTTCCGGTACATGGGGGTCAGGCCGCAGGTTTCCACAACCGCCGCCACGCGGGAGCGCAGCCGATCTCCGGACAGTCCCCTGGCCCGCGCCACGAAGTCCAGATACTCCCGCACTTCCATATCCATGTACAGCGGAAGCACCTCCGGCAGGTAGCCGATAGACCGGCGTACTTTCAGCGGTTCTTTCAATACGTCGAACCCGGCCACCACCGCCGTGCCTGAAGTGGGATACAAATAGGTGGTCAGGATTTTCATCGTCGTGGACTTGCCCGCGCCGTTTGGACCGAGCAGGCCGACGATTTCACCTTTGTGCACTTCAAAAGACACGTCGTCCAGCGCGACCACCGGCCCATAATGCATAGTAAGCTTGTTGGCTTTGATCATGGAATGCTCTCCATCGTTACGCGAAACACCGTCAGGTGTGGTGTACGTACAGGGTCTGGGGCAAACTCCGTGCCATAACATTACACTGAAGCAACAGAATAATTTTTTTACAAATAACTGATAAAAAAAGACTTATAGAATATATTCCCGAACGGCACTTTACCGGCTATACCTCAAATAAGGTTCCGTGTCTGATTTGAGCGGTCTCTCCGAATGACAGGAGGGTCAACTGCCGGTGTTCCGGCGCATTTTACGCACTTTTTCCAGTCGTCCCCGGGTGGCCATGCGGATCAGCCTGCGGACCAGCCCCGGAAAATGGCGCTGCAGCCATACTGCCAGTTTTCCATGAAAGGTGACGATATATTCCGGCCTGCGGCGCCATACCGCCTGGATAATCAGCCGGGCCGCTTTTTCCGCCGGCATGACCAGCCAGGATGGCACCGGATCGGGGTTGCCCGTGTACCGGCCGTAATTGTCCACGCTGCGGATTTCGCTGGCCACAAAGCCCGGGTTCACGCATGTCAGCGACACGCCGATTTCATCCAGTTCGTGCCAGATGGATTCGGCCAGACCAATGATGGCCGCTTTGCTGGAGTTGTACGCCGAGGTGGACGGCGTGAATACTTTTCCGGCCACGCTGCCGATCAGCACCAGCCGGCCGCGGCGTTTTTCCAGCCAGGGCAGAACGGCATAAATCGTGTTCAGCGTGCCAAAATAGTTCAATTCAAACTGCCGCCGGTAATCGTCCACGGTCAGTGAAGTAATCTGGCCGGCCACGCCGAAGCCGGCGTTCGCCACGGCGATATCAATCCCGCCAAAGGTTGCGGCGGTTTCTTCGGCTGCTTTTCGGACAGCTTCCGCGTCGGTGACATCACAGGGGAAGACCGCCGCTTTCCCCCCAGCCGCCTCCAGTTCATTTTTAAGCGCGTCCAGACGCTCCCGCCTTCTCGCAAGCAATGCCACCGAAGCGCCCTGCCGGGAAAACTCCCGCGCCAGCGCCTCACCAATCCCCGAGGACGCCCCCGTAATCAGGACTGTCATGCCATCAAAACGCGCCATGCGTACCCCTTTCTTTTGTTGCCCAGGGCCGCTTTTTCGCTTACCGCAGTCTCCGTATCGGCTGGCCGTTCACGAAAAGCTGATTCCCCTGAATCTGGCAGGCGATGGTTAAATCACGGCCCATTGCTGTAGCGTTGGCGACAACATTATTCCCCTGCACGCTCCAGGTGCCCGGAATATTCCCAACCATGGGATGTGAAGCGATCAGCTGCCCGCCCGGATTGAGCGTCACCGAGATTCTTCCATATGGGGAGTTCACTTCCCACATGGTGCCCACCAGGGAATTGGCATCCAAGGTCGGCGCTCCCGCAGCAACCGGAGCGGGATATGCGGGAGCCTGGGGCATACCGCCGGGTACCGGAGGCGCCGCAGGGGGAGCAGGCACAGGCGTGTAACCCGGAGAGGCAGGCGCCGGCGCCGTGGCGGCCACTGCCGCGGCAGTATTTCCGCGAACCATCCGTACCACAACGGGCAGCGCCAGAATCAGTACAACCACACCAACAACAGCCAGCACTGTTTTCAGCGTATTATCCTGCATATATTTCTCCCTTCGCCCCTCTTAACCTGCCTGCAGCAATACTACACGCGCTCTTTGTTATTCAAAATGCTCAGGCGGGCGAGAAAGTTTCATCGAGCCAGCGCACCGCGTCCCGGGGATCTTCTCCCCTGGCATTGGCGCCGATGCGGCTGGCAAAGCTGTCCGACACGGGAGCGCCCCCCACAATGACCGGAACCTGTGGACACTGTTCCCGCAGGAGTTTAACCGTTTTTTCCATATTCGGCATGGTGGTGGTCAACAGCGTGCTCAGGCCAACCGCGCAGTGTTCATATTTCCTGGCTTCTTCCACGAACCGCTCGGGAGGCACGTTAACGCCTAGGTCCACTACGTGATATCCCGCGCCCGCCACGATATGGGCCACCAGATTTTTGCCGATATCATGCAGGTCGCCAAGCACGGTTCCGATAATGAATACGCCCCGGGCATCTCCCTCGCCAAAATTAAACCGCTCTTTTACCACTTCCAGAGCCGCCGTGAAAGCCCGGCTGGCCAGAAGCATATCCGGAATAAAGGCCTTCTGCTGGCTGAACAGGTCGCCCACCCTGCGCATCCCCACCGACAGCCCTTCATTGATCACTGTCATGGGTTCGATGCCGAGGTCAAGCGCCTGGCGCACCAGTTCCACCGCACCGGGCTGACCGGCCATGTCCGGTGGAATTTTGGAAGCTTCATTCACCTTGCCCCGGGCAACGCAGGTCGCGATCCGCTCAAGCAGAACAGTCCTTTCTTCCGTCATAACCGGTCTCCTTAGATTTCCTAAATCATAGAACACCACGGGGATACGGGCGCAACCCGCACAGCGCAAGGGCGGGGATTTTGCCGGATAACGTCGAATTTCGTATGCTATGTGTCCTGTTCCCGCCCCCATAGTTCAGTGGATAGAACGGGCGCCTCCTAAGCGCCAAACACAGGTTCGATTCCTGTTGGGGGCACCATGTTATTTTTCCCTCCGCGAAAGATGCATCATGTCTATTAAAGTATTGTTCTGTGACGTGGATAGCAGCCTGGTCCCTGAAGAATCCGAGCCCTGGGACTGGTCCCTGTTCGCGAAACTCGCTGAAATGATCCGTGAAACCGGCCGGAACGGCAAATTGCGCATAGGGCTGTGCACCGGACGTCCCCAACCCTATGTCGAAGCGCTCATGAAAACACTGGGCATTACGCTGCCTGCCGTATGTGAAAACGGCGCCGTGCTCTACGACCTCCACACGAATCGCGCTGAATTCGGACCGGGCGTGACTTCCTCAAAAATTCACGCGCTCAACCGGCTGAAGAGCATGCTCATTGACCGCCTTCCCCGCGAGTTTCCCGAAATCATTTATCAGGTCGGAAAAGAAGCGCAATTGTCGCTGTACTGCGCGCGACCCGAGCGTTTAGACGCCGTCATGAGTCTTATCAGCCATTTCGCGGAACAGGATCCTGAACTGGATGTCACCCTGGCGAAAACGAATTACTACCTGAACATCGACCTCAGGGGCGTTAACAAGGGATCAGGATTACGCGCCGTACTGGCGCGCCTGGGCATTGCCCGAGAGGAAGCCGCTTTTCTGGGCGACTCTTCCGGCGACCTGACGGCGCGGGACGCAGCAGCGCTGTTTACCTGTCCCTCCAACGCTACAGACGCCGTAAAGGCAGTTGCCGATTACGTCTCGCCGTACCCGGTTACAGCCGGCGCGCTGGATATCATCCGCTACCTTGCCGGAAGCTGACGTGCTCTGCTGTTATTCCGATTGTTTTCGGGCTCCCGGGGAAAACCACTCCACGGTGCGCCGCCACCAGGATTTTTTTGCCACGCCGGAAGCGGTTCGCAACGGGGTTTTATCCAGCACGATAAACTCCTGGTCAGACCGCCCGGGAAGCACCAGTCGGGCCGTGCCGACTTCGACTCCCGCCTCAACAGGCGCGTCTATCCATGCCGGCGTTTCACAGAGCAGTTTCAGCATGGGACGGTCTTCGGCGCGGATCACCCCCCGGAGGGCTTTATCCGCCAGCAGGTTCACCGCGGCTTCTGTACCCCCACGCACGGGAACCGGCCTCCCCAGCACGGTCCCCGGTCCGGCAACGGTGATCCGGGTTACCAGGGGAAAACAGGACTCCATGGTCTGCGCGGCCACGTTGAAACGGTCCAGTTTGGTGTATCCCATAAACACGCCTACCAGCCGGATATCCTCCCGCTTTGCCGTAAGGGCCACACAGAACCCGGATGCCCGGATATATCCGGTTTTCAGTCCATCACACCCTGGAAACGAGGTCAGCATGGTGTTGGTGTTATTCCTGGGCGATTCGCCGGGACGCAATACGAACGAGGAGGTGCCGGTGAAGCGGAGCACTCCGGGCCGCATCGCGCACGCCCGGGCCAGCAGGGTCATGTCCCGCGCGGTAGTCAGATCAAAGCTTTTCCCGTCTGACGGAGGCAGACCGTGCACGTGTCGGATAACCGTCTGGGACATGCCCAGTTCAGCAGCGCGGCGGTTCGCTTCTTCAAGATACGCATCTGAACTGCCCCACAATCCATCCGCCACGGCCTGTGCCGCGTCATTGGCTGACATCACCGCGACGGCCAGCATCAGGGTCTCCAGCGGAATCTGATTCCCCGCCGCCAGGTATGCCTGGCTTCCCCCCATCCGCTGGGCGTTCTGAGAAACGGTCACGGGCTGGTCATAGGTCCACCGTCCCGCTTCAACGCCCTCATCCACCAGCAGCAGCAGCATAAGCTTGATCATGCTGGCCGGCGGGCGTACCACATCGGCGTTTTCCTCAAAGAGAACCAGGCCGGTTTCAGCCTCAACGCAGATTCTGCGGGAGGGTAATGCCGCGTCGGCATCGGTCAGTTTGCCCGGCTCAGCAGACACTGGTTCAGCCTGTTCTTCCGTCTCCTGTCCCCACGCGTTTCCAGAGCCGCTCCATGCCGCCAACCAGATCAGAGCGCCGCAAATAATACATCCAATGCCCAACCGAATACCTGAAATACCTGCTGTAATGTGGCGTTGCGAATCCAAACGATTATTCCTTATCCTGCATTTATTACGATTGCGCCGCATTTCGGGCCAGCTCAATCCGCTGCAGCACTTCCTCCAGGCTGAAGGGCTTAACCAAGACCCCCTGTACTCTGGTCGCCAGATCGGATGGCATATCGCTTCCCGTAATTAGATATATCGGCATAGAATCCATTCCTGGCACGGAACGGATCCGGAAAATAAGTTCCTGCAAATCCGCCTGGGGAATATCTCCATCCAGGAAGACTGCGTCAGGCCGTACCGTGCGGAACGCATCCAGCGCGTCCCGCGGCGATGAAACACCGTAACATCCAATCTTTTTCCGCTGCAGCGCCATTTCAAGCCATTCGAGCATGCCGGGATCCTGGTCCACCACCACAACGAAGCCGGTCCTGCTGTCTGTGTCCCCGGCCTGAACCTCTACGGGCTCCTGCCCCGGTACCAGCAGCCCAGCAGCCGCCTTCAGCAGTTCCTCCGCAAGGAACGGTTTCAGCAGAAATGCCGTTCCGGGCCAGCGGATCAGGGCGTCTCTTCTGGATTCTCCCGATTCCATGGTCCATATCAGCACAGGAACATCGACCAGCTCATCCTGCGAGCGGAGAATACGCAGGGTCTTCTCCCCCAGGACATCCCCCTGTGCCTCGTCTATCAGTATCAGGTCATAACTTGAAGCGAGCGCGGCCTTGACGGCATGGTGCTCGCGCCGGCTCCAATCCACACCGGCGAAATATCCATCAAACCACGCGGCCAGCGCGTCCCGGGCATCCGGATGGTCACTGACCAGCAGCACGCGCGCGGAGGCTAGCAGACTGCTGTGCATATTGTCATCACCGGTCCCGGAACCCGGCACCACGCCCGGCAGCGCAACATAGAAGGTACTTCCCTTGCCAAGATAGCTTTCTACAGAGATTTTTCCTTCGTGGGCCTCAACGATTGTCTTCGCGATGGACAGTCCGAGCCCCGTTCCTTCGAACTGGCGCGCCTTCGAACTGTCCACCTGGAAAAATTTCTCAAATATCCGCTCGTGGAACGCGGGATCTATGCCGATACCGGTGTCCTGAACCGCAAACAACACACCCTGCTCAGGCAGATCATGCACCCGGAGCGTTATTTGTCCCCGGGCCGTAAATTTCAGGGCATTGTTCAGGAGGATCCCCAGGGTCTGCACAATTTTTTCCCGGTCCAGCCAGGCGATTCTGGGCGCGGCAAAATCATCCAGGACCACCGACAGGCCTTTTTCCCGGGCGGCCGGCTCAATTGCAGCAATACTTTCACGGGCCAGCGCCACCGGATCCACCAGCGTATACACCAGTTGGATCCCCCGGATCTGGATCCGGCTGAACTCCAGCATCTGGTTGATCAGGCTGAGCAGGCGTTCCGCGTTACGGACCATGGTGGCCACCGCATTCCGCTGCGCTTCGCTTAGATCGCCCAGGTCGCCTCCCTGAAGCATTTCCAGGTATCCCTGAATCGTGCTCAGCGGCGTGCGGAGTTCATGGCTCACGCTCGAGAGAAAGAGGTCTTTGGCGCGGCCATGTACACGGAGTTCCTCATTCGCGCGTTCCAGCTCACGGGCCCGGGCAGCAATCTCCGTTTGCATCTGACGGATCTCGGAAAGGTCCGTGATCACCACGGAATATCCCCCTACGCTTCCGGATTCGAACAGTGAGGAAACCGCAACCAGGACCGGAACGGGATTGTCTTCTATGTCCAGCAGATTGATCTCTCCGCGCGCGCCGCCCTGGGGATCCCTTGACGCGGCGGTCAGCATGCTCAGCATACGGTTACGGTTTGCCGGCTCTATCAGGGACAGCAGATGAACCCCTTCCAGGTCCTCCGGGCGCCGTCCCAGCAATCCTGCTATCTGGGCGTTGGTGAAACGCACCAGGTGACCCGCGTCCAGCGTCAGGAAACCCTCGTTCATGGTGAACAGCAGGGCGCGCAGCCGCTCTTCTGATTCGCTCAGCTGCCGGGTTTTTTCTTCCACCAGCTGCTGGAGTCCCCGGGCGTACTGTTCCACCCTGCGGGTCAGATTGACCTGTTCGGTTATATCCCGGACGGTTGCGATGGTTACGCTGTGCCGCCCACTCCGATCGAATATGGGCGCCCCATTAAAAAGCAGCACCCGTTCAGTGCCGTCCCGAACCAGAGACACCTGAT
>JAKOTZ010000252.1 GCA_029776995.1 Candidatus Hydrogenedentota bacterium
CATGGACTGCAGGCAGCCGGTTCCCGCCCGGCCGGCGCACGCGGGTGCCTTTTGGCCGTGATGCTGTATGTGTGAGGAACAGGACTGCCGGCCGTCCTCCGGCAGTTTCATCAAGGCGGCTTATGTCAATTCCGTAACGTGTCAGGTTGATGCCTAAACCGTCACTGACGGTGAAACGATCGATATCGTCACAAAACAAAATGGGACAAGTAAGGAAGTGGAATTAACAAGTGCTGCGGAGTGATAGAAAATATCATTCCGACAGTAATCCCGGCCAAAAAACAAAAGTAACAAGAAAACATCCATAAAAATGAAATCAATACATATGAATCCTGCCAATATCGGCAGAACACTGGCAGTGTCCTGCGGCGTTCTTTTGTCTGTTCCCGCAGTATGGGCTGACGGTACGCGCTTTTCCGATTTCGCGGCACTGCCCGTCTCGTCCGGGCCCGCGGCGGACGAATCCGCCCCGGTCATCTTCGGTAATACGTCATTTGTACAGCGTTCGATAGCAGACCGCTTGACCGCACTCGCCGCGGGCAGCCCCAATACCGGAAACTGGGATATGAACACGGTAAACGAGACCGCGGACGGGGAGGAGTCCGGCGGCAAGGGCCGCTTCCTGTTTACGGTATATGAAACCGGACAGGCCGGGGTGCAGCGTCATGATCTCCTTACCGGACAGACTGAAACCATTTGGATCAGCCCCGCACTTTTCGGGCACGTCTCATTTGATGCCTGCTTCTGGACTCCATGGGGCACGCTGATCACAGCCGAGGAATCCTGGTCCACCAGGGCCGGCGGATCCAACAGCCCGTATGGCCGGGTCTTCGAACTCGTCAATCCGACGACCGCTCCGGGAATCACAGGGGAAGCGGGACCGTCGAGTAATGACGGCGCGCTTTTCTTTCACCGGAACGCAGTGCCGCGGGTGTCGCACGAAGGCATTCAATTCGACAGCCAGGGGAATATGTATTTCATTGATGAACTCAACGGCGGATGTCTTTACAAATACAAACCGGCCGCG
>JAKOTZ010000006.1 GCA_029776995.1 Candidatus Hydrogenedentota bacterium
GGAAGCCATCCTGCGCCAGATCAACCGCGCGCTGGAACTCGAAAAGGCCAACCCCGAGGAATCCCCTTCGGGCACTGCCGCCGCCTCCCGGGATGAGGTCCGGGCCCTTGAGGCCCGCCTGAAAGCGGAGTACGAAGCTACCATCGCCGCGATCACGGCCCAGCTGAACGACCTCTATGAAATGGAAAAAAAAGCGCGCGACCTGACAGGGTTGCAGGCGGCGCCGACCGCGGACGGCGGCCGGCGGACGGAAAAGCAGGGTAATGGAAAAGGCGGCGCCCCGTCTTTTACCCTGGCGGCCATGCCCGCCCTCATATCCGGCGCGGTCGCCCCGCCCACCCTCCTCGAGACCGGCGTCCGCCCTTCCGCCGATCTGCTCATCCAGGAAATCCGCCTCCGACGGGAAAGCCTGGCTTTGCTGATTCGCGACGTCGAGCGGCAGAAAGAAAAAATCGAGCGCATCCCCGCGGGATGGCCCCTGGCCCGCAGGGCCGGAAAATTCTCTTCCGGGTTCGGCTACCGGCTGGATCCTTTTACCAGGCGGCTCGACAAACATGAAGGACTGGATATTTCCGCGCCTTACGGCACGCCGGTAGTCGCCACGGCCCGGGGTACGGTCCGTTTCGCCGCTTATAAGGATGCCTACGGCAATATGGTTGTGGTGGATCACGGCGACGGCATACAGACCGCCTACGCGCACCTGTCCGCCATCCTCGTCAAACCTGGCGACACGGTGTCCCGCGGACAGGTCATCGGCAAAGTCGGCAGCACGGGCCGCAGTACGGGCAACCACCTCCACTACGAGGTCCGCCTGAATAACAGCCCTGTCAACCCCGTCCGGTACATCGCCCGTTAAACTGCATACCCGCGCCGGCACCCGTCGCCCGCTTCGGAAAGAAAAAATTATGGCTATCAAATCAGTATCCCCTAAATACAACGAGAACCGGATCGTCACCCTCCTGGGGCCGGGGTGCCGCGTCACCGGCGATATCGCCTGCCCGGGGACTATCCGGGTGGACGGCGAAGTCCAGGGAAACGTTTCCAGCGAGGACAGCATCGTCGTCTCGGCCGGCGCGGTCGTCCACGGTAACCTCCGCGCGGGGCGCATCATCGTCGCGGGACAGGTCCACGGCAATATCACCGCCCTCGAACGCATCGAACTTCAACGGGCTGGGCAGGTCCTCGGCGACATCTCGGCGCCCCGCGTCAGCATCCAGGAAGGCGTCGCCTTTGAAGGCGCCTGCGTCATGCGCGCGGAAGAACAGTCCGCCTGACAGACATGGGCTGCCACAACCTAAATCTAACGCCTACGGAACCGGATCTGTTATTTCCCCCGTCAGCTGGCGAAAACCGCATGCCGCCGCGGGGGGCATCGGTCGCTGTCGCCATGAGCGGCGGGGTGGACAGCGCGGCCGCCCTGATCCTGCTCCAGCGGGCCGGATATGCCTGCACAGGGGTCACGCTCCGCCTGGTGCCCGAGCCGGAGAAAAAATCCGTATTTGAACCCTGCTGCGGACTGGAGGCCGTACAGGACGCTGAACGGGTTTGCCGGCAGCTGGGGGTCCCGCACCGGACGGTCCGCGCCATCGAGCCCTTTGACCGCTTTATCATCGACTGGTTCGCGCGGGATTACGCCGCCGGGCAGACGCCGAACCCCTGCATCCGCTGCAACCGCATGATCAAGTTCGGCATCCTTTGGAAAGCCGCCCGCGACGCCGGCTGCGAATGGCTGGCCATGGGGCATTACGCCCGCCTCATTCCCGCGGAAAACGGACGGCTGGCGCTGGCCAGGGCCCGGTTTCAGGAAAAAGACCAGTCTTATGTCCTTGCGCCCCTCACCCAGCGCCAGCTTAACCGGGTTTGCTTCCCAATGGGCACGCTTACCAAACACCAGGCCCGCGGCGTTGCCGCCTCGGTAGACCTGCGCAGCGCGAAAAAACCGGAAAGTCAGGAAATCTGTTTCGTCCCCGACCGCGATTATGCCGCCCTGGTCGCCCAAAGAACCGGAGTCGCCCCGCCGGGGCCCATTATCGACGTCAGCGGACGCAGGCTGGGCACCCATCTCGGGCTCATTCATTACACCATCGGGCAGCGCCGGGGTCTGGGCATAGCGGCTGAACGGCCCTACTACGTCATCGCCATGGATACCGCCGCCAATGCCCTGGTCGTAGGCCACGAGGAGCACACGGCATGCGGCCGCCTGACCACAGGGCCGCCGGTCTGGGGTGCTGTCCCGCCCACCGACAAACCCTTCGAATGCCGGGTCCAGTTGCGGGCCCGCCACCAGGCCGCCCCGGCAAAAGTCATCCCCGCCCGGAAAGGGCTCACCATCTTCCTGACCCCGCCCCAGCGGGGCGTCGCGCCGGGACAGTGGGCGGTATGTTATGATGAAGCAGGGCGCGTGCTCGTTTCCGGTGAAATCCTGGAAGCCCCGCCGGACATCCTGGCAAATCGGAATGCCGATGCCTGTCCGGAAACTGAAGAGGGCATTTGGAATTCTTAACCTTAAGAGAACGTTTACCTGAAAAATCCTACCCTTTTACGCTTTTATGGTAAAATGTTGACAGAAGTGCTGCATGCGGAGATGGCCGTAACGCGAACGGGGCGGTCGGGATGAGCCAACTGACTCGGCAGAATGATTATGCGGACTGGGCGGCAAACCTGCTCGAACAGTGCGGCGTCGGCCTGTGGGCTTTCGATCCTAATGGCGCCATCCTGTACATGAGCCCCGCCGCATGGCGGCATTTCAACCTGGAAAATCAATTCCCCGCCCCGGAAAATCTGGTCGGTCACCACATCAAAGAACTCCCCGGTGTGGACATCCATCTGGAGGTCCTGGCTGAACTCAACTCACGGAACGTCCTCAAGGGGCTGGAATGGTCTTTCGCCATTACTAAAAAAGAACACCGGTGGCTCCTGGAGGACTACTACAAAGAAACCCGGCGGCCCAACCCCTGGAACGGCGGTACCCCCTGGATCCAGGGACTGGTCAGGGACATCTCCGCCAGGCGACAGAAAGAAAACATCCTCCTGGGGGATCGCCTTAAGTACAAGCAGATCGTGGAGTCTCTGCTCGAAGGCTATTACGAAACCGACCTCCAGGGACGCATCACCTTCCTGAACCGAAGTTACGCCGCCCTGCTGGGAACTACTGAGGAAGAGCTCCTGTTCAAGGATCTGCCCGGATTCCCCGTCTCCACGGCGGAAATGGAACACCTCCAGCTGTACCGCAAGGACCTGCTCGAGGGAAAAGACCCCAGCCGGATGGTCGAACTCACCCGCAGCGGACCCGGCGCCGAATCCCTTGAACTCTCCATGAGCATTCTGCGCGACAGCAACGCCGAAGCTATCGGGTTTCACGGCATCATGCGCGACATCACCAGCCGGAAACGCGCTGAAAAAGTCGTGCAGGAAATGCAGTCCCGCTACAGCGACATCTTCGACGAAGCCAACGATATCATCTATACCCACGACATGGAGGGCTACTTCACCTCCCTCAACCGCACCGGCGAGAAAATCAGCGGTTATTCCCGCGAAGAGGCCCTCCGGCTCAAAGTCTTCGACATCATCGCGCCGGAGTTCCGTGAAGAAGCCGCCCGCCGCATCCGCCAGAAAATGGAAAAAGGCGCCGAGTTCACCCGCTATGAGGTCGAAATCTTCTCCAAGTCGGGAAAGCGGATACCCCTCGAAATCAATTCTAAAATCCTTACCGTTGATGATCGGCCCGTCGGTATCCTGGGCATCGCCAGGGATATCACCGAGCGACGCGAAGCCGAGAAAGAACGTAAACGCCTCGAACAGCAGATTCTGCAGGCCCAGAAAATGGAAGGGCTGGGCGTTCTCGCCGGCGGTATCGCCCACGATTTCAACAACCTCCTCGTCGGCGTCCTGGGAAATACCGGACTCGCCCTCCGGCGGCTGCCAAAAGATTCCCCCGTCTATGAATACCTGAAACGCATCGAACAGGCCGCCCAGCAGGCCGCCGAACTGACCGGAAAAATGCTGGCCTATTCCGGACGCAACGCCTTCATGGCCCGGCCGGTCGACCTTTCCAGAATTGTCCGTGAAACCGAACCCCTGCTCCGCGCGGGCATCTCAAAGGAAGTGGACCTCGAATTCGATCTGCCGGAAAACCTCCAGAAATTTTATGGCGACGCCTCACAGATTCACCAGCTCATCGTCAACCTCGTCACCAACGCCGCCGAAGCCCTGGAAGGAAAACCGGGAAAAGTCCGGATTCGCACCTACCCCTTCTCGGTCACGCCCGACTACCTGGAACAGGTCTTCTTCAGGGAAAACGCCGAACCCGGACCCTACGTCGGACTCGAAATTTCCGACACCGGGCGCGGCATTCCTCCCGACCAGATCAACCGCATCTTTGACCCCTTCTTCTCCACCAGGTTCAGCGGCCGTGGGCTCGGATTGCCCGTTGTCCTCGGTATCGTGCGCGGACATAAAGGCATCATCCACCTGTACAGCGAACCCGGCATCGGCACCACGTTTAAAATCCTCTTCCCCGTGGCGGCTGATCTCCAGGAAACGGCTGCCGTGCCCGGCTACCTCACCCCGGATCAGACCCATGAGGATGAATCGCCGGACGTCGAAGACGCAACAGAACACCCCGAACCCGGACAAATCCTCATCGCCGACGACGAAACGCCTGTGCGGCAGGTTATGCGGGAGGTTATCGAACGGGCTGGTTTCACGGTAACGGAGGCTCAGGACGGCGAAGAGGCCGTATCCATCTTCCGCCAGGATCCCCGGCGCTGGAGGGCCGTCATCCTCGACCTCACCATGCCCCGCATGAATGGCAGAGAAGCCTTTGATAAAATCCGGGATATCCGCGGAGACGTGCCCGTGATCATTGCCAGCGGATTCGCGGCTCAGGATATCGATCTCCAGTTCCGTGACCGGCCCCCATCCGCGTTCCTGCAGAAACCTTTCCGGACCAGGGACCTTGCCGCCCTGATCAGCAGGGTCCTCAGCGCCCAGGAAGCTTGAATCGGAGGAGTCGCCCGGTTGAATCATTCCGACAGCAACAGCAACGCCATGATGAAGATCAGATCCGCGGCGGAATACCTGACGGGTCGGGTCTCCGACGGTTGTGGGGATTTCGTTTCCCTTATGGCTGATTACTGGCGGGAAGCCGTACACCGCTGGCGTAACCGCGCCATGAAACAGGCGCTCTGGAAAGCCGCCCTCGAGGAATTCGAAGCCGATTACGCCAGGGCTTATGCCCCGGACCTCTCCAGGAATCCCGACGTCGGGCGTCCCTTTCTGCTGATGCCCAGGATTCCGGCGCGCGCGGGAATCGTGCTGGTCCATGGTTACATGGCCGCGCCCCTTGAAGTGCGCGCCCTCGGAAACTACCTGCGCGACCGCCATTTCGCCGTGCTCGGCGTCCGCCTCAAAGGACACGGGACAGCCCCCGAGGACCTCGCCTCACGCCATTATGAAGAGTGGTACGCCTCGGTCCTGAGGGGAATCGAACTGATGGAACAGATCACCGGAAAAATCGGTGTCTGCGGGTTCTCGGCCGGCGGTGACCTCGCCCTGCTCGCCGCGGCGCGGCTCGAAAAACGTATACGGGCCGTCGCAACCGTCTGTGCCCCCTTGCGCCTGCGAAACCGCGCGGCGGCGCTCGCCCCTTCCATCGTGCGGGTCAACGCTTTCATGAAACGCATCGGGCTGAACCGATTCCAGTGGGACTACATCGAAAACCGGCCCGAAAACCCGCACATCAACTATTCGCTTAACCCCCTTTCCGGCGTGGAAACCCTGCGCGCCCTCATGCAGGAAACGGAAAACGCACTGCCGAAAATCCAAAGCGGACTCCTGGTCGTTCAGGCATCCGAGGATCCCGTAGTGCACCCCGAAAGCGCCGCTGAGATCTTTAACCTGGCGGGAACGCGGGACAAAACCCTCCTCCTACTCAGTCGGGACAGGCATGGTATTGTCAATGGTGAAGGATCCGAAGCCGTTTTTGACGCGCTATACCGTTTCTTCGCGCTCCACCTGCTGGCGCGCGCCCGCAGGCCGGTCAAAACCCATCCTGAAATCCCGGCCAGCGCCATCCCGGCCCTTGACGTTCAGGATGAGCCCGCCGCGTCCTCCGGGAACGTTTCTACCGTGTCCCCCTGAACCGCGTTTCCGCGCGTTCCTTGGCAGACCACCCCGGTCCCCGTTGCGATTATTCGGCGGCGCCTTTGTCTTCAAAATCCGCGGTGGCCCGGCAGCCCTCGCAGCCGTCCCAGCAGTAGGTGCACAGCTTCTCCTTGGGAAGGGTGGTCGCCTCCACCATGTCGGACATCCGCTGAAACTGCAGCGTCGAAAGCGATAAACGGCGGTTCATCCGTTCCACCATCGCCGCGTGGGCGTCCGTGTCCTCATCCGCGTACCGCCTCAGGTCCACCCGGCGGTCCCCTTCCAGCTCCCGGACCGCCCGCCGCGCGAGCAGGTCATAATCCGACCGTGAACGGGAAAAATTCAGAAACCGGCACCCGAACAGCAGCGGCGGACAGGCCGGCCGCATATGCACTTCCCGGGCGCCGGCGTCATACAGCCGCTGGATCGTGTCCCGAAGCTGTGTCCCACGCACAATCGAATCCTCACAGAACAGGATCCGTCTGCCCTGGATCAGGTCGTGCAGCGGAATCAGTTTCATCCGCGCCACCAGATCCCGCGTCTCCTGGCGCTGCGGCATGAAGCTCCGGGGCCACGTCGGCGTGTACTTCGCGAACGGCCGCCCGTAGGGAATGCGCCGTTCATTCGCGTATCCAATCGCGTGGCCTGTACCGGAATCCGGAATTCCCGACACCAGGTCCACTTCAACCTGGTCACGACGGGCCAGCGCCGCCCCGCAACGGTACCGGACCGTCTCCACGTTGATCCCTTCATAGGACGACCCCGGAAAACCGTAATAGATCCACAGGAACGTGCAGATCCGCAGGTCATCTCCGGCCGGATTCCGCGTTTCCATCCCGTTCGAATCAATGCGGACCATTTCACCGGGGCCAAGGTATTTCGCCACTTCATAACCCAGATTGGGCAGCGCGGTGGTTTCCATGGTCACTGCCCAGTCTCCCCCGCGGCGTCCTATGATCACGGGCGTCCGGCCATACCGGTCCCGCGCCGCGTACATCACACCGTCCGCCGTCAGCAGCAGGATCGAACAGGAACCGTCGATGACCTCCTGCGCGTGGCGCACCCCCTCCTCAAAGGTGGCGCCCGTGTTGATCAGCGTGGCCGCCAGTTCCGTGGGATTGATCCCGTCGCCGCTCATTTCCGAAAAGTGGGTGATCCGGGATGAAAACGCCCGGCCTACGATTTCGGCCACGTTATTGATCCGCCCCACTGTTACGATCGCGTATACCCCCAGGTGAGACCCGATAATCAGCGGCTGCGATTCGTAATCGCTGATCACGCCGATCCCCGCGCTGCCCTGCATCCCGGGGAGCTCGTCTTCGAATTTACTGCGGAACTGCGCCGTGCTGATATCGTGGATGCTGCGGATAAACCGTCCGCCCCGGTCCAGCACCGCCATGCCTCCCCGGCTGGTCCCCAGGTGGGAATGGTAGTCCGTCCCGTAGAACAGGTCGCTTACGCAGTCCCCTTCGCTGAACACGCCAAAAAAACCGCCCATCCCGATACTCCTTTATCGAATTCGTTCGTCCTGACCATTCCGCGTTTACGGAAATCTTGCTTTCTATGGTAACATGATCCGGCGAAGCGGATCCGATTTGATCCCCATCTTATTATATGCTTTTATAGTAAATTATAGATAACTGAATAGGCTGTGTCCTATGGATAAACAAATCCTCATCATCGAAGATGACCGGGTGCAGCGGGAAATCCTGGCCGACATCCTCCAGGATGACGGGTACCACTGCGCCACGGCGCCGGACGCCGAATCGGCCCTGGACCTCCTGAAATCCCGCGAATTCCCCCTCCTGCTCACCGACCTCCGGCTCCCCGGCATGGACGGCATTGGCCTGTTGCGGGAGGCGCGGCGACTCGATCCCGATATCGAAGTGATCATCATGACCGCCCACGGTTCCATCAAAACCGCCGTCGCCGCCATGCGCGAAGGGGCCGCCGATTACCTCGAAAAACCATTCGACAAAGATGAGCTCTGCATGGTCGTCGAACGCGCCCTTGAGCGGGCCGAGCTCCGGCGCCAGAACCGTTCCCTCCGCGAACTCGTCCAGCGCGAAACCGCCCTGGGCAACATCGTCGGCCAGTGCGCCGCCATGCGGGACGTCTTCGAACGCGTCCGCCGGGCCGTCGGCGTGAACAGCACCGTGCTCATCCTCGGCGAATCCGGAACCGGTAAAGAATTGGTCGCCAGGCATATCCATTTCTCGGGACCCAGAAAAAATAAACCCTTCGTGGTCGTCAATTGCGCAGCCATCCCCGAGCACCTCGTTGAATCCGAGCTTTTCGGCCACGAGAAAGGCGCTTTTACCGGCGCCGAAACCAGCAGGCCGGGAAAATTCGAACTGGCCGACGGCGGAACCCTCTTCCTCGACGAAATCGGCGACATGCGCCTGGAGAGCCAGACCAAACTGCTGCGCGCCCTGCAGGATGGCGTCATCGAACGCGTCGGTTCGGCAAAACCCAGGCAGGTCAATGTGCGGGTCATCGCCGCCACCAACTGTAACCTGGCCCGGCGCGTCGCCGAAGGGCAGTTCCGCCGGGACCTCTACTACCGGCTGGAGGTCCTGACCATCTCACTGCCCCCCCTGCGGGACCGCGTCGAAGACCTCCCCCTCCTGGTGGCCCATCTGCGCGAAAAACTCGCCGCGAAACTCGGGATCACCCCGCCCGTGATTGCTCCGGACGTGCTGGACGCCTTCCGGCGTTACCGCTGGCCGGGAAACGTCCGCGAACTGGAACACACCCTCGAACAGGCTTTTGTCCTGTGCGGGGACGGCCGCGTCACCCGAAGCGACCTCCCCGAAAAATTTCAGGAACACGTGCCCCAGACCGGAGGATTCAGGCTCCCGCCCGGCGGACTGATCCTGGAGGACCTCGAGGAGGACCTGATCCGGCAGGCCCTCGAACGCAGCGGCGGACGACTTAAGGAGGCCGCGGAACTGCTGGGGCTCACCTATAAAACCCTGCAGTACCGCCTCAAAAAACACGACATCGACCGGCGCTCCCCCCGACCGGATCAAAACGGCGACACCCCATAATTCAGGCCCGCGCGATTATATCTTGTGTTAGCCCTACCCTTTGTCCGTATCGGTATCCGGGGAAGAAGACAGGACAGACCACCGCCCAGGCGATTCGGACAATAATGCGATGCGGTTTACCCGCCTGTTCTGGGTCCGCCGATGTCATGGTAGGGGCACGCCATGGCGTGCCCCTACGGTAACCGTCCGAACCGATACCAGCAGAGGAAACGGGACAATCCGGTACCGTGCTTGACGGGCAGTAACGCAGCGCGGTTTCCCCACCGGTTCCAGTGCCCCCGGTATCATGGTAGGGGCACGCCATGGCGTGCCCCTACGGGATGAAGGGCTACACATCTTCCCACAAGGGCCCCATTTTTTGTCACGGCGCGCCCGTGCGGGTCTATGGAAAACCGCCCGGGCTGGCGGGTGTGCCGTTCAGTCCGGGCGGTTCTTTGTCTATGGTCCGGGGGTTGTCCCCGGGGTTGGGGGTTGGTTACAGGTTACCAATTACAGGGACCTCCTCCGCAGGGATGCCGCGCCCAGCAGCGCCAGGCCCAGGCCCGCCAGTAGCA
>JAKOTZ010000022.1 GCA_029776995.1 Candidatus Hydrogenedentota bacterium
AGAATCCGTTTTTCCGCGGGATACGCTTACCGTTGGAACTCCCGTGCAGTGGGCGATCGCGATCACCGGAAAAGGTAATCCCGATACGGTTGGCGCCCCGAGAATTCCGCCTATACCATGGGCCCACATCTCGGGTCCAGAGATCGATCTGGATGGACGGGATGGGGGAGAACTGACCAAAATATTTACCTATCAGCTTACCCCCCTGGTTTCCGGAGAACAGGAATTACCCGAAATCCAGTATGTATTTTTTGCGCCGCCTCTCAGGCAGTATAAGACGGTCCGGATCCCTGCGAAAAAAGTGAATGTTGTTGCTTCCGTTTCGCCCTCTGGGACAGAAAATACTCGCACGGCATCAGAAGGATCTACCCAAAGCTTCTCCCGTCAGGATACGAATGCTCCCATAGTAATTCCTATTGTCAAAGATCCAACCGGGTTATCATCCGGCTGGCGGATTTCCCGCTGGACGACCCGGTCGGCGTTTGCAATAGCTCTGCTCTCTCCTGTCGCGGTATGGATTGTATTATCGTTGTACGTGTTGCGCCTGAACCGGATGAAAACGGATCGGGCATACGCGAGAAAATCGCGCGCTGTAAACCTATTTGAGGAACGCCTGCGGCAGACCACGCCAGACGAAGATCCGGGCGGCTGCATTTATAAAGCTGTTACCGATCTGGTTAGCGATCTGCTGGATGCCCGGGAAAGCGGACTGACAACGGAAGAAGTGGTTTCGTTACTTGCTGGACGGATTTCAGAAGATGAGCTGCGCCGCCTTGAGTTGCTGCTTCGCCGGTGTGAACGGGCCCGGTACGGCGGCGCGGATCTGTCTGTTGAGGAAGTGCAGGCATTGCGCGAAGGCGCATTCGAGATGGCAGCAATGCTGGTGGAACGCTTGCGATGAAGACCCGGGTGAAATATGTCACGGTTTTTTTGTTGGTGGCCGCGTTTGGCTGGGCAGACGTTAAGAGCGATATATGGAGTGATGCCGTTAGGGCGGTGGAAAACGGCCGGTACGACGATGCCCTAAAGGGGTTTTGGCGTCTCGCTGATGAAGGAGTGATGAGCCCGGAACTCTACCAGAATCTGGCTGCCTGTTATCAGAGGTCAGGGGAGACTGGAAAAGCCCTGGCCTGTTTGGAATTCGCAGTCCGGCTGCAACCCTCCGAAGAAACCTATCACGCAATGATCAACGGACTCTTGCGTTCATTGGATCGACAATCGATCCGACCGACTGGGGGAGGCTGGCGCGATGCGGTGTTCTTCTGGACAGACCATATTTCCCCGGGATTACTGGTAATTGGGGGGCTTCTGCTGTGGTTTACCGCCTGGGGAATACTGCTGCTTCGATTGTGGTACCCCCGAAGAGCCTTAACGCTGTCGGCGGCCATACTCCTGCTGCTGGCCTGTTACGCGGGCGCCGGCTGGTGGCACAGAACGCATCCGCTTCCAGTCGGCATAACGGTTAGAACAGAAACGCCCATTTTTTTTGGGAAAAACGCAGATGATGTGCCCCGTTTTATTCTCTCTGAGGGAGAGCGGATCGCCATCACATTATTGGATGGCTCGTGGTCAAAAATTCGCACATCCGACGGAAAAACCGGGTGGTGCCAAACAGACAGTATCGCGATTGTTTCGAATACGTTACAGATGCCGAGAACAGACATGCTGGAACCTGATGTATGACAGAATATTCGCTCACCGCTCTGCAGGCATTGGCGAGAGAAAACCCTCAGGCTTTCGGGCGGCTTCCGTCCAGCGATATCTTGGATGTTACACGCAAATATCTGCAGGAAAAACGGCTGGAGATTCGAAAGCTCCATGATTCTGGCGCATCTGGTCGTCGCATTCTGCGGTTGTGCACCGAACTGTGCAACGAAATCGTCAAGGCGGGGGTCAGCTTCGGCCTGGCGTCTGTCAGTAATCCGGATGTGCTGTTAAGCCGGGTAGCCGTATGCGCGCTGGGCGGTTACGGGCGCGGAGAGATGTCTCCGGAGTCGGATGTGGACGTAGTGTTGCTTTACGATGGCCCCCTGAATGCCGATCTGGAATCGCTGAATGGATTTTTGACGACATTTTTCTGGGACATCGGCCTCCATTCCGGTTATTCTTTCCATGAAGTGCCGTCCTGCGTAAGTCTTTGCGCTGAGGACCCGCGCGTACACACCAGTTATCTGCAGTCCAGGGTAATTCTTGGCGACCCGGCCACTTTGGGCAGGCTTAAGTTAACGCTTAACTCTGTGGAAGGGGAAGTCCGGGAACGGGTTATGCGGCATGTCCGGTCCAGAGAATCCCTTGAAAACCTTCCACTTGAGTATCGGGATCTGTTCGCGCTGGAACCCGACGTAAAGGAAAACGCGGGCGGGCTTCGGGACTATCACTCCGGCCTTTGGATGGTGCAGATCAGCCGTCGGCTGCAATCTCTCGATGACCTGTTGGAGCTTGGGCTGATCGACGCGTCCGAACACCTGCAATTGCTCGATGCGCTGGATTTCATATGGCGCGTGCGGAATGAGATGCATTTCAGCACAGGACGGTGTACGGACCGGCTGACCTTTGATCTTCAGAAACAGATCGCCGCAAAGTTTCAATACGGGGAAAGCGAAACCCAGGCAGTTCCCAAATTCATGGAAGATTACTATGCCGCGACAGTCCGGCTGCGGGAATTCTTGGCCATTGCCGCCAGAGTCTGCGATCAGCCCCGTATAGTTGATTTTTTCAACCATCCGGAACGTAAGAGAGTCCGTTTTTCCGTTTACCACGGGATGCTGTGCCTGAACCCGTCTGATGAACACTGGTTTGACGAAAAGCCAACCCGGTTGATTGAGGTTTTCTGGGAGGCAGCCAAGCGGGGTGTTCCGGTAAGTCCCGCCCTGGCGCGATGGATTTCCCAGAATGTGCATCTGATTAACGATACCTTCAGAACCAGCGATGTTACCCGGGGTTATTTTACCGCCATATGCAACCGGCCTTTTCAGGCGGGGGTTGCGCTGCGGGAAATGGCCCGTTGCGGCGTTTTGGGCGCGTATATCCCTGAATTTGAGGCGGTGCGCGGCATCATCCGGTACGAAGATTTCCACAGTTATCCCGTTGACGAGCACACATTACGCGCTGTCGAAGCGCTTGCGCGTATTCCCCGCATGAGAGGGGAAGTGTCCCCCCTTCTGTACAAGGCAATGGAACAGCTGCGATCGCCGCATCTTTTGGTTTTGTCGGTCCTGCTGCACGATCTTGGAAAAGTCGCTGGGGAAGTGCACGCTGAAGAAAGCGCCAGAATAGCGCGGACGGTCACAGAGAGGATGGGGTACAGCTCTTTTGAATGTGACCAGGTCGAATTTCTGGTTCGGCATCACATGGCCATGTCCAATATCGCTTTCTACAGAGATACAGATAATCTGGACGTTGTTAACAGTTTTGCTGAACTCATCCAGACGGATGATTTGTTGCGTATGCTGCTGCTGTTGACTTATGCGGACCTGTCAGCGGTCGGACCGGATGTCTGGAATGAATGGAAGGGGGCGCTGCTGCTGAAACTGTATCTCAAAACCATGCGGATTCTGACGGGACGCGCGGATGTAGCCCTGGAAGAGTTCTGGACACTTCCGCGGGCGCGGGAGGTTATTCATCTGGTTGGAGAAGACCGGGAAAAAGAAGTGACACAGTACCTCAGAGACATGGGGGAACGTTACCTGATCGGATTTTCTCCTGAACAGGTAGTCAGGCATATGGAATGCCTGCAGGAGGCCATGCAGACGGGACTGGCCGTGCGATGTGTCGCGAATTCTACCCTGGGCGCCAGTGATATCTGTGTGTGCACCCGGGATCGGCACGGCCTCTTTGCCCTGATTGCCGGATCATTCGCCGCCAATCTGATCAATGTCCGGAACGCTGCCCTTTTTACCCGAACCGACGGCTGGGTCGTGGACTGCTTTACCGTCGATAACGCGGTACAGCGTCGCCCTCTGACTCCCGGTGAAATCCAGTCGTTCATCAGCACGCTGAATGAGGCGCTTCGGGATGAATCCGCTCTGCGGGAAAAGGTAATGCGAAGCCGGAACCGCCTTTT
>JAKOTZ010000030.1 GCA_029776995.1 Candidatus Hydrogenedentota bacterium
CACAGTACCAGCACTTCCCACCACCGGTCGGTCATCCACGCGGCCAGCGGCGGCACGATCCATCCCGTCAGCCGGAATAAAATTCTGTCCCGGTCAAGCAAATCCACAGCCCAGATAGCCAGGAGTATCAGCACGCTCTCCGCGAGTTCCACAAAGCCTGCGGCAGTGAATACGGCTTCCGACTTAAGCGGATGCGCGAGAAACAGCACGGCCGCCACGGAGCCCAGCCACCACGGGCCGCCCGTCAGGGATCGGGTCAGGCGGAAGATCAGGCACACCATGCCGTACAGCGCCGCCAGTCCCGCAAACCGCAAAAGCAGAACAGATTCCCCGGCGAAAAATGCGGCTACCGACGCCAGCGTCCCGGATTCACCTATCGAGGGGAGTAAGGAGAAGTCACGGCCCATAGGGCCCAGGCGCAGCGTCCAGCCAAAGAGAATGAGCAGATAGATGCCGTCTGCCGCGAGAAATACCGCCCACCGGTCCGGACGTCCCGGAGACACCGGCGGACTGGCCTCACCGGCGTCAGCAGGTCGTGAATTGAGCAAGCTCCCGTTCATAAAGTGCCTTGAAGGCGGCATAAGCGTCATCCGACAACGGCGCGCGGTCTGTCAGGTAAGGGTGGGTAGCGCTGGTGCGGTCGAAATCCGGCACGTTATAGCCTTTTTCCCGGGCATAGCGCTTCAGGAAATCCACGGGATTCGAACAGCCCCGCACCAGGCGGTTCACCGCCGCCTGGATCTCCAGCGCCCGGTTCCAGGCTCCGGATTCCGCCGCCTGAAGCATAGCCGTGAAAAGCCCCGGATTCAGGATGGTGCCCTGTCCTATGCACGCCTTGGCCCCCAGCCACAGGCCGATATAAAAGACGGTTTCACAGCCGACGATGAAGCCGAAAGTTTTCCCTTCCACGGCCCGGATCAGTTCGAACACGTAGGCGCCATTTTCCGTGGAAAATTTCCCAGCCACCAGATTATCGATTTCAGCAAGCCTTGCCAGGGTCTCCGGAGCCAGACAAAATTCAGGCCGGGTTACCGGCGGCTGGTAGATCAGCACCGGACCCGGCACGGCCGCGCAAACCCGCTCAAAATAAGACCGTTGCATATCCGCAATGGCTTGAGCGCCCGCGTCGGCCGGAACCAGGCATTCCGGCACGGTGTACACCACACCGGCTGCGCCCTGTTCCAGGGCATATCGCCCCAGATCAATCCCTTCGCGGATATACGTTTCGGGGTCCGGCAGGTTCGTGAAATCCCGTGTCCAGATTCCGCTTGCGCCCACCAGCACCGGCGCGCGTCCCCGCAAATGGCCGCAGGCAATCCTCGCCATTTGCCGGGTTTCCTCGGCGGTGAAGGTGTACATCAGCCCCATGCCGGACCGAACGAAATAGGCACTGATTCCGCCCTGTGCCAGCAAAAAATCAAAAAACTGCCGCTGGCCCGCTTCGTCCAGACCGCCCTGGCTGTCAAATACAGTGAAGACGGGCGCAATCGGCCCCCGAACCCACTCCGGAACCTGCATGTATAAACCCTCCCACTGGGACGAACCTCCGGGATCGTCCCTATTATCCGGCCATTGGAGGATTCCAGCCAACAACCCGCGATACAGCTTAAAAAGGTCAGTCGAGGGAAAGCGCGTTGGTCGGACACACGTCCACGCAGGCGCCGCAATCCGCGCACTTATCCGGGTCGACGGTAATCTTGTTGGTTTCTTCGTTCAGTTTCAGGGCTTCCGTCGGGCATTCCGACTCGCAGGCGGCGCATCCTTCACACTTATCCACATCAATCTTGACGGTCATGGTCTTATCCTTACTTCTCTTGGGGGAAACCCGCCACAGCAAAACAATCCCTGCTACGGCAGGCCTTTCGATTTGCGTAAGGGTATTTTCGCACAACCGGTCACGCTGTTGCCAATCTTGCCACAACTGACCACAGCAGGTGTCGCCGCATGATGAGAATCCAGGAACAGGAAACCGACGGCGAAATAGCCCGGCCAGGAAGAAAAAGATGGTGGAGGACTGGGAGTCCTGGCTCGACCAACCATCCTTGGCGAGAATATGGGCCAAATCGTTCCCTGTCTATGACTTGTGGTCGGCCAAGAATGACTTCTCTCCAAAGGCGAGAGAGGAAGCAAAATTGACTCGGATTTCCTTTTTCGCTCCAGCCTACTTCTCCAACGCCATAGCAAACCCTGGATTGAATGTTGGATTCCCGTCGATCACCGGATAGACGAAAGGATTGCGCAGATCACTCGAGTTGTCTCCAGCATGTACTCGCGTGAGTCGTGGGAATGGCCTTGAATCCAAAGACGCGGCTCCCGGCCCAGGGTCAGCTCGTTCACATCGCATACGGACAATCGATTTGGAGGGCTGGATCGGAGACGGAGACCAACGGAAAAACCGGGTTGGGCTTAACACGGGCGCTTGCCTTGGACGGGAATAAGGAATATCAAAGATTTGTTTTCAGATGAAGATCTAGGGTAATATCGCAACTGTGTCCGAGGAAGGGTTGAAAGACAAACTGAAATGATACGACCCAAACGTACGATTATGATAGCGCTGGTGGCGCTGTTGGTAGCAGGTGGGCTGGGAAATGCCCACGGGGTGGTGTTGTGCTTGGCGGCTGACGGCCACGTTGAGATCGAGTCGGAGCCGGAAAAGTGTTGCTCGGGCCTCCTCTCGGCAAGGAGCGGCTCAAGAGAATTTGCAGCGCGAGAGCTAGTAGATGCCCCCGGCAACTCTTCTCATTGTGGACCCTGCGTTGACATACCCATCGGGATTGGTAATCCCACAATACAGAAGAACCTGATTCTTCTGAACTCGCCATCCCCTGTGAAGCCTCTGGCGGCCGTGGCTTCGGGCTACACTTTCGGTCCTTCAGAGGCTTCTTTGGGGCAGAGCGCACCAACCGTGCGACGCGCCGATGATGGAACGCTATCTTCTCTCAGGACGACCGTCCTTCTAATCTGATTCCCCTCGTGTTTCTTCAGTCCCTTTTCCATGCCCGAATTGTGTCCGTGCTCATACCATGCGAGGACACGGCAATTACAGGAGGAAAGTACCATGTCAACCCTCATCAATCGCGATTCCCGCGCGACTTTCGCAGTGTTGGTCACGGGCCTATTGCTAGTTGGCGGGATCGGCTGCGCCACCACAGACACCGAGACTGCCAAGTCTAAGCGAGTCAATCCTATCGTCGAGCAAGCGAAGGCGCATGGCCACACGCCTTGGCGATACAGAGGATTTCGAGGACGTAGAAGCATGCGTCCTCGCTACAAGGCACAGAAGCCTATATTCCCCTGCAAGCAGTGCGACGGAGGAATTGACGTGGTTAGCAAAGAGGTTGACGGCCAATGATTACTGTCTTTCAATTAACGTACAGGGCATCTCAGTATTGCCTAGGTGTCGCTCTTTTGTTGGCGTTTGCAGCTAACGGGAGTGCTCAAGAATTGGCCCCTTCCGCGTCGGCAGATGCGAGCGAAAGTACCATCAAAGACACTCCCGCAGTCGGGACGGAGTTGGGCGCCCTAACTCTGCCCGACGCCCTATCGTTGGCCCTTCGGAAGAGCCCGATTCTAGCCGCCTTCACATGGGATATTCGGGCCGCAGACGCAATGGTGCAGCAGGCCGGCCTGAGACCAAACCCAGAACTCTCGGTGGAAATCGAGGAGGTGCGTTGGACCTCAGGGCCATCCGAGAGAACGCGCTCGACCTCGGTATCTGGTGCTATTGAGTCAGGAACCCTGAGCATGCCCGTTGCCTGGGAACGGGAAGAGGTACAGGGAGCTCGTTCCGGATTCAGCGAATCCGAGTTGACCATCAGCATTGCCCAGCCTATTCAATTTGGGAAGAAGCGCGCAAAGCGCATCGCGGTTGCCGAACGGGAAAAGGAACTGGTCCTCTGGGATTACCAGGCGGCACGGGCCGACGTGCTGGCTCAAACGGCGTCGGACTTCGTTGAGGTGCTCGCCGCCCAGGAGCACGTGGCCCTAGATAGGGAACTGGTCGAGCTGGCCGAAGAGATTGTTCGAACGTTTTCACTCCGCGTAAAGGCAGGCCAGATATCTCCGCTGGAGCTCTCTCGGGCGGAAGTAGCGCTTGCCACTACTCGCGCCACTCTTGAAGAAAGCCTTACGAGGCTTGAAGCAGCGCGTGCGGTCCTTGCTTCGAACTGGGGAAGCAAACGCGCTACGTTCGCGCGAGCCGTCGGGCGATTGGACGAAACTAGCCCTGTGCCCGGGATCGAAGAATTGGAAGCCAGAGTGAATCGAAATCCAGATATGGCACGCTGGTCTTCTGAATTGGCGGCTCGCAGGGCGGACTTCACGCTTGAGCGGGCTCAGCGTATTCCGGACCTTACGGTCGAGCTTGGGTTCCGCAGCGCGGGCCTGGCCGACCGCAAGGCAACACAGTACGGGTTCGGTTCTGCCGGAGATTTCGGCTTCACGCGAAGGGAGACCGGATACAGCGCCGACCGCGATAACAGCCTGGTTCTCGGGTTCTCGCTTCCCCTGCCCATATTCGACCGTAACCAAGGCCGGATTGCGGCCGCTGAAGCCATGATCTCAAAGGTGAGTGAGCAGCGGCGCGGCACAGAAGCGGCGGTGCACGCGGAACTGTCGTCGGCCCAGCAAGCTGCGTCTGGGGCCTACGCCAAGGCCCACACGCTGCAAAAGGAAGTCATGCCGAAGGTCGACGAGACATTCCAGAAGATCCAACGAGGCTATCAGCAAGGCAAGTTCAGCTACCTAGAGGTGCTGGACGCCCAGCGCACGCTCTTTGATGCGCGAAAATCATTCCTCGATGCACTGACCCGGTACCATCAGAGCATCGTGCGGTTGGAGCGTCTGACGGGGCAAGTACTCGAAGAAAGAGACACTGAACTCGAACTCGACATGGAAGGAATAAGCCATGAGAAATAGAAATCTAGCTTTCCCCGGCCGTCTACAGCTTGGCGCCATCGCGTTGTTGGCCATTGGCATAGCAACAGTGGCGGCCTTTTCGGTATTCCCCGTCAATCTGACAGGAATCGTTCAAGCTGCGGGAACAGCGGAAGAACTCCACGACGACGATCATTCAGCAGGCCCGAGTGACGGGCAGGAAGAAGCCGGCCATGAGGACCACGAATCTGGTCAAGAAGAAGGGAGGGGAGAGGAAGACCACGACGGCCACGCTCACGGCGACAATGAAGAGGATGAGCATTCCGAGGCGATGACCCTGACCCGGGCGGAGATGAATGAACTCTCCATCACACTCGCTGAAGCAGGACCGGGAAAGTTGGATATTCAAGTGAGTTTACCAGGGGAAGTGCGGCTGAATCAGGATCGGCTGGCGCACGTCGTTCCGAAGCTCTCCGGGATTGTGAGGGAGGTTCACGCGGCCTTGGGAGACAAAGTTCAAGAAGGCGACGTGATGGCTGTCCTGGAGAGCCGAGACTTGGCCACGTTGAAGGCGGCCTACCTTGCGGCCCGTGAACGGGTCAACTTGGCACAGGCAACCTACGCCCGAGAGAAGGGACTTTGGGAAGAGAAGATCTCGGCGGAGAAAGACTACCTCGAGGCCAAGAACTCCTTGGCGGAAGCGCATATTGCCTTGAAAGCGGCCCAGCAACAGCTGGAGGCTCTGGGGCTGCCAGACTCGGACATCGCAGGGCTGACTCAACAGTCCGGCCGTTCGCTGACGCAGTACGAGATTCTCGCACCCTTCGAAGGTACCGTCATCGATAGGCACATCGCTTTGGGTGAGTTCGTCGAGGCGAATGCGGATGTCTTTACTCTGGCGGATCTCAGCACCGTCTGGGTGGACCTCAGTGTCTATCAGAAGGACCTGTTAGCGGTGCGGGAGGGGCAGGAAGTAGTCATATCGGCCTCCGGCGCCCTACCCGATGAATCGGGGAGAATCGCATACATTAGTCCCCTTGTTGGAGAAGACACGCGCACCGCTCTCGCTCGCATTGTGCTACCCAATCCCGAAGGTCTATGGCGCCCAGGTCTTTTTGTCACCGCTCGAGTTGCCATCGACGAGCTATCGGTTCCCTTGCGGGTTCCAAAGACGGCGCTCCACACCATCGACGGGAAGCCCAAAGTTTTTGTCCAACATGACGGAGCGTTCGAGGCAGTGCCTGTGGAGGTCGGCCGTGTCGATGCGAATGCCGCGGAGATTCTGAGTGGACTCGACGCTGGGCAGACCTATGTGGCGACCGGTGGCTTCCATCTCAAAGCCGAGATGGAAAAAGAAGCGTTTGCAGGCGATGGACATGGACATTAACAGCCGATTTGGAGAAGAAAACACATGATAGACAAGTTGATTAATTTTTCTCTCCGGAATCGTCTGCTGACCATCGTGCTCGCGGTTCTTGTGATGGCTGCTGGTTACTACAGCTACACGCGTTTGCCGGTAGACGCTTTTCCGGACGTATCGCCTAATCTGGTTCAAGTCTTCACGGAAACGGAAGGTCTTGCGCCAGAGGAGGTCGAAAAGTTCATCACCTATCCCGTTGAGGCCTCTATGAACGGGCTTCCCGGTGTCGTAAACATCCGCTCCGTGTCGAATTTTGGATTGTCTGTCGTCAATGTGTACTTCAAAGATGGCATGGACATCTATTTCGCCCGGCAGCTTGTTGGCGAGCGACTCCAGGAAGCGCGCGAGCAGATCCCGGAAGGCTTCGGTGAGCCCGCGATGGGACCCATTTCAACCGGAATGGGGCTAGTGCTCTTCTACTACCTGGAGGATACGACAGGCAAGTACTCACTCACCGAACTGCGGTCAATGCAAGACTGGATCATCAAGCCCAACCTGCAGACCGTACCTGGCGTGACAGAGGTTCTGGGCATAGGCGGTTATGAAAAGCAGTATCATGTCGTCGTCGACCCGACGGCCCTTCTGCGTTACGACCTCACAATAAACGAGGTCATCGATACGCTGGAGGCGAACAACGTGAACGTGGGCGCCCAGTTCATTGAGAAGAACTCCGAGGAGTACGTCGTGCGGTCGGTCGGGCTTGCCACATCCATAGAGGACATTGAGGAGATCGTCCTGAAATCCACGGATGGCACGCCCGTTCACGTGCGTGACGTTGCCAATGTGGAGATCGGCGGCGCTATACGACGAGGCCTGCAGACGCGCAACGGCATGATGGAAGTAGTCTCCGGACAGGTCATCAAGCTCTTCGGGACTAATTCGTCTACCGTGATTCAGGCAGTAGAGCAACGCCTCGCCGAAATCAACAAGTCCCTTCCGGAAGGCGTCTACATCCGGCCCTACTACGACCAGAAGACACTGGTGGCGGCCTGCGTAGCCACGGTTACCAGCGCGCTGATACAAGGCATCGTTCTGGTAGTGGCAGTTCTACTTGTCTTCATGGGCGGCTTCCGTCCCAGTCTTGTTGTCGGAATGGCCATTCCTTTCTCGGTCCTGTTTGCCTGTATTGCCATGGGCTATTGGGGAATCTCGGCCAATCTGATGTCCCTAGGCGGATTGGCCATCGCTATTGGAATGTTGGTTGATGCCACCATTGTGGTCGTGGAGAACGTGGATCGCGTGATGCACGAAGACGAAACGGGCGAACGCCGAATCCATCTCGTACGGCGCGCCTGCGCCGAGGTGGGCCGACCTATCGCCTTTGCCACTGCCATCATCATCCTCGTTTTTCTGCCCCTATTCACGCTTCAGGGAGTCGAGGGAAAGACTTTCCGGCCGTTGGCGTACACGGTGTCTCTCGCCATGCTGGGGTCATTGGTATATGCGATAGTCATAGCACCGACCATGAGCGACCTCCTTATGCGGAGAAGGAAGGCGAGAGGCGCAGGCAAGTCGCGAGCGTCTCTTTTTCGTAGGGTCTTAGGCATTGCGTTTCCGCGTCTTAGACACGCATCCTCCCACAGGGGGGAAATCGAGAGCCGTGAGGCCCCGCGCGAGGTCTTACCGGTCCGGGTGATTCTGTTCTTCTATCGCCCGGTGGTCGATCTGTTCGTTCGAGCACGGATCCTGGCGGTGGCTCTGTCCCTGGCACTTGTCGTTCTTGGCGTACTTGTCTTTCCGCGTCTAGGTTCGGAATTCACCCCCGAATTGGAGGAGGGCACTATCGTGGTTCGCCTGACAATGGCGCCATCAATCTCCCTTCGCTAGAGTATCGAGACCACCCAGATGATTGAACGTCGCATCTTGAAGGTCCCCGATGTGGTGGAGGTGGTGAGCCGTATTGGGCGTGGTGAGATGGGAGCGCACACGGACCCCATCAACTCGGCGGAAATGTATGTTCTGTTGAAACCTAAACGTGAGTGGATTTCGGCGTCGAGCCAAGAGGGGCTTGAGGACGTTCTCCGTGAAGCTATCGGAGAGGTGCCCGGAGTAGTCGCCAACTTCACGCAACCCATCGCGATGACTATTGACGAGCTTCTGGAAGGAGTCCGGGCTGAACTGGCCATCAAGCTCTTTGGTGATGAACTCGACGAGCTGAAGAAAAGTGCCGATGATATTGCGGCCTTGGTTCAGAAAGTGCGGGGCGCGACCGACGTACAAGTGGACCAGGTCTCGGGGACGCCTCAACTCCTGATTCGTGTAGACCGCAAGGCCATCGCACGGTATGGCATCAACGTCAACGACGTGCAGCAGGTCATCAGGGCGGCGGTTGGCGGCGCGGAGGCAGGTCAGATCTTCGAGGGAATCCAGCGCTATGACATACTCGTTCGCTACGCGCCGGAGTATCGGGAGACCGCCGATGCAATTAGAGATGTGTTGGTCACCTCGCCCACGGGCGCGAAGGTGCCCCTTGCGGAAGTGGCTCTCGTGGAAGAAATTGTCGGGCCCCGCCAGATTACGCGTGAGAAAAACCAGCGCTTCATTACGATCCAGTGTAATGTCGTGGACCGGGACATCGTTTCGTTTGTCGAAGAGGCTCAAGCGGCCATAGATGCAGAGATCGATCTGCCTCCTGGTTACTTTGTGACGTGGGGAGGACAGTTCAAGCTGCAGCAGGAAGCCAACAAGCGTCTTGCGGTCGTAGTGCCGGTCACGCTTGCCTTGGTGTTCTTGCTGTTGTTCAGCAACTTCCGATCCCTGAAGAACGCCTTTCTCATAGTCCTGAATATCCCCTTGGCCTTGATAGGTGGCGTGGTCGCGTTGTGGCTCAGTGGGCAGAACCTATCCGTACCCTCTAGCGTGGGCTTCATTGCGCTCTTCGGCATCGCGCTGGAAAATGGCATGGTCCTGGTGGCGTACTTGAACTAGCTTCTCCGTGACGGAGTGCCGATAAATGAAGCGTCCGTTCGGGGTGCATGTCTTCACGTGCGGCCAGTCCTTATGACTGCTGTTACCACCGGCCTTGGGCTCTTCCCGCTGCTGTTTTCAACTGGGACCGGTAGCGAGGTCCAACGCCCCTTGGCGACGGTGGTCGTTGGAGGCCTTATAACATCCACGGTACTTACACTCCTCGTCTTGCCAGCCTTGTATAAATGGTTCGCCGTTGCGATTGAGCCAGAAAATGCAGGAAGTCAACCCGGAAAGGACTTGCCATGAAGGAAGTACGAGCATACATAAAGCCCCACAAACTGCCTGAGGTGACCCTTGCGCTGCATCATGTTGAGGGTCTAACTGGAATGAGTGTTGTCGATGCACGGGGATTCGGCCGCGAATCAAGATCAGGTCATCACGAAACTGGTGAAGATGCATTCGATTTTGTTCCATGCGTCAGGGTGGAGATCGTGTGCGCCGATGAACTGGTAGATCCCATTGTAGAAGCCATTCAGAAGAATGCGCACACGGGGCTCAAAGGCGATGGAAAGGTCTACGTTTGCGAGGTCCAGGATGCAATCCGTATCGGGACGGGTGAACGCGGTGAGGATGCTGTTTAGTCTCCTCACCGCGTATGTGGCTTCAGGTGAGCCTTCTGAAGAAGTTCAGCCGCAAAAGAGGTTGTCCTGACGGTGTGCCCATCGAAGCAACATAACAAGAGTAGGAATGTAAAGCCACAGAGAAAGGCTCCTCGACGCCAGAAGGTTAAGAGCGCCGTCATCTGGTTTCTTGCGGTACTAGCGGCCCTCGGTTTGACCGGAACTTTGGTGTACCACGGACTAGGTTCGTATGGACACGTTCACCTGCCCATGGCAATGGTGGTAGCCGTTCTTTGTGTTGTCGGCGTGGCTCTCTGGAAGATAGCGGCGATCTGGCTGGGATGAGCAAGGACTTGCTTCAGGGAGGAGACGAAAAATGTCAGAGGTGAGTTTCAAGATTCGCGGAATGGACTGCGCTGAGGAGGTGGACGCTCTCAAGCGCGAAGTGGGTACGCTTGTTCGAAGTGAGGAGCAACTCCTGTTTGACGTCCTGAATGGCAAGATGACCGTGGTCCTTGACGGTGAAGGCCCAGGACAAGAAGACCTTGTGGCCGCTGTCGCCAGGACCGGAATGCAGGCCATTCCTTGGCAGGACCATGTCCAACAAGAGGCCGAGGGGCAGACTCCATGGGCGCAGCACGGTCGCAAGATCATGACGACCGGGAGTGGGCTGGCCCTGGCATTCGGGTTTTCATCCCATGCGTACGTACATGGTGTCGTTGATGCTCTAGCGGGAAGCGAGGCAACGGACCACACCTTTCCATGGTTCTCCATCTTGCTCTACGTCGGCGCGATCATCTCTGGCGGCTGGTTCATATTCCCCAAGGCGCTCTACGCCGCCAAGCGGCTGCGGCCGGATATGAACCTGCTCATGACCGTCGCTGTAGTTGGCGCCGTAGGGATTGGCGAGTGGTTTGAGGCGGGGGCTGTTGCCTTCCTCTTCGCTCTCGCCCAACTCCTCGAATCCTGGAGCGTGAGCCGGGCAAGAAGAGCAATCGGCGCGCTTCTGGATCTATCGCCCGCCACGGCGCGCTACATCTGTCCGACAGACGGAGGTGTCGAAGAGAAACCCATCGAAGACGTTCCTGTCGGCGCGACAGTCCTGGTGCGTCCTGGCGAGAAGATCCCGCTGGACGGCGAAGTCACCACAGGTCGTACCACGGTCAATCAGGCCCCGATTACCGGGGAGTCCATGCCTGTTGCGAAGGAGGTGGGAGACGAGGTCTTTGCGGGAACAATCAACGAAGACGGCGCCATCGAATTCCGGGCGACGAAAGCAGCGAATGACACGACACTGGCGCACGTTATTCGAATGGTGGAAGAGGCGCAGTCGCGGCGGGCGAGATCGAGAAGGTCGTCGTCGAGCAGCTGGGCGCGGTCTTCCGCACACCCACGCTGGTGGCCAGAACGTTCATGTCCGCCCGGAATCAGGAAGACGAGGAGCGCCGCCGCCTGAACGATGAACAGGCGCGGCTCAGGTCGGAATTGAAGGCGCTTCAGGACGAGGCGATCCAACTCGTGCGTGACGGCGGCGACGCCGACAGGATTATGGAACTGAACACAAAGGCATCCTCGGTCGGCCACGACCTCGACCGGATCGAGCGCGATCTGGCTGGACTCGGTCAGAGCAACGTCACCGAGCATGACGTCGCCGAGGCCTTCGGTTCGCTTGAGGAATTCTGGGAGGTGCTGTTTCCAACCGAGAAGCAACGTATCGTCCAGACGCTGGTCGAGCGGATCACGGTCTGGCCGGATGGACTCGATCTGAAACTGAAAGCCGTGGGTGTCGTGGGACTGGTCGCCGATCTGAACGCCTATGCCGACGAGGCGCGGCAGCGGGGAGGCCAATCATGAGCGAAGGCAAAGTCACGATCCGCTCCACCGCCGACGGGGGCCTGCTGATTCACGTGCCGATGCTGATGCGCAAACGCTTCGGGCGAAAACTGATCATCGCTCCCGAAGGCCTCGATGGATCGAGCACCGGCGACCATCCCGCGAGCCAGGAACGGCTTGTCGCCATTCTGGCCCGCGCACATGCTTGGACCCGGCTTCTGGATGAAGGGAAGTACGGATCGACGAAGCAACTCGCCGACGCGCTGGGCAAGGACCCATCTTATGTCGCCCGCGTCCTGCGGCTCGCCACCCTCGCGCCCGATATCACGCAGGCCATCCTCGATGGCCGCGAACCCGACGGGCTTTCCTACATGAAACTGATCAAGGTCCTCTCCTACGATTGGGACGAGCAGCGCAAAGCGCTTGGGTTCGTGTAGTCGTCTCATCCCATTGAAATCTCCCTCGCCTTCGATGCCGGAAGCGCATACCGCGCCTCCGGCTTTTTGCTGTTCCGCGGCCATTTCGCGGTCACCGAGCGTGGGGCGGGCTTGCCGTCATGACGGCCACGAAAGGAAATTCTCTCAAGAAACGCTTCCCGACCCAGGAAGCGAATGTCAGGAAGGCTTCCAGGCGGATCGCGTTTTATCCTTTGTTTATGCGGGTTTCGTGAAACGGCTGTGGACTCGCGGTTCGATAAACGCCTTTGTGGGCCGTTTTTCGGGCAGGCCGTTCGGTGGCCAGTCACAAAACACGGAAACCAACGAACGCCAAAACGCCTTGAAATGGTGGGTGTTATGCGAAATCGCCTCCTCGGACTGAGTCCACAGGTATTGGAGAGAACAGAGAGAATTGGGGAGAAATGTGGCCGAATCGGCAGGAAATGCAGGTTGGCAAGTCCACAGGTCGGGGGGCGGGAAACCGCGCAAACGCCCGCCAACAAAGGGCCGAAACGCAAAACGCCCCCACGGGCCAGTTGCCCGAGAGAGCGTGGTTGCATTTTGGAAAATGGTGGAGGCGGCGGGAATCGAACCCGCGTCCGGAAGTGCTTCCACGAGCGTATCTACGTGCGTAGCCTTTCTTTTAGGTCATCGCCACCGGCGCGCGCGTCAGGCGCGCTCACGCCGGCCGCCAGGCGGCTGAGCGTCCTTCCCGGGCAGCCGCCGTCATCCCGGGTCGGAGCCCGCTGTCGCCGTCCCGTTCCGCTAGCGGGCGGTCACGGAAGGGACGGGCGGCCGTTATTAGGCCGCCAGCGCCAAGTTGTCGTTGGCAGTTATTGATTTTCCCGCTTTTTACGAGGCCAGCGGGTCCTCGGCACGCAACACTCGCTTCTTCCACCCCCGTCGAAACCGGGACGCCCCCACGGGCATCGGCCAACGAGGCGCTCAGCGAATATCCAATTAGATTATACCACTGAATCCGCAGGAATCTGACATTTTTTTCGGTGGCGGAACGTTGGAACTGCCGCCATTACTGGCCGGCAGGGGCTGCCTGGGCAGGAGGCTGCGCGGATTCGGCTCCGGCGGGCGCAGGCTGAATCACCACAGGCAGCGTTATCTGCATAAGCTGGACCGTGCCGTGTTTATCCCGAACCATGATCGGCCGGCCGTCTTCCGCTATGGCGGTAATCTGCATGGTATACGAACCGGGAACCGCCTGACGAGGAACAACCACTGCCATGGACCAGGTTCCATCCCCCGCTTTCCGATCAGGCGGCTGCCCGTCATTACGCAGCCGGAAAGTCAGCCGCGGGTCTTCGAGAATAACGCCTTCGACACGTTTCACAATCTCCTGCCTGTCCCGGAGCTCAACCGTCAGCACGCCTTCGGTTCCAGGAAACAGCTGTTCGGGCGTAATTTCCGCCCGGCGCATCGCGGGCTGGCCGGACAGGGTATTGCAACCGTTCAACAGGAACACGAAGCCGGTCAGCAAACCAAGCACAACCGGAAATAACCCGCAGCGTTTAAACAGACTCAGCATGGCGCGTCTCCCACTCTGCAGCGGAACGCGATCCGCCCGCACAGAGTTATTGCCCTACAGCAGCATAAGCGTACCGCACCGCCTCGGTCCGGATCAATGCGGCCGAGGCAGAAACCGGCCACTACCGTACATACGCCGGATCGGGGGAGATAAAACCCTGAAATGCTCTCATCGCCCGGCAGGGCATCAAAAAGAGATTAAAAATCGCGGCCCTGCAGGTGTATAGTATTCATCGGAAGGGGAAATAGACATGGGAGTTCTATTTCCCGTGGAAAAAAACAACTAATGGGAGAAGTGTATTATGCGTAAAAGATCCGGATTTACCCTCATCGAACTGCTGGTAGTGATCGCCATCATCGGAATTCTGGCGGCCATTCTGCTGCCGGCGCTGGCCCGGGCCCGTGAAGCGGCCCGCCGTTCGTCCTGTCAGAACAACCTGAAGCAGTGGGGGCTCATTTTCAAGATGTACAACAATGAAGCCCGCGGCGCGTTTCCTCCCCTGCAGTGCTACCGGGACCGGAACGGCAACATCGACGATGCTTTCGCAGCCGGTCCGTCCGTGTATGCCATTTACCCGGAATATCTCTCCGACGTGAACATTGTGCTGTGCCCCTCGGACGCGGAGTTGAGCGAACATCAGCGGCGGCTGTTTTTCCAGGCCGGAGAGACCGGCGGCCCTGAAGGCGCTCCCCGGCTGGCGTGGGATCCTTCCATGGTAGACTGTTCCTATGCGTATCTTGGCTGGGTGTTTGACCGGGCGGAAGAGTGCCGTCTGGCCAATGAGTTCGCTGTTGTAGCCCTGCTGTCAGGTTCCAATCTGCAGCCCACGCAGCCGGTGCCGGCCCAGGTTGGCGCCGCGCTGGACGGCCTGTTCTTCCAGCACCAGCAGGAGGTGATTGCGCTGTTTGGCGAGGGCGGCATCAACGCGGCGAATCTTCCGACCGTGCTGGCGGCCATCGACTCAGACGTTAACCTTAATTACACCGGCAGCCAGTGGACCGCTTACGGTAACGGCGGCGGCAGCACCATCTATCGGCTGCGCGAAGGCATCGAGCGTTTCCTGATCACCGACATCAACAATCCGGCAGCCAGCAACATGGCGCAAAGCACGCTGTGGGTCATGCTGGACGCGCTGGGCGCGGGTCCCTCGGGCGTGTATTTCAACCACGTGCCGGGCGGATGCAACGTGCTGTACATGGACGGTCACGTAGAGTTCAAACGCTACATCGCGGTTCCCGGCATCGAGACGATGGATGCCGCCACGGCCACCCAGAAAATGTACGGGTGTGAATCCCCCGTCCTGCCGACCGTGGCTGCCCTGGTGGGTGCCCTGTCCGGCCTGTGATCTGAATTTTATAGTTGTTCCTTCTTCCACCCCCGCTGTCCTGCCGCGGGGGCGGACTTTTTTGTTTAGGATAGGTACAGCCATGCTACGGTTTTAACCCATCCTTCGTAATGCGTTACACTGAAACAGGCTTCTGCCGAACGCGACGGTGAAGGTTCGTATCGCCAAAAGGATAAGCACATGAAAACAATGGGAAGAAGGTCTTTTCTGGGTATGGCGGGAATGCTGAGCGCGGCGGGACTGGCCGTTTCATCCGCGAACGGAGCGGAAGGGGCGGAGTCTAATCAGCCCCCCTTCAAACTGAAGTACGCGCCACATTTCGGCATGTTTGAGAACCTGGCCGGTAAAGATCTGCTGGACCAGCTGCGCTTTGCCTGGGATCAGGGATTCCGGGCATGGGAAGATAACGGAATGCCGGGACGCCCTCCCAGGATGCAGGAAAAAATCGGCGCGGAAATGGCTCGGCTCGGCATGGAAATGGGCGTCTTCGTGGCCTGCGCCGACTTCGAAAACGTCACTTTTGTTTCTGATGATCCTGCTGTCCGGGAAAAATTGGTGGCGGATATGCGCAACGCCGTCGAGGTGGCCAAGCGGGTCAACGCGAAATGGTGCACGGTAGTTCCGGGACAGTACGACCGGAAGCTGCCCTGGGATTATCAGACCGCCAACGTGATCGAAAACCTCAAATACTGCGCGGAGGTCTGTGAGCCCGCGGGACTGGTCATGGTGCTGGAACCGCTGAACCCCCACACGGACCACCCGGGACTTTTTTTGACGCGCATTCCACAGGCGTACCAGATCTGCCGGGCGGTAAACAGCCCCTCCTGCAAAATTCTGGACGACCTGTACCACCAGCAGATTACCGAAGGCAACCTGATCCCCAACCTGGACCGCGCCTGGTCCGAGATTGCTTATATCCAGGTGGGGGACAATCCCGGGCGTAAGGAGCCCGGAACCGGTGAAATCAACTACCGGAATATTTTCCGCCACCTGCACCGGAAAGGATACGCCGGAATCGTGGGGATGGAGCACGGCATCGCCGGAGAAGGCCGGGAGGGCGAGCTCGCCCTCATCGCGGCGTACCGCGCGGCGGACGATTTTCCCACAACCTGAATCCGGGCAATCCGTTGCCCCCTGGCGACTTATGAACGGGCGGGTATGATGCCCCGGCTCTCGAGCAGGGATATCACGCTGCGTACGGATTCATCGACTGAAAGCGCCGCGGAGTCAATGACCAGTTCGGGATTCAGCGGCGGTTCATAGGGCGCGCTGATGCCGGTGAACTCGGGAATCAGCCCCGCCCGGGCCTTCTGGTACAGTCCCTTGGGATCCCGGCTTTCGCATACGTCCAGGGCGCAATCGACATACACTTCAATGAAATCCTCCCCGTTGATGGCGCGGGCCTGGTCCCGATCGGCCCGATAGGGGGAAATAAATGCCGTAATCGCGATCAGCCCCGCGTCCGCGAACAGTTTGGCGACTTCGCCGATACGCCGGATGTTTTCCTGGCGGTCCTCCGGCGAAAACCCCAGGTTTTTGTTAAGCCCGTGCCGGATGTTATCACCATCCAGTACATATGCGCGGATGCCCCGTTCAAACAGGGCTTCTTCCAGGGCGCGGGCGATTGTGGATTTCCCGGAACCCGAGAGGCCGGTAAACCACACGACCGCGCCGCGGTGGCCGTTCAGCCGCTCCCGATCCATCCGGGTGATATTTCCTTCGTGCCAGGTAATATTCGTGGCCTTCTGTTCACTGGACATGATAAATCTCCTTTATTTGATCGTAAAACTAATGAATTGTATCAAAAATTCCCCTCGATAAGGTAATTATGCGCTTCAAGTCAGGTTTCATCTTTCAAAATTTTCTTCCATACCTGCCGGAACCGTAAATGGCTGTCCGGCCGTTCCATTTTGTTTTTGGATAGCCGGGAAATATAATTGCGGACCGGGATGGATTCAGGTTACAATTTTACCGGAAAGATAAGGAGCGAAACGTAACTCAGTCCATGAATGAACAGCATCACGCGCGTGGCGCGGATGTGCCGGCTGGAAAAAGCGTCCAGGAATACGCGCATACGCTAACACACGAATTCGAGTTGCACAGCCAGGAAGAGGCGCTTCGGTTACTGGGATTTAATGGTGAACTCCGTCGCCGTCTGCAGGATCAGGCGGGAGTCCGAATCGTAGACCGGGGCACCCGGGTGGTGATCATCGGGGAAGAAACGGATGCGGCGGTAGCGGGGATTGCCCTCCAGGGGATACTGGATGCGGTGAGGATGGGCCATACCCCAACAGTAGATGACGTGGATATCGCCGTGTCCGTGGCCCGGGACCGCGAGCAGCGCGCGCTGGGGCGGATGCTGGCAGAACGTCCGGCCGCCATACGCGCCGACGTGAACATACGCCCCCGCACCCGGGGACAGCACCGTTATCTGGAGGCCATACACCGCCATGACATTACGCTTGCGGTCGGTCCGGCCGGAACAGGCAAGACGTTCCTGGCCATGGCCGCAGCGGTATCCGCCCTGCTCAACCGTGAGGTCAAACGGCTGGTGCTGACCCGACCGGCGGTGGAAGCCGGTGAACGGCTGGGCTTTCTGCCCGGGGACCTGGAACAGAAGGTAAACCCCTACCTGCGGCCGCTGTATGACGCCCTGTTTGTGCTTTTAGACATGGAACGGGCGCGGCGCCTGATGGAACAGCAGTCCATTGAGGTGGCGCCGCTGGCTTTTATGCGGGGCCGCACGCTGGATCACGCGTTCATCATTTTGGATGAAGCGCAGAACACGACGGTAGACCAGATGCTGATGTTTCTGACCCGCCTGGGTACTGGATCAAGGGCGGTGGTCACAGGAGATATTACACAGGTGGACCTGCCCCGCGGCGTAGAATCAGGGCTGGGTCATGCGATGGGAGTCCTGGAAGGGGTTCCCGGCATCGGCGTGGTACGCCTGACAGGCCGGGATGTCGTCCGCCATCCGCTGGTACAGCGGATTATCGACGCGTATGAGACGGGTCCCAGATCCGGTAACGGGGGGCGTCCGGAACAAAACCCGGACGGCACGGCCACCGATGGACCGTAACGGTCCGAATCCGCCGACCGATTGGCGGATCTGGGAGTCGATACCGGACGTGTATGCCCGGTTTACCGCCAGGCAGGCCCGGGTGGCGCGGGCAGGCGCTTTGGTATTGGCGTATGCGCTGTGCGTGGCGGCCCTGACGCGGGAACCTTCTTTCGACCGAGCGCTAACCGTAGACCTCAACGCTCCTGTTGCGGATCAGGAAATTCGGGCTGCGTTTTTTTTCGAATCCGTAGACCTGCAGCGCACTCTGGAAGCCCGCGAGGCGGCCATGGCCGAGGTTCCGGTGTATTACCGGGTTGACGGAGCTGTCGTAAACGAGCAGATCCGAAAATTGCGGGAGCGCTTCGCGCTGGTCCAGCAGGCAAGGCCGGACGCGGAGCGTCGGATCCTGGAGCTTCTCCGGAATTCCACATCCGGCGACCAGGAAACAGATCTGATCAACCGGGCGATCACCCAGACCCTGGAATCCTGGCGGCAGAAAGATGAGTGGAAAACCTTGTCGGATTCGGACCTGCTGGCGCCATTCCTGATACCGGACCGGGCCAGCCTGCCGCGGCGGATATTCGAGCCGACGCAGGAACCGACAGACGCGCAGAACGCCGTTGCTGAAGATACCCGCCCCAGAAAAACTGTGAAGCTGGACCCGGACCCGCCCGCGCCCCTGACATTTTCCGACGCGGACCGACTGATGGCGCTGGCCGCTGATGCGCTGGAGCAGACCCTGAGTCAGGGGGTGCGGCCGGAACTGCTTCCGGCGGACGGTGATACCCTTCGCGTGGTTATCCAGCGCGGACCGGGAAAATCCGCTGAGGCTCACCGTGACGTGGCGGAAACGCGGCTCAGCCAGATCAATGACCCGAAACAGGCGATGGAGGCATTCAGCAACCAGTTGACCTCCCTGATCCGACAACAGGCTGGAACCGGCGGCGCGGAAAGCGGGCAATCCCAGTGGGCCAGCGGGCATGACGCGATACTTACTCTCAGCCGGGACCTGATCGTGCCTACGCTGGTGGAAGATAAGGTGGCTACAGCAACAGCGCGAGCGCGCGTTGCCGAAGGCACCCCTCCCGTGATGAAGGAGATCGAAGCGGGAGAAATCATCCAGGACCGGGGACGCCGGTGGACGGCCCAGTCCAGATCGGACGTGGAAACCTATCTGAAACTGCTGGCAGGAACCAATAAACCCTGGCAGCGCTTTACCGGAACGCTGGTGGCCAACGCGCTACTGGTGGCGCTGGCGCTGCTGGCCTGGTGGCGGATAACCTCTTTTGTGGGACGGGTTCCGGCATTGGTGGGGTGCGCGGGAATGACGACGCGGAAGTCCTTTGCCCTGGGCGTTACCCTGTTAACCGTGCTGCTGATCACGGCGCGGGTTTTTCTGTATTTTGAACCCAGCGGTTACCTGGTGCCGGCGGCGGCCGCGGCCATTCTTTTTGTCATCCTGGGAGGGCCTATCCGGGCCAGTATGTTTTCTCTGCTGGCGGCCGTGCTGGTTTCGGACCTGTTTCAGTACAACTGGCGGCTGATGCTGGTGCTGGGCGCGATGGCCTGTGCCGGAGGCTTCGCGGTCAGCCGGGTCCGCCGGCGCGGCGACATGACCGCGGCGGCCGTGGCGGCAACCATTGCGGGGTTGGTGGCTTCGGTGGCGGTAACGCTTTCCATGGAGTCCCTTTTCAGCGAGAACTTCCTGCGGCGCGGCGGGCTGATTATCCTCAATGGAGGCCTGTGCGCGATCGTGGTTCCGGGATTGCTGTCGCCCCTGGAACGGCTGTTCAGGATCACAACCGACATCACCCTGCTCGAATACTCAGACCTGAATAATCCGCTGCTGGGTCAGCTGGCAATGCGCGCTCCGGCCACCCATGCCCACAGCCTGATGATGGGGCAGCTTGCGGAAGCGGCAGCCGACGCCATTGGCGCGAACGGGCTGCTCGCCAGAGTCTGCGCCTATTACCATGACATTGGCAAAATGTCGCGGTCTGAGCTGTTCGTGGAGAACCAGAACGGCGTAAATATTCATGATCAGCTTGACCCGAAGGAAAGCGCCGCGCTGATTCGCAGGCACGTGCTGGAAGGTGCGTCGATGGCCCGCCGGTACCGGCTTCCGGAGCCGCTGGTGGATGGCATACTGGAACATCACGGCACCACTACGATCGCTTACTTCTACGCGAAGGCGCTGGAACGTTACGGGCAGGACAATGTAAATCCGGAGGAATTCCGCTATCCCGGCCCCCGGCCGCGCCGCGCGGAAACGGCCATCCTGATGATCTGCGACGCGGTGGAGTCCAGCGTGCGGACGCTGGACCATCCCACGCCGGAATCGGTACGGGCGCTCGTCCGGAAATTCGTGGACCTGCGGCTCTCCGAGGGGCAGTTCGATGACTGCGACCTGACGCTGAAACAGCTGACCGCCGTGGTAGACGTGCTTACCCGCACGGTTATGTCCATGATGCACGCGCGGATGAAATACCCGTCCCTGCCGCCGGTAGCAAGGAGCTGACATGGCGCACGAAATTATTCTGGAAATCTGCCACTGGTCCCGGCATAAATACCTCTACCGGAGAGCGGACCTGATATCCATTGCCCAAAAAGCCCTGGTGTACTGTAATCGCCCGAAACGGTCTGTTATCATCAGCATGATGATCTGTGACGACAATGATATTACCCGGTTAAACCAGATCTGGCGGAAGAAAAACGGTCCGACCGACGTGCTGGCATTCCCCGCGGCGCCGGTGCCCGGTCCCGGACCCGAGTTACTGGGAGATATCGCGATCTCGTTCGAAACCGTAATGCGCCGCCAGCAGGATGACCGGGTGGCGGCCCGGCGGGAAATCCGCCTGCTTTTCTGCCACGGTATGCTGCATCTTCTGGGCATGGACCACGAAACCGATGCGGACCGCGCGGCCATGCAAAAAGCTCAGGCCCATATACTGGGAATTCCGGAAGAGGACGCCTGGATTGCCGATGACGTCCATTAGACACGCCACTGGACCGGTGAAGGGAATCCGTCGTCCGTCGGGCGGCCGCCTGGTGCTGGCAGTGCCGGCCGTGGCCGCGGGGATCGCCCTGGCCGGCGGGACAGGCTCTGGATCAGCCCCGGCTACGGATTGGGCGAACGCCGCGGTGAATTTGTTGCCGCCGGGAAGAGGGCTGGCCGCGCTGACGCTGCTCGCAGCATCCGCTTTTTTCTCCGCTTCTGAAGTGGCCTTTTTCTCTACCAGCCGCGTGCGGTTTCGGGCGATGCGGGAACAGGGGAGACCGCTGGCCGTGATAGCCGCCCGCCTGATGGATGAGCCAAGCGCGGTGCTGGCAACCATCCTGATGGGCAACAGCCTGGTTAACGTGCTGCTGGGCATTACCCTTGGTGGGACGCTGGCAGGACTGCTGGAGAGGTCTCTTTCAGCCTCGCCAGGCGTATCCTATATCCTTTCGACGCTGCTGACCACGCTGGTGCTGGTTTTCTTCGGGGAGATGGTTCCCAAGGCGCTTACGCTTCGTCGGGCGGAACGGTTCGCCCAGCTGGCAGCGCCGGGCATCTGGCTGGCCGGACTGGTGTTTCGGCCCGTTCGGGGAGCCGTGACCTGGATGGTCGGGCTGCTGTTCCGGCTGACCCGCATCAGCGAACTTCCTCCAGCCCCGTTTCTGACGGATGAAGAATTCTTACTGGTGCTGGAGGATGGCGGAGCGCCTGGCGTCATTGAGGAAGACGAACGCCAGATGATCCGCGGCATCCTGCAGTTCGGGGACAAAACCGTGCGGGACATCCTGGTTCCCCGGATGGACATGGTGGCTCTTCCGGACACCGCCACGGCGGCTGACGCGCTGGCGGTATTCCGGGAGCAGGAATACGCCCGCATGCCGGTGTACCGGGACAACCTCGATACCATCCTGGGCATTGTGTACGCGAAAGACCTGTTGCGGTGCCTGGATGACGGCCGGATGGAAACGCCCGTCACGGCCCTGATGCGGCCGGTTCATTTTGTGCCTGAGACCATGACCCTGGCGGATTTCATGAAGCATGTTCAGCGGTACCACGCGCACCTGGCGGTAGTCGTGGATGAATACGGGGGAACCCGGGGACTGGTTACGCTGCAGGACGCGCTGCGTGAAGTTGTGGGGGACATCGGCGACGACAGCGAAGAGTCTGAAGAGCCCCAATGCGTGCAGGTGGGTCCGGGGGAATACCTGGCGGATGGTTCGTACAGCCTGGAAAAACTGGAAGACCTGATTGGCATCCGCGCCGATGACGAGGAACACACGACCCTGGCAGGGTTTCTGATGTCGCGGGCGGAACGGGTGCTGAGTCCCGGCGACCGGCTGGAACTGGACGGCGTGGTGTACCGGATCGAATCCATGAACGACAAACGGGTAACCCGGGTACGACTCTGGGTTCGGGAACATGCGGAGTCCAGGGAGGACGAAGCATGACGGGAGTCTTTACGGTCATCGCGTTCATTGGGTTGATGCTGGCCCTTTCGGCCTTCTTCTCCGGCTATGAGACCGGTTTTCTCTCCAGCAATCCGATTCGGGTTCGGCGGATCGCGGAAGAGGATAAAGATCCCCGGGCGCGTCGGATCCTTCAGTATTATGACCATCCGGACAAACTGATTACCGCCATTCTGGTTGGCAACAACCTGACTGTCGTGGCCGGTTCAATCACCCTGGCCATCGTGCTGGGGGACGCATGGGCGACGGTTGTGGGCGTGCCGCTGTTCCTGTTTTTTGGGGAGGTGGTCCCCAAAAGCCTGTTTCGGCTGCATCCTACCCCGTTCACGCTGGTATGCGAACCCCTGATGCACTGGTTTGACCGCCTGTTGCTTCCGATAGTGGTTCCGCTGCACCGGCTGACCCACGCGCTGTTTCCCCATCTGGGCGTGGAACGGGGAGGCGCTAAACGCCTTTTCAATTCGCTGGAGGAAATGCGCGCGCTGGTGGATGAAAGCGCAGACCGGGGTTCCCTGGACGAAGCGGAACAGGAGATGATCCACTCGGTCATCGATCTGCAAAAGATGCAGGCGAAGGATGTCATGGTTCCGCGGATCCGGGTCGTAGCGCTGCCCATAACCGCCACGCGGAATGAACTGATGGCGCTGTTCCGCCAAAGCGGCAAAACCAGGATCCCCCTGTACGAAGGCAGTGTGGATAAGATTGTCGGCCTGGCATCAGCGTTTGACCTGCTGACGGATCCGGATCCGGACAACCAGGATGTCCGTCGGCTGGTTCGGCCGGTCCTGCATGTGCCGGATACCATGAAACTGGACGACCTGCTGGAGACCATGCGCCGCGAACGGCAGCATATGGTTGTGGTGGTGGATGAATTCGGCGGCACGGACGGCATTATCTGCATTGAGGATATTCTGGAGCAGATTTTCGGTGAAATACATGATGAGTATGACGAACAGCGCGCCCAGATCCGCCGGATCGGACCGCACGCCTTCCTTGTTGACGGCTTGACCTCACTGGAGGAGTGCGCTGAAACGGCTGGAATCCCCATAACTGATCCGGATGTCTCAACCGTGGGCGGCTGGGTGTGCCATCTGGCCGGCCGGATCCCCCGCCGGGGTGAAGTCATCCGGTCCCCCTTCGGCCTTATAACGGTATTGGAAGGCTCGCCGACCCATGTCCGGCTGATCCGGCTCGAAATCTTCCCTGAAATGACACGGAACCTGCCGGACACGGCGCCGCCTTCCGATTCTGGCAGGCCGTAAATAATAAAAGGCGCCCACAGCGCAAAGCTGCGGACGCCGAATTTCTGGCGAATCAGCGCAGTCGGTTATTTGGAAAGCTCCTGCGCCATGGCTTCAAAAGCTTTTACGCACTCGGCGATTTCAGGCAGGGAATTGTCCCAGTTGTGTTCGTACTCGATAGAGAAATGGGCCTGAATGCCCTTTTCCTTCAGGTAACTCAGAATATCTTTCACGTTGCACACGCCTGTTCCCCACACCACATCGTGCGCTTCCCGATTGCCAAATTCATTCAGGTCTTTGAAGTGAAACGATATGATCCGGCCGGCATCGCCGATCGCTTTTACCGCTTCCACCGGGTTGATGCCGGAGCGGGGCCAGTGGCCCGTGTCACAGCAGGCGCCGATATTCTTGCTGACCGACGCGGTGGCTTCAAGCAGCGTCTTGTAGTCGTAATATTTAGATGGCTTGGGGTGGTTATGGATGGCCACTTTGATGCCGTACTCCTGGGAAAGTTTATCCACCATGGGCAGGGCGGAAGGCAGCGGCTCGGAAACGATAACGCCAATGCCCATCGCTTTGGCGAAGTCAAAAACTTTCCTGGACTCCGCTTCATCTTTAGGCAGGTTGACCACGCCGTACGCCGCCAGCTGAACCCCTTTGGACGCCAGATAATCTTTGACCTGTTTCTGAAGGTCAGCGTTCATGTTGTGGTCAAAAACCACGTTTTCCGGCAGGTCTTTGCTCAGCCGCTGCCCCGGATAGGCTTCGATCCACTTGAGTCCGACCGCGGCCGTTTTATCCACCGCTTCATAAAAGGTAAACCGGTTGAAGCTGTATGCCTGACAGCCCAGCCGCCAGCCCAACGCCTCAGCCGTCGGCGCCCCGTCTGCCAGTTTAGCCTCATCCGCCACGGTTACGCCCGCGATGAGCAGCAGGCCCAGCGCGGCAAACACTCCTGTTGCGCTCCGCATATCGAATCTCCTTGTTTTAGGGTTGTGTTTTCGACCACCCCTTACGGGGACACTCCGTGAGTATCATACATGCCGCTTCGGCCCCATCCCAACTCAAACGCCCGGATCAGGGGGCAATCCGTCGGGGCACCGCCAGCCCATCCACAGGACCATACAGGGCTCCTCCGGCGGCAAGGCGTCCCTGGGCCTGGCAGGAAAAGACCGCCCGATCCTCAGAAACAGCCGCGGGAGCTGTAATCCGGGCGGTAAACGTCAGGGGCAGCGCGGGCGGCGTAATCCACGCGAACTCCACTGCGCTGCCGTCAGCCCGGATGATGGGTGGCGCGGAACCGTTCAGGATACCGCCCCAGATCCAGCCCTCCGGCAGGGTGAGCACGGCGCCCAGCGCGGACAGCGCGGTACCGCCTGCCCGTGACAGGGTAATCGTAATCTGCTGATCCTCTCCCGGCGTAAAACACTCCGGCGATATAGCTGAAAGCTGCGCCGCGACCATCGTGTCCAGACCGCCCAGCGGGACCAGCCGGCTTTCAGCGGGAATACCGGCTCCGACAGACCCATCCGCAAATTGATATTGAACCGTCCCGGATATGGCAGGTATGCCGTTCACCTGAGCGGGCGGACTGATCCGGTAAACGGCAGTAAAGGGAAACGTTTCAGGGGCTGTCCAGGAGAATACCAATGTCCCGGATGCGCCTATTTCGGGCTGAACTCCCGGGTCTCCGCCCGATTCCATGCCGGAGAATGTCCACCCCTCCGGAAGTGTTTCCTGGAGGGTAAGCGTACTGACCTGCCTGCCGCCGCGTTTGTCGAAAGATACGGAAATGGATACCGTGCCGCCCGGTTCAAAGGCAACCAGCGGAGAACGGCGCAGGTTGACCACGGTTTCCGCGGCATAATCCGTTTCCGGGTTGGCTGGCGGTCCCAGCGATACGGTCAGCAACACGGCGCTTCCCGGAAGAACGGATGCGCCGGCCGGAGGAAACTGCGCGGCGACACGATCCGCGGGCGTGTCGGTCCGGTGTTCCCAGAAGACATCGCCCTGAACCAAGCCGGCACCGGCCAGCGCGGCGGACGCGGCATCCAGATCCAGCCCAGTAACCGACGGAACCGTAACCCGCGGGTCAGACGGATCGGTCGGCGCGGCCGGATATAAGGTTCCTACAAAAGGGCCGGAGGTTAACTCCGTGGCGATTGTCCTGAACAGAATCGTTCCCGTAAATCCTGCCTGGCCTGAAGCGTCCGGCGGAGGCCAGACCTGGTACGTAAAAGAACAGGGAAGCGGGGGAATATCAATCCAGGCGAATTCGGCATCCTGGCCGTTCTGCCGGAAGACAGGAGGCGCGCAGTCTCCTGACACGTTTCCCAGCGTCCATCCGGGGGGAAGGGTTTCCCGGATACCGATGCTGGAGAGCGGAAATATTCCCGTATATGCCGCCGTCAGGACAACTGTCACCGGCTCTCCGGGAGTGTAAACGCCGTCCGTGGAAAATTTCCGGATCAACATAGCGGAGGCATCCGTGCCGGTACTGCCATTGCCGGTTGTGGCGGGCAGCTCGCCGATTACCGGCCCATAACTCAGGCTGCCTGCGTCAAAACGGTAGAACAGCGTGCCGCTGAATACCTGGTTTCCGGACAGGTCGGCGGGCGCCCGAACCCGATAAGTAAGGCTGACCGGGAAAGCCGGTATAGAGATCCACGCGAATTCCAGATCCCGGCCATTCTGGCGCGCATTATCCACGGTCCCGGAGACGATTCCTTCAAAAACCCAGTCGGGAGGAAGGGTTTCCACCAGTCCCAGGGCGGTTATTGAGGCTGTCCCGCTGTACTCCAGGGTCAGTGTAATGTCTACCGGCAATCCCGGCGAGCAGGCGGACACGCTGAACGCGCGGGTGAAGCTTGGCTGAACTTCCTGGGTTCCACCTCCACCATCTCCCCCCCCACCATCTCCCCCGCCCCCATCCCCTCCGTCGCCCCCATCATCGCTTTCATCCGGCGCGAATACGCGCACAGTCTGTTCGGCGGAACGGCTGCCCAGCGGCGTGGACGCGGTCAGCCTGACGGTATATTCTCCCGGCTGTTCAAAGGTGTGGAGCGGTCCTGTTTCCGTGCTGTCCGGGGTTCCGTCTCCAAATTCCCACCGCCACTTTACCGCAAACAGCCCAAGGGGATACCGCTGTGGCGTCTGGTTCTGGCACAGCACTGTAAGAGGAGCTACTCCCTCCGCGGGATTCACCGTAAATTTTGGGTTTGGCGCGCCCTGCGGCCCGCAACTGACCGCGAACCACGCCAGAGACCCCATCAGCAGCCACAGCCATCCAGGCCACATAACCGGTTTTTCCTGCTGGGATGCGGGAGAATCGTCAGGAGGATTCCCCGGCTGTTGGAACCATACTGTATTCATACGGTTTACCTCGCGGGACCAGTTTCGTTACCGGGCGTATTTTCGTCCCGGGTATTCGGCACTAGCAACTGTATATCCGGCGGACGCTGCGGCCGGTACGTACAGTGTACATCAGGTTGGCGGAACTCGATCTTCGGAGCATCCAGGCGCACGGCAATTCCCGCCGCGTGATACGCCCACCAGGACCCCGGGGAACCGCCGGGAAGCGGTCCCGCCCACCGGTATGGCCGTTCATCCTGGGAGGAATCCGCATCCTCCGGAGCAAACACACCGGAAGGCATCGCGGGACGGCATTCCACGAACCATCTGCCTGAAGCGCCCACCGATGCGTTGCCCGACAATACCAGTACATCCGTCCATCCTTCCTCGACGCGCGCCGCCAGGGCCAGTACTTTGCTTACACCGGACAGTTCCCGCGGCACCGGCAGTATCTGCAGGGAAGACCCTGTCCGCAGGGCCGCCCACAGCGCGTCCGGCGGCAGGGACTCCGGCAGGGTTTCCTCCGAAATATCCAGCAGCCAAACAACCAGGGAACGCAGGGTATCGGAAGGTATCGCTTCAGGACAGGGCTCATCCCGGGTCAGCGCATCCAGCAGCGCCAGCGCCTGGGAATGCCGGCCCGCGGCAAACAGGACCCGCGCCAGCGCCATGGTACCCCCGCCAGTTCCTTCCATGGTATGGACAGCCGCGCTGTCCCGCACGGCGTTCAGGAAAGCCTGAACTTCCTCCGGACCGGGATGAGGAAAAAACCGCGGTGGCAACCCAGATCCACTCTGGCGCAGGGACCGGGCGGCCCAGTACGCCGCGCCATCCGGTTCATCCTGATACAGCCGAAGCCATGCCATCTGCCAGGCGGCGCGGCTTTCTTCCGGACACCAGGCCAGCACGCGGCGCAACAGGGTTTCCGCCTCATCCGCGCGCTGCTGGCGTACCAAGATATCCGCCCGCACCACGTAATCGCGGGGATCGCCGGGCAAAGGGACTGCCAGGCGGAGCAGGGCGAGGGCCACCGGCAACCCAGGCAGGACCCGCCATAACCGAGAAGGTGGGCAGGCAGTGTCTCTCCCCCGGCTGATGGCCGGACCTGCCAGCATGCCCGCCGCTACCGCAAGCGGCACAGGTCCCGGCGTCCAGAGTATCGCCACAGGCGCACCTAAAAGGCAGATCAGCGAGGCCAGCACTAATTCCGGATCCCTGCGGACGCGGGCCGCCACAGCCAGTTTCGCTCCGATCCGCGCCGCCAGGTACAGTACAAGCAGGGTCGCCGGCAGCCGGGCCGGCGTGAACGCGGCGCCTGATGGCGTAACCTCCGCCGAACCCACGCCCAAAAACAGATACAGCGGGACCAATATGGCGGCAGAAAGGAAGGCCGGGATCAACCAGCCTGCGGCGGTCCAGTTGCGCAGCAGCAGCCCCCGGGCAGCAAGGATACAGGCCGAGCCGGCACAGATCAGGGTTGCGCCGGCCATAGATTCCGGATCGGGAAACCCGAGCAACGCCATTCCGGAAGGGCTCCAGGCTTCCGGAAAAAAGACGCGCAGCTGGACCGCGGCAGTCAACAGCGGCGGTAACGGCGCGCACAGGGCACAGCAGGCCAACGCCACGCGGAATGCCCCGGCATGGCGGGTCGCGTGGGCAGCGCCCAGAAAGCCGGCCGCCATAACCACTACCATGCCTGGAGATATCCCTGCCGGTTGCAGGGGCGTCGGAACCAGTCCGATCACCGCCAGAAGCACAACCGGCCACACCAGCTCGAAAGGGACCCTGAGCCGATCGGCCCGTATGCCGGGCAGCGTGAACGCGCATCCGGCCAGCGCGAGAAGAGAAGCCAGATCCAACCCGCCGGACGTAAGCTGCTGCAGGGTTCCCCAGGGCAGGGTCGCCGCCGATCCGACAAAGCAGGCGGTGGCCAGACGGTAGAGTTTTTCCGCCCGGCGCGCGCGCGCGGCCTGTTCAGAGTCACCCCCGGGGAGATCTGTCATGGCATGCCCCCCGCGCCTGACAACAGCCGGACAACGCCCGCCCCGTAAAACAGCCAAAGCAGGGCGGCGCAGGCCGCCAGCATGCCCGTCAGGAAACGCAGGGCGAGCCGCCGTTCCATCCGGTTCCGCAGATCGGGATCCACTTCCGAATTACGCCCAGGCTGAACGACATCGGTTTCACGCGGGGCCGGAACCACGGTCACGCCATCACTCGCCAAGGGCTGCGCGGATCACGCCGCGCAGGTCCGTAAAATGATAGGGTTTCTGAATAAAGCCGGCAATACCCTTGCCCGCGAAACGTTGGCGGATTTCCTGTTCGGTGTATCCGCTGGCGATGATGGTAGGCAGGTCCGGGCGCACCTGACGGATTTCCCGGAATACCTCATCTCCGTCCAGGTGCGGCATGGTCAGATCCAGCACCACCAGCCGGAGCGACTGGACATGTTCCTGGAAAATACGCAGGCAGTCCCACCCATCCACCGCAGTAAGCACAGTGAATCCCATACGTTCCAGCATGCGCTGGCCGATGGCCCGGACGGTTTCTTCATCCTCCGCGAGCAGCACCAGTCCGTGAGAGGTCCATCTGCTTTCCGGGCGGGCGGCCACAGGCAGAATAACCGCGTCATCGGCGATAGGCAGGAGCACCTTAAACGTGGAACCTTTCCCCGGTTCGCTGTACACTTTGATCGCGCCGCCATGTCCCCGGATGATGCCCTGTACGGCAGCCAGTCCCAGCCCGCGTCCCAGGAACTTGGTGGTGAAAAACGGGTCGAAAATACGGTCGCGGTCCTGCGGCGGAATGCCGCATCCGGTATCCGACACTTCGATGTACACGTAATCTCCCTCAGGTATGGATTCGCTGACAAAAGTGCCCAGGAGATATTGCCGGTCGCAGTTCATGATGCCGGTTGAGATCAGGATTACACCGCTCTTGTTGCCGATAGCCTCCGACGCGTTCAGCACGAGGTTCATCAGCACCTGCCGAAGCTGGCTGGAATCCCCCTTGACCGGCGGCAGTCCGGGAAACAGATTCTGACGGATAACCACTTTTTTAGAGACAGAGATTTCCAGCAGGCGGGTCATGCCCTCGACCAGGCTGTTCAGGTCGACGGTACTGACGTTGATCTGGCCTTTTCCCGCGTAGGCCAGCAACTGCCTGCACAGGTCCGCGGCGTGCTGGGAGGCTTTTTCGATTTCTTTCAGGTATCCGATCACTCCGGCGGAGGGATCCAGTTCCTGCATGGCCAGGTCGGTATTGCCCAGGATGGTCATCAGCAGGTTGTTGAAATCGTGGGCGATGCCGCCGGCCAGCACCCCGATGCTTTCCAGTTTCTGCACGTGCTGCATCTGGGACTGCCGGCGGATCTGGTCTGTAATATCCCGCAGCATCACGGCATATCCGGATACGCGGCCCTCCGCGTCGCGGACCGGTGTCATTTTGACTTCATCTGTACGTTTATCCCGGGACGCGGGATCCTGACGCAGGAAAATCCCGGTAAAGGAATCCACTGTTTCCAGCGCATGCGCCAGCCGGCTTAGGTTTTCCGTATTTTCGGGCGACTCCAGCAGGCTGGAAACAGGCTGCCCCTGCACGTCTGTCGCGTACCGCCGCGCTGCCGCCTGGTTGGCATACTGAATCGACCCGTTCGCGTCCAGCAGCAGGAACCCGTCTTCCGACTGTTCCAGCGCGGCGGCCAGTGACGCGCGTTCCTGTTCCCGGACACGGCGCGCGGTGACGTCGGTAGCGAACGCGGCCACCTGGTCCGGATTCAGGCGGAAGATCCGAACAGAAAGCCAGCGTTCCAGGCGCCGGGCGTACTGTTCCATTTCCCGCGGCGCCCCGGTATCCGCAACGTCCCGCAGCGCGTTAAACCACGCCGGATCGGCCCCTGGAACCAGTTCCATAAAACTGCGGCCTATGATATTTTGGGGAAGCAGCCCCAGATGCTGCTCTACCGCCGGATTGGCGCGGCTTACGGTGAAATCCACCACCTGGCCGAAACTGTCCCGCACACAGTCCAGCACGCCCATGGCTACCGGAATCTGCGTAAACAGGGATCTCAGTTCGCCCTCCATACGCCGGTGTTCGGAGATGTCCCGCAGCACGGCCAGCATGGTCTGCGTCTTTCCCTGCGCCGAACGCTCAGGCACTACGCGGCAGTTAATGGTCCGTGTGCCGACCGGGAGAGGCAGGGAAAGTTCTATTTCCACGGTCCGGTTTTCTCCGGCGGCCGTTTCCAGCGCCTGACGAAACTGTAACAGGGATTGCGGATGAGATATGAGGCTTTCCGGCGGTCCGTTCAGGTACTCTTCGGTGCGCCTGCCCGTCAGCCAGTAAATGTTTGGACTGACGTACTGGATGCGCAGGTGCTCGTTGAAGCGCACAATGCAGTCCGGAAGGTTTTCGATCAGGCGGGTATACTGCTGTTCGCTCTGCCGGGAGATGGCCAGCGCCTGTTCGCTGGCGGAAGTGTCTTCGAACCGGATCTGCGCGTAGATGCGCCCGCCGTGGTACAGAGCCGAAATAATCACATTCCGGGCAATAATGCGTTCGCCCTCTCCGCAGGAAAAATGAAGAGTTGCCTCGTTGTGCCCCCCTTCAAGCACGCGCCGCGCGGTCTTCTCCAGCATGTCGGCGCGGGTCTCCAATACTTCCGGACGCTGGCGCAGGTGAGGGCACTCGCTGGACAGCACTTTCCGGAAAAGGTCGATTCCCCGGTCCGACTGGCGGCAGGTCATGTCGCACAGGGCGTTACAGGTAACCAGCGACAGCTGGTCATCCACAATCAGCATGCAGTGGCGCAGGTTCCGCAGGGCAAGCCGGATAAGTTCCGCGGCAGAACCGTCCGGTTCCCGCGGCAATGCTTCCCCCGGCGCGTGACCGTCCGGCCTGCTCACCTGTCCCCCTTTATGCCGGGACTCCATGGGAACATCCTGCATGAGTAAACTTCCAATTCGCCTCCCAGCAAATGCACCAAGGCCTGCATGCTAAAACAGTAAAGCCCGTGAAATAATACACCAATTCCTGCTTACAGTCAACAAAAACATATACAGAAAACATTTACCGCGCCTAGCCTTGAAATGCTCCCTGCAAAGCACTCAGCCAACGTCCTGGAAGATCGGTTGGAAAACCACAAACCTCAGGGTATCGCTTTGCCGTTGAATACCACGCGCAGCCCATCATGCGTCGGGTTGGGCGCGTAGCGAAGCGACACCCCTTCCGGCGCGGACGCGGTGATGTGAAGGGTATCGTTATCGAGCCGCCAGTCCACGGAAACCACGCCTCCCGCCAGCGCGGAAGCGCCTTTGGCCCAGGTCAGGCCGGTTATCCAGGGACTGACGCGCACCGTCGTACCCCCCGGATTTTCCGGGACAATGCCCAGCACGATCCGGTTCAGGAAGTGAATGGGCGCGGAAGACCACGCGTGGGTGTGACTTCTGGTGGGGAAGCCTCCGCTGCCGGTTGTTCCGCTCGGGAAGCTTTCCCACACCGTGGTGGCCCCGGAATCGACCATGGGCCCGTAATATTCGCGGATGGCGTTCAGGATAGCGTCAATTTTGCCGCATTTTTCCAGGGCTTCGAACTGATACATGGCGGCAAAGGGCGATCCCAGGCGGGTCACGTCTTCGCCAGGATTCAGGATAATGTCCAGCAGCCGTTCCCGGCGCTCCTCCGGCGCAGCGTCGTACAGGAGAGCAAGGAACGCCGTGTGCACGCAAGTCTTGGGACTCAGGGTTCCATCGCCCCGCACCGCGTCGGGATAGGCGCCCCTTTCGGCATCCCAAAGCCCCTCCACGGCATTTCGCAGCTGTTCCCGGTATTGGCGCAGCCACGGCAGATGTTCCGTATCTCCGATGGCTTCCCCAACCGTAATGGCCGCGTCCGCAGCGCCGATGGCAAAAAGGCTGTTGTGGGTAACCGACGCGTGCCCGTCGTCGATGCCGGTCCAGTCAAACATGTTCCAGAAGGGCGCGCTGAAAAGCCCCCGGCTGTCCGTAAAATTGGCCGCGCCCCGCAGATTCTTCACCATCCAGGGATAGGCCCAGCGGACGAAGTCCAGATCTCCCGTGTAGTCATAATAATCCCGCACCATGACGCTCCACAGGAAACTCCACGCGGGCAGCAGGGTTTCCCAGGTGGAAGGGACCTGGCACAGCACGATGGGATGTTTTTCCAGGGACCACGCGGCCAGCCGGATACAGCGCCGCGCGATGTCCGCCGCGCCAAAAGCGGTATAGGCAAACACCGCCTCGTTGCGCGCGTCGCCCACCCACAGCGTCTGTTCATACAGGGGGCAGTCGGTGAAGGTGTCTTCCATGCAGAGTTTCAGGGTACGGGCCGAAATCTCCCAGGTTTTGGTAAAAAGCGGGTCGCTGCAGGCGAAAGACCCCAGGGGCTGAACCGGATAGGTGGATTCAATCAGCCGGATTCCGCGCAGGATGGCCGGCCGGGTCTGGTTCCGCAGGGTTACAAACAGGTACCGCTGGGACCGGCGGGTGAGGCTGGTAAACGTCTGCCGGCCCTCCCGGCAGACATAACGCATCGCGTTCCGGTAGGATCCCGTGTGCTGTACCCTGCCGTCCGGGGCGATGTATTCCACTCCGGCCAGGTCAACGACCAGCCCGCTTTCCGCTTCCAGGTCCAGGCTGTAATATCCGACATTCTGCTCCCCGAGGTCGAATACCAGTTCCACGTCGCCATCAGACTGGGGCGGGATTTTCAGCGGCGCGTCTCCCGACAGGAACGCGTTGGTATCGCCCAGGGTGTCCGTGATCTGCCGAACGGGCTCCCGGGAAGTGAACAGCCAGTGTACCGCCTCGGTCCACTCCTCCGGGCCAATCAGCCGGCTGCCTTCGGGAAGCGGCTTTTCCCGGAAAGATTCCGGCCGGCTCCACGTTTCAATGGCCTGATCCAACCCTTTTTTCAGGCGGTTTTCCACTGCCGCGCGTTCCGCGTCGGACAGCAGGGCCCATTTCCAGTCGGATTCCAGGTATTTTCCGTCCGGCGCGGGGATGTAAATCCAGGGTTTTTCCGCACTGCCGTCCACGGGGGATACCAGGCGGAACGGCTGATCACACCGAACACGCACCTCGGTGTCGTAATGCCAGTGGCTGAACCAGCGGGAAAGGGCGACATTGAGCAGATGGCGCCCTGCCTCCAGCGGCATGCCTCGGGAGGGAACCCGTTTGCCGTCCACCAGGGCGGTCTGCGCGCCCGCGTCCACCTGAAGCGTGCCGGGCTGTTCCAGCTCCACGGCAACGGCATAGATGCCCGTGACCGCGGAATGGTTGTTGGTGGGCACCACCGCGCTGTACAGCCACGGCGCGGTGGGGAATATAAAGGTATGCCAGTCGCTGCGGCGGACGACGGAGGCCGCGCTCAGGGATTTAAAATGGCGCGGAATCCGGGTCAGCATGGGCACGTCGCGAAGCCAGAGGTTCTTCCAGGGACTCTGGCCGGCCGGATATTTCTCGGCAGCCGGCTGAAACTCGCCGGATCCTTCTTTTCGGGCATCGTAGATCTCAAACAGGCCCATCTGAACGGATTGTTTGGGTACCCAGCGCAGCCATTCCGCGGCTTCCCGCGCCTCCCAGGAAGCATCGGTTACGATCCGGATCGGCGGGCGGGCGGAATCTCTGGGCGCAGCCTCCAGCGTGGCGAGCAGTCCCGGCTCCTGGGGCAACTGGTGGAAGGTGCCGATGCCGAAAAATTTCGCGATGACAATCAGTTCGTTTTCCCCGGCGCGCGCCTGGCCGGTTACGTCTATCCGGTCGTACTGGTAGTGGTCGGGCCAGCTTCGGGCGGGGCCGTCTCCCACCCATTCGCCGTTGAGCAGCGCGCGGTACGCCGTATCCGCCGTAATCCGAAGGGTTACCCGCGCCGATTCCGGCAGGGAAAATACCTTCCGGAAAATGACCGTGTCGTTATAGGGAAAAAATCCCTCCGGCAGCGCCCGCCAGATCCATTTGGCGCCCTCCCAGCTGAAGTCCCGGTCCGCCTGCAGATCATCCGCGGAAGTCAGGGTTCCCAGGCAAAGTACAGTAAGTCCCGTTAACAGGTGATGGGGCAGATACATGACGACTTCCTTCCATAACGGTTGAATGGATACTAGCCTGCATTGTGGAGCATCCATAGCGCCCGGCGCAACCCGTCACCGGGTTCACGCGACTCGCAGCCGGCCGGTATCCTTTGCCGTTTCACTCCCTGCCATGCCATGTCGCACCAGCTCCGCCTCGCATTTGCGGCATAAGGGCGGAGCGGATTATAATAAGCCCGCTTTTGGGTGCCGGGATAGCTCAGTTGGTCAGAGCGCTGGATTGTGGATCCAGAGGTCCTGGGTTCGACCCCCAGTCCCGGTACCATTTTCTATGGGGGCGCGCCGGAGCCGCCCGCGGTGGAGGGGGCGTTGCGCGGCGGCCGGTGGAAAGGGTGCTTCGTGCCGGGAATCGTTCCGCAAACACTGAAGGGATTTCAGGATCTCCTGCCGGATGCCATGACGGTCCGGGAGGCGGTGGTGTCCATCATCCGGGACACGTACGCGCGGTTCGGCTTTCAGCCGCTGGAAACCCCGATACTGGAACGGCTGGACACGCTCACCGGCACCACAGAGGGAGAAACGGGAAAACAGATTTTTACCCTGGAAACGCCCGAATCTGAAGCCGCGGCTTTGCGCTTCGACCTGACCGTACCCTTCGCGCGGGTGGTCAGCCAGTACCGGGACCGGATCCGGCTGCCGTTTCGGCGGTTCCACATCGGTCCCGTGTTCCGCGCGGATAAACCGGGGCCGGGGCGGTTCCGTCAGTTTACCCAGTGTGACATCGACATCGCCGGCGCGCGGGGCGTTGACGCGGATGCCGAGATCATCGCGGCGCTTTGCGAAGCTTTTCGGGCGCTGGGCCTGGGCGGACAGCCGCCGAAGTATCAGGTTCGGGTCAGCAGCCGAAAGCTGGTGGACGCGCTGCTGCAGGGATACGGGGTCACGGAGCCGGCAACGCTGAAGCATACCCTCCGGGTGATGGACAAACTGCAAAAAGTGGGGCTGGAGAATGTGCGGCTGGAGCTGGGACCGGGACGGATAGACGAATCGGGTGATCCGATCCCGGGCGTAGGACTGGAAGCCGGCCTGATTGACCGCATCGCGGATTTTGTGGGCATCAGCGCGCCGGACCGAAAAACAATGCTGGCCTTACTTACGGAACGGCTGCCGGATACCGAATCCGCCCGGGACGCCCTGGCGGAAATGGCGGAACTGGACCGGTGCCTTGAAGCCCTGGGACTGAGCGATGAAGAAGTCTGTTACGACCCCAGCCTGACCCGCGGGCTGGATTATTACACGGGACCGGTGCTGGAAGTGGCGCTTCCCGGCGCGCCGGAATTCGGTTCGGTAGGGGGAGGCGGGCGGTACGACGGACTTTGCGACCGTTTCCTGGAAGAACCGATCCCCGCGACAGGGGCTTCCATTGGTTTGGACCGTTTAGTGGCGGCGCTCGTTCACCTGGGACTGGCTCCCGCGCCGGACCGGCCGATCCACGCCTGCGTGGTCACGGTTGGTAACGTGCCGCGGGAGGAGGTGTTGCGCCTGGCGGCGGAATTGCGCGCCGGCGGATTAAATATTATTACGTTCCCGGGCGCGAAAAAAGGGCTGGGGGCCCAGTTGTCGCTGGCGGACCATTACGGCATACCCGCGGCCGTCGTACTGGGCGAGGACGAACTGGCCCGGGGCGTGGTTGCCGTCAAGGACCTGGCCATGGGAAAGGCGATCCGCGAAAACATAGCGGACCATGACGCCTACCGGCGGGCAGGGCGGGAAGCCCAGGTTACCGTTCCCCGGAATGAAGCCGCGGAACGGATCCGCCGGATCACCGGCGCGTAGCGCCCAGACGGGCTCGGGCTGGTTATTCATCCGGGGGCTGACGGGCTTCAATCAGTTTCCGCGCCAGGGCCAGGCCCGCTTCGCGGGTGGAAAAGACTCCTTCGATCTGCCGTTCGTGCAGCATCTGCAGCAATTCCCGATAAGCCGGACCGGGCGGCAGGCCAAGCGCTTTCAGGTCGTCCCCGGTAATCAGCGGCGGCGGCAGCGGCTGGGCGGGCGGCTCGTGCGACAGGTATTGCCGTATCCACTCGATGACACTCGTATCGCCGTGGCTCGCAAGGCTGTCCAGCCGGCCCAGCTCCACCAGCAGCGGAAAATCCGGTTCGCGGGAAAACCGTTTGCGTTTCCCTTCGCGCATATCCGGAAACGCGGCCAGCCGCATGTGGTTGCCCACCAGCCAGGCGATCCGCTCGATCCGGCGGTTCGGGAATCTCAGCCGCCGGCCAATGCCGTGTACCATCTGTTCACCGACTTTTTCGTGGTAGTGGAACCGGATCCGGTCCGCGTAAGTGATTGTGCGCGGCTTGCCGCAATCGTGGAGCAGCGCCGCCCAGGCCAGCTCCACGGGGGCATGCGGCGGCAGCAGGTCCAGCATGCGGAGGGTATGTTCCCATACGTCCCCTTCGGGATGAAAGGCTTCCGGCTGGGGCACTCCCTTCAGGTCGGCGATTTCCGGCAGAATCAGGCTCAGCAGGCCCGACTCGGAAAGCGCTTCCATGGCCCGCCGGGCGCCGCCTTCGGTGAGCATGCGGTCAAGCTCTTCCCGGATCCGTTCAGCGCTCACCCCCTGCAGCCCTTCTTCCGCGGTGACCTGTTTCAGGGCATCCCAGGTTTCCGGGACAATGCGGAAATTCAGGGCTGAGGCGAATCGAATGGCCCGCAGCAGCCGCAGCCGATCCTCCAGAAATCGTTCCCGGGGATTGCCCACGCATCGGATAACCTGGTTCCGCAGGTCTTCCAGCCCGCCGGTAAAGTCGAGCACCTGGTCCGTGGCAGGATCCAGGAATAAGGCATTGATGGTAAAGTCCCGGCGCATGGCGTCTTCGCGCGGGGCGGCATAGGCCACGCTGTCCGGGTGGCGGCCGTCCTGGTACGCGCCGTCCCGGCGGAAGGTAACCACATCGATTTCTTCCCCGTCCTGCAGCACTTTAACCACCCCAAAGGAAAGCCCGACCGGCACAATGCGGGGAAACAGGGCGCGGACCTCTTCAGGCGTGGCGTTGGTGGCCACGTCATAGTCCTTGGGCGACCGGCCCAGCAGCCTGTCGCGGACGCACCCTCCCGCGAACAGGGCCATAAAGCCATGCCGCCGAAGCGTGTCACATACTGTCAGCGCTGAGGACAGGGTGCTCATGCCGGGGAAGATTCCGATGATGGCCGGGGTTCAGGATCCTGGTCCTGGGCGGACGGCAGCAGCCGCGGCATAAAACGGTCCGCGACCACCCCGGGCAGCAGGCTGACCGCGGCCAGCAGCATGCCGACCGGAAGGGCGTGGGCGCACCAGTGGAATACCAGCAGCCCCGCAGCCCACCCGACCCGGGACGCGGGCTTCCGGAACAGCGCCGTGAGCAGCGACATCAGCGCGCTGGCCGCAATCAGCGCGTTCAGCGCGGTTGGCCACGGGCTTACCAGCGTGACCATACGGGTAATCACAAAGCCCGCCGCCGCCCACGGGAAAAAATCACTCCATATGGAGAGACTGCGCCGCCAGATCAGCAGATACATCCCTCCGACCGAGAGGGTAACGGCAGCCAGGAACACGAGCGTCAAACTTGTGCCGTCGGGAACCCATGGATTGAGCGGGGAGTAATAGAAGTCAAGGAGTAGAATGTCCCTGCCGCTGAGATCCAGCAGGACGGCGCCAATCAGCGGTCCCCACCACATGATCCGGCCGATCCAGCGCAGTACGGGGGCCCTGGCGACCATACCCGCAACGGTATACGCCCCGCCGACGATCAGGGTGGCCAGCAGCAGGCGTCCGATATTGTCCAGTCGGCTGTCGTTCAGGTCAGGCGCCCACAGCCATACCGGCGCCAGCATGGGTATCAGCCCGCGCCAGAAGATAAAATCCCGAAACGGGTACTCCCTTTCCCGACTGAGCGCGTATTCCGCCGCGATGAACAGCAGCAGCCCGCCCGCCAGCACCCACGGTCCGCCGGATCCGGATACATAGGCCGCGGGCAGCGCGCCGGAAAGGGCCAGCAGCCGGATCAGCAGTCCTCCCAGCGCGGGGACCAGCGCGACCAGCGCCGCCTCGGGAAGCCCCAGGATCATCCGCCAGCCGGTCATGTACAGGCCGACAGCAATCAGGTATTTCCCGGTATCCGCCTCGGAAATTCTCAGGCCGGTTTCCACCAGTAGGGGCAGCGCGGCCAGGCCGGCAAGCATCATCGCGGCAGGATGCCCGCCGGAATCGGGCAGTCTCAAAACAACACGGCCCAGCACAAGGGCCCACGCCGCCAGCAACAGCGGCACGGTCCAGCCCGGGCCGGTTGGCTGCTGCCAGGCGGGCAGCAGCAGGCACCAGAAAGACAGGCTCAGCAATCCGCGGCGAAGCAGCCGCAGATACCAGCGTTTCGCGGGAATCAGTCCGCCCGGCAGGCAAGCGCCGGCAACCGCGCTGCCCCAAAAGCCCGGTAACAGGCTGGCCGCAAATGCCGCTGCCAGAAACAGAAGGACTGTGAGCGCGCGCTCCGGCAGGCTGCCCGACCCTGAACCCTGATGTGTTTCAGTACTTCCGTCCGCCAATCTCTTATCCTTAAGTGACGTCACGGAACCATTTTACAGAAAAATACGACTGGAAATTTCCTGTCAGGGCGGCGTTTCGCCGGCGGCATCCGAAAACGGCTCTTCCGCCAGGCACATTTCCAGCGTTTTCCACAGCTCAGGAATGCCCGCTCCGGTCTGGGCCGATACCGGCAGCAGCAGCGCGTCAGGGTCCAGCCCCAGCTCCGCGCGCATGCTGTTCAACCGTCCCTGCACATGGCCCCGCGCGATTTTGTCTGATTTTGTGGCGACCAGCAGCGCCGGAACCCGGGCGTTCTCCAGCAGATCCAGCATGTCGTGGTCGAGCGGGAAAGGGTCATGCCGGATGTCCAGCAGGACCACAACCGCCCGCAACTGTTCCCGGCCCGTGAGGTAGGCGCGCATCAGGGCATCCCACTGCCTTTTCAGCGTCAGGGGAGCCCGCGCGAAACCATATCCGGGCAGATCGACCAGCAGAAAACGCCGGTTGACCTCAAAGAAATGTATCGCCTGGGTTTTGCCCGGCGTGGAACTGGTCCGCGCCAGGTTGCGGGAACGGGTCAGCGCGTTGAGCAGGGACGACTTGCCCACATTGGACCGGCCCGCGAAAGCAAGCTCCGGCAGTCCCGCCGATGGAAAATCCGCGGCGCTCCGTGCCGTCTTCAGCAGGCGAACCGTTTCAATCCGCACGATTCTCTTCCTGTCGGGGCGCTTTTTTCCGTTTCCTTGCGGCGCCCTTTGTTTTGGAGCCGCCCTTTTTCGGCTTCCGCACACCCGGCAACGCGATATCGATCACCTGGTCCACCGTATCCACCAGATCAAACTGAATTTCCCTGAGCACCTCTTCGGGCAGGTCCGGGAAGTCCTTCTGGTTTTCCCGGGGCATAATGACCCGGGTAATGCCGGATCGGCGGGCCGCCAACACCTTTTCCTTTATTCCGCCCACGGGCAGGACCCGGCCGCGGAGCGTAATTTCGCCGGTCATGGAAAGGGCGGGCACGGGCGGCGTTCCGGTCAGGGCGGACAGCATGGAAATCAGGATCGCCACGCCGGCGGACGGGCCGTCTTTAGGCGTAGCCCCTTCCGGGACGTGCACATGGATGTCGTAATTTTTGTAGAAATCGGCCGGCAGGGGAAACTCGTCCGCGTGGGCCCGGATCCAGGTGAACGCGGCGGCCGCGGACTCTTTCATCACCTCTCCCAGCCTGCCTGTGAGCAAATGGGTTCCCTTGCCTTTCATCAGGCTGGTTTCGATGCGCAGCAGATCCCCGCCCGAAGCGCTCCATGCCATCCCCAGCGCGACGCCCGTTTCGCTTTCCTTTTCAATGGAGGTGGAAGGATAGGGGGGCGGTCCCAGCCATTCTTCGGCCAGCGCGGGAGAAATCTCCGGGTTTGTCGCGCCGTTGCCTTCCACGATATGCCGGGCGGTTTTCCGGCAAAGGGCGGCGATGGAGCGTTCCAGCTCGCGGACTCCGGCCTCCCGGGTATACCGCTGGATGATGTGGCGCAGCGTTTCTTCGGGCAGGATAAGTTGATCCGCCTGCAGGCCGTTTTCGCGCACCTGGCGGGGAATCAGGAATCCCCGGGCGATCTGGAGTTTTTCCTCGAGGGTATACCCCGGCAGTTCCACGATTTCCATCCGGTCGTGCAGGGGTAGTGGAATGGCGTATTCGTCATTGGCCGTGGTGATGAAGAACACCTGGGAGAGGTCATATCCCACCTCCAGGTAGTGGTCGCTGAAATGGGCGTTTTGCGCGGGGTCCAGCACCTCGAGCAGCGCGGAAGAGGGATCCCCGCGGAAATCCATGCTCATTTTGTCCACTTCGTCGAGCATGAACACCGGATTGACCACCTTGGCCTGTTTCATGCCCTGCAGGATGCGGCCGGGCAGCGCCCCCACATAGGTGCGGCGGTGCCCCCGAATCTCCGCCTCATCCCGCACGCCGCCCAGGGAAACCCGCACGAATTTGCGCCCCATGGCCCGGGCGATCGACTGGCCCAGGGACGTTTTCCCCACGCCGGGCGGGCCCACCAGGCACAGAATCGGCCCTTTGGCGCCCCGGCTCAATTTGCGTACCGCAAGGTATTCCAGAATCCGCTCTTTGACCTTTTTCAGCCCGTAATGATCTTCGTCCAGAATCTGTTTCGCCCGGTCCAGGTCTATTGCTTCTTTCGTGCTTTCCCGCCACGGCAGGTCCAGGATCCAGTCAATGTATCCCCGGACCACGGAAGATTCGGGGCTCATGAAAGGAATCCGCTGCAGCCGCGCCAACTCTTCTTCCACTTTTTCCCGGACTTCCCTGGGCAGTTTTTTCCGTTCAATCTTCTTTTTCAGGTCGTCTACGTCGCCGAATTCCTCATCCCGTTCGCCCAGCTCCTGCTGGATCACTTTCAGCTGTTCCTGCAGGTAGTGCATCCGCTGGCTGCGTTCGATCTGTTCCCGGACCCGGCTGCGCACTTTCTGTTCGATCCGGGCCAGTTCGATTTCCCGCTCAAGCAGCAGGGCGATCTGTTCCAGGCGCCTGGACACGTCAATCGCTTCCAGCAGCGCCTGGCGCTCGTGGACCGCCACGAAAAGGAACGCGCATACGGTATCCGTAAACATGTCCGGATCCGTCATGTTCTGGATGGACATGAAGATTTCCGGAGCCACCCGCTGGGTCAGGCGGACGTATTCCTCGAACTGATGGAGCACCGCCCGCATTTTTCCCTGCAGTTCCCGGTCCTCGGGATAAAAGCTTTCAACAGGGGTTATCCGCCCCCGCAGTTCCGGCCGGTATCTCATGTCCTCCAGCGTGCCCCGCCCCAGCCCTTCGACTACAATTTTCATGTTGCCGTCCGGGAGCCGCAGTGCGTTGACAATCTTGGCAATCGTCCCCACCCGATACAGGTCGGACAGGGTGGGTTCTTCAACGTCCGGATTCTGCTGGGTCACCAGAAAGATGGGGGAGTTTTCCTCCAGGCTGACTTCCACGGATGCCAGTGAACGTTCCCTGCCGATGAAAAGCGGCACGACCATTCTTGGGAACACCACGGCATCTTTCAGCGCGAGCATCGGCAGGGTAACCCGCCCCGATGTTTTTCCTGCCTGTCGGGGGGCTCTATCCCGTGGTTTTTTTTCCTCGCTGACCATACTAACTCCTGTTAAGGTCTCAGTTTCGGGCTTTTATTGACAAATCCGGAGCCTGCAATTCTCCATCTGGCGCGCCCCGGGGGAAAATCGGTGGAACCATCAAACCGGGCAGATATTATAACAGGTATATGTCTCGTTTTTTGGTGCTTTGCCAAAATTATTCCGGCTTAAAAGCCTTCAGCAGCCGCAGTTCAACGGGGCCGGCCAGGCCGGAGGGGACAACCGGCCAGGTCGAGGCGTCCAGCGGCTTGTAGTGTATGTCCACGATGTTGGCGTTGTCCATGATTTTCCAGGACGCGCCCTTGCGGTCCAGGTCCCGGATCGCGTTGGCTCCGGTACTGAACACCGTGATCTCCAGCGTGTGTTCCCCGGGGGCGGGCGGCGGGTCCAGCATTACGGCAAACGGCAGGCACCACGCGGCCGCGCGGTCCTCCCGGTCAATCCGTATCCGGGCGGCGTGGCGCACGTCTCCAAGGCTCAGCGCCAGCATCTGTCCCGGTTCGAGGTTTGGCACCTGAATCTGGGTCCGGTAGGTGGCGGCGCCCGAAAAACGCCGGCAGGCCGGGTCATCCAGATCTGTCCAGAAACAGAGTTCCGAAAGGGTCTGGTCGGCCGGAAGGGCATCCAACACCCCCGTTTCAAAATGCAGGGTCCAGGGTTCGGATCCGGCGGGCAGGGCGGATATGATTTCGTGGTATGGCCACGGATCCGGTTCCCCCTGGATAACCTGGTCCGGGAATGCCACGAAAATGGACTGTCCGGGGGACAGCTGCAGGTACACCTCTGCGGCATCATCCCCGGAACCTTTTCGCAGGGCGCCCCGGCCGATCTTTCCGCTTACGGGGTCCATCAGCACAGCCGCACCGCCGCCGCGGTTAAAGGAAACCCAGCCGGCCACTGGCCGATCCCGCAAACAGGCGAGGTAATACAGGGTCCCCCAGGACGCTTTTCGCCGGATCCAGGTCAGCCCGGTATCTCCCAGGGTTTCTGGCCGGCCGTCCCATGCCCGCAGCAGCGCTTTCATCGGCCCCAGCAGCAGGCTGCCGCTTCCCAGGTGGACCCGCCGAACTTTTTCTCCTTCCATGCCAGCCGCCCCCTTCTGATCCGATACCCGCCGCCGCTGCTGCTCCAGCTGCTGTTTTCGTTCTGTTAGATGCCCCAGTCCCGGCACGGTTTCCGGCAACTGCTCCATAAGTACAGCTGCACCCTGTTCAGTAAGGTCGAGGATACGCCCAAGGGTTTCCGGACGCATCCGGATGGTCCGGGGCACAACCAGCGCGCGCCAGCGGCCGCCGGGGAGCCGGATGGAACCGCCTTCCACGGACGCCGTTTCCAGGGCCAGGTCCGACAGGTAATCGACGCCGAATCCACGCAAGGTAAGCAGGCGCGCGGCCTCGCCAAACGGGGTATCCAGCGCCCAGGAGGGATCATGTACCGTGAACTGCGCCACGGGGCGGTCCGGCTTAAAATCGGTCAGCGCGTCGTCGAAGGGCCAGAACAGCAGCAGGTCATTATCGGGCCGGGACTGCTGAAGCAGGGACTGCGCGCGGGCAATCCACCCAAACATGTCGACAAATGCGGGCCACAGCGGATTTCTGGGATTAAACTGCTCCGCCGCGTAAAAATACCATCCGGGCCAGGGCGCTTCCCGCGGAGAGAAACACCAGCCGTGGAATACCACGTGATTGATCCCCGCGCAGAACAGTTCGTCCAGGAAAGGTTTTATGTCTCCCGGGGAAGCGTGCCAGTGGTTCCGGATCCAGGTGCAGGTCTCGCATGAGACCAGTCTCTTGTTTCCCGCGTGCGCGGCTGACGCGGCGAAACGCCAGATCAGCGGCTCCGGAGTGTCCTCCCGGCGCGCCGGGTCGGCCTGGCGATCCCGGTATCCCGGGATAGGGTAGTCCCGGGCGCCAAAAGTTTCCATTTCGGGGATATCGGAGGCGCCGTACAGGTCCAACAGGTTTGCGGGCGCGCCGTGGGCCTGTTCCCGGGCCAGAAACCCCATCTCCGCGCACCAGTCCCTCCACGCGCGGACATAAGCCAGGTGCTGTTCCGCCAGAAAAAGCCGGTAGTCGTACCGGGCGCGTTCCTGCTGCTCTTTTTCCTGCGGACCGGGATCAAAGATCAGCCTAGCGGCCTCTTCCAGCGGATACCCGAACCGCTGCTCAAACCGCGCCGGCAGCGCCGGCGTCCAGGAGGCCTCGTAATACTCAAACGAATCGTGCGTCTGGCAGCGGATCCGTCCCCGGGGAATTTCGGCCAGCCGGTCCGTGAAATATTGCAGATAACGGGCCAGCGCCTCCGGATCAAACGGATCGAGTACGGGACCTTCCCCGCCTGGCGCGGCCCGCTTCACCTGCTGGCCGGTGGGGAGAAAGCCACATCTCCCGCCGGCCCAGATGATTTTTTTGGCGGTGTCTTCGGGTTTGACCCAAGGACCGCCGAACGGCCAGCCGGTGCCGGTGCACATGTCGAAACCCATGCCCCGGGATGCGGCCGCTTCCGTGGCGGCCTTCAGCGTTTCCAGGTAAGGCGCGGACAAGAAGGGCCGAAAAGGCCGCAGTCCGTCCCGGGACCCGTAAATCGGGGTCAATTCCACGCCGCCCAGTCCCGCGGCGGCCATCATTTCCATCTCCCCGCGGGCGTCCTCAGTGGTGGGGGCATTTCCCGGCCACCACCATCTCATCCAGGGTTTTGCCGTGCTGTCGGCTTCCGGCCATGCCGCCGTAAACTCAGGGAGCGGATCCGAAACGGCATTCAGGCAGCCAACCGACGCGCAAAGCGCCAGCACAAGTATGGCCAGGTCCGATTTTACGCGCATGGGCATTCTCCGGAAATGTATAGGCGTACGCGCCTTCTGAACATGGTATCATGTTCGTGGTCTGGGGACAGGCAGGAACCGGGCGGCACGATCTGAAAATGCCGGTTCCGCGGGGGCGGGCATACGGCGGTTCAGTGCGGAACACGGCCACGGATCATGAAAAAACGCGTCTCTATACATACGTTGGGCTGCAGGCTGAATCACGCGGAAAGCGCCCTGCTGGCGGACCAGCTGCGGGAAGCCGGCTACGAAGTGGTGCCGTGGGGCGAATCCGCGGACATCGGGGTCGTGCATACCTGTACCGTAACCCGTGAAGCGGACGCGAAATCCCGGCAGATGATCCGGAAGTTCCTGCGGAAAAATTCCGGATCCGCTGTAGCCGCCCTGGGTTGCTACGCCCAGCGGTCCGCGGACGCGCTCCGCCGGATCGAAGGCGTGCGGCTGATCCTGGGCAATGCCGATAAAATGGATCTGGCCCGCCATCTGTCCAATCTTGAAAATGTTGCCGGAGGTGAGCCTGTAACGTTCCAGTCCACGCCAAAACGGGAGGTTTTCCGGCTGCCGTGGACAGACAGCGGGGATCCGGTAGACCGCCGCGCGGACCTCAAGGTGCAGGACGGCTGTGACGCCATGTGCGCCTTTTGCGTCATTCCCTTCGCGCGGGGCCGCTCCCGGTCGCGCTCGGCCGGTGACGCGGCGGCTGAAGCAGCCAGCCTGGCCCGGCGCGGAGCCCGGGAACTGGTGCTGACGGGCGTCAATCTCGGGGAATACCATGACGGCGAAATGGATTTGGCCGGCCTGCTCGATCTGCTGGCCCGGCGCGCGCCAGAAGCCCGGCTGCGGATCAGCTCCATCGAACCCACCACCGTTACGCGCGCCCTGATCGAACGCATGGCAGACCCGAACCATCCGCTGGTCCCGTTTCTCCATATACCCCTGCAGTCCGGTTCGGACCGGGTGCTGGCCGCCATGAAACGGGGCCACAGCGCGGCCCTGTTTCTGGAGCTGCTCCGCGCGGCTTCGGAAAAGCTCCCTTTGGCCGGTTTCGGCACCGACATCATGGCCGGATTTCCCGGAGAGACCGACGAAGACTTTGAGGAGACGCTGGCCCTGCTCGAAGCTTCCCCCGTGGATTACGCCCACGTGTTTCCCTATTCGGAACGGAACGGCACCGCCGCTTCCCGGATGGCGGTTGAACCGGTGCCTCCGGAGACGGTGGCGCGGCGGGTGGATATTCTGCTGGACTTTTCCCGGAAACGCCGCCGGCGGTTCATGGAGCGCATGGCCGGCGCGGAATGCTGCGTGTTATTTGAAACCCTGGAATCCGGGCACTGGGTCGGATACGCGGAAAATTACCTCAGGGTCGCCGTTCCGGACACCGGACAGAACCTTCGCAACCGGTTCGGGCGGGTCCGTGTTCAACGTCCCGGCAGCGAATGGGCGCTTGGAATGTTGCTGGAAGTGACGGAAACCTGGAATAAACCGATCCTGTCTGCCTATACCGTTCCTGAAGGCATAACAAGGAATAATGCATGAACACCGCGGCGCCACATTACCCGGATCCCACGCCGGAACAGCTCCTGAAAGAATCGCGGCTCGTGGAACTGTTACGGGAAATGGAGTCGGTTGCGGTGGCCTGGTCCGGGGGGACGGACTCTACCTACCTGCTGGATGTTGCCCGGGAAACCTTGAAGGATAACTGTCTGGCTGTACTGGCGGATTCGCCCAGCCTGCCCCGGGATGAGTTGCGGGAGGCCCTGGATATGGCCCGCGTTCGGGGGTGGACGGTGGAGGTGGTCCAGACCCGCGAATTCGATAACGAAGCATTCCGGAAAAACGACGGGACCCGATGCTATTACTGCAAGCAGGAGCTTTTCGGGACCATGGAGGGGATCGTCCGGAAACGGGGCATCCGGTGGATCGCCTACGGCGAACTGGCGGACGACGCGCTCGACCCCACCCGCGTCGGGTCCAGAGCGGCCCGGGAACGGGGGGTCCGCGCGCCTTTGGCGGAAGCGGGAATCACGAAGGAAGACGTGCGCGCCCTCAGTCGGGTGCGCGGGCTCAACACCTGGGACAAGCCTTCATTTGCCTGCCTGGCGTCACGGGTCCCGCGGAACACGCCGGTAGACCCGGAAACCATGCGGCGCGTGGAGGCCGCCGAAGCCTGCCTGCGCGCCCAGGGATTCCGCCAGTACCGGGCAAGGCACCATGGAGACCTGTGCCGCATCGAGCTGGAACCGGAGGATCTCCCCCGCCTGCTGGATCCGGCCGTACGGACCGCGGTGCTTGCCGGCATTGCCGCGGCCGGGTACCGCTACGTGACCGTGGACCTGGCCGGTTACCGCACCGGGAGCACCGCCTAGGCAATGGATTGTCGTTCTCTTTGAGCACTGCGCGTATCAGGACAGGCTCTTCCGCTATCGATGAAGGACCTGGTCAAAAGGCATCCTGCGGATCAACGTCCACGCGAAGCTGAATCGGGCTCTCGGCGGACGAACCGGCAGGAGGGGAGGCATTCCAGGAATCGACCAGGTGGCGGACAAGCCGGTTCAGGGTCGATGCCGGCAGACCAAGCACCGCCAGGGTCCACCGAAACCGGTTTTTTACTTTCCGGATCACCGCGGGGCTGGGGCCGATAACCCGCAGGGGGGCTCTCCGTTCCTGAATCCAGGCCCGGGCCAGGTTGCGCAGCCGCAGCGCTTCCCGCTGCACGAGCGGTTCAACAGGGCCGTCCAACACCAGCCGGGCCATCCGGACTGCCGGGGGAAATCCGGCCCGCTGGCGCCGCGCGAATTCCTCTTCGAAAAAACCGGGATAATCGTGCGCGGCTGCCCGGGTGATGGCAAAGTGTGTCGGCCGGGCCGTCTGGATCAGGACTTCACCGGGCCGGTTGCCCCGTCCGGCGCGTCCAGCCACCTGGCAGAGCAGCTGGAAGGTGTTTTCGGCGGCGCGGAAGTCTGGGATGGCCAGGCCGTTATCGGCATTGATGACGCCTACCAGGGTGATACCGGGATAATCGTGTCCCTTGGCCAGCATTTGGGTGCCGATCAGGATATCGATCTGGCCGGAGGCAAACCGGCTCAGGATCCGTGCATGCCCGCCTTTCCCTGAAGTGGTATCCGCGTCCATGCGTTCGATCCGCGCGCCGGGAAATACCCGCGCGAGATAATCCTCCAGGCGCTGGGTGCCCAGTCCGATATAAAGCACCGGACTGAAGCCGCACTGGCCGCAGTTGGAAGGAACAGGTTTTTCTTCGCCGCAGTAGTGGCATTTGAGGCGGGAATCCGCGCTGTGATACGTCATACTGACCTGGCACTGTCCGCATTCGGCGATCCAGCCGCACTGGGGGCACAGCACGTAAGGGGCAAAACCGCGCCGATTCAGCAGGAGGATAACCTGTTCCTTCCGATTCAACCGGTCCCGGACCGCATCCTCCAGCTCGCGGGACAGCATCAGCATGCCCGGAAGTTCCCGCATTTCTTCGCGGGTGTCAATCACGCGGACTTCAGGCAGGGAAGCGCCGGTGGCCCGACGGTTCAGTTCGAGCAGGACGTATTTCCCGGATCGCGCGTTGGCCATGGATTCCAGCGACGGCGTGGCGGAGCCGAGCACGCACACCGCGTTTTCCTGGCGCGCCCGCATAACCGCCACATCGCGCGCGTGGTACCTGGGGATGTCGCCCTGCTTGTAGGAATTGTCGTGTTCTTCGTCTACCACGATAACCCCCAGCGGCCGGACCGGCGCGAATACGGCCGAACGCGCGCCGACCACAATCCGAACCTGGCCCCGGCGAACCCGCCGCCACTCGTCGAAACGCTCCCCGTCGCTGAGGCCGCTGTGCAGCACGGCGATCTGTCCGGGGAACCGCGCGTAAAACCGGGCGGCGGTCTGAGGGGTCAGGGAAATCTCAGGCACCAGAATAATCGCGCCCAGGCCCCGTTCCAGGGCATGTTCAATCACCTGCAGATAAACTTCCGTCTTTCCGGATCCGGTGATGCCCCGCAGCAGAAACACCTGAAACCGCTGCCGTTCCATCGCCTCGGCTATCACGTGTCGGGCGGCTTCCTGCTCTTCGTTCAGGGTCAACCGCGTGGTGACGGACATGTTCTCCGCGGTTTTTGGGACGCGGTACACCTCGCGCTGTTCCAGACGGATCCATCCTTTTTTTTCCAGCGCCCGCAGGGTGGCCAGGTCGGTTTCATGCCGCGCGGCCAGTTCCGCCGCGGGCTGTTCCGGATCGCGCTGGGACAGGTCCAGCAGCACCGCGGCCTGACGCGGCGCGCGCCGCTGCAATTTAATGATGGTTTCCGGATCCGGCAGGTCGTGGGGGACCAGTACGGCCCACAGGCGGCGCAGTATGGAGGATTGGCCGTCCCGTATCTGGATTTCCCGGGTGATCAGCCCCTTGCGGCACAGCGCCAGCAGGGTATTGCTCAGGGCTCTGCCGCCCGCGGCTCCGGCCAGTTGCGCGGCGGTCTGGGGGCCTTTCTGCTGCAGCAGAGCCACAATCTTCGCCTGCCGCTCCGTAAGGTGCCCAGGCGCGGCGGCATGCTCGACCAATCGGTAAACCATGGACGCGCTGTGCCGGAGCACCGCAGGGAGGGCCGTCTGCAGGGCCTCCCCCCAGGAACAGCAGTAATAATCAGCTATCCAGCGGCACAACTGCAGCATCGGCGGATCAAACACTGGCTCTTCATCCGGCAGATCCAGCAGAGGTATGGTGTAGGGAGCCTCCGTTTCACGGGCAAGGTCCACCACGAACCCGGTCAGTACCCGGGAATTCAGCGTCGCCGCCGCGCGCATGCCGATACGGATCCGGTTCCGCAGGGCAATAGGAACCTCGTATGTGAACGGGCGGTCCAGCGGCAGCGGAAAAACAACCTGGGCATACAGCGGGGCGGCATCCGCCGCGGATGCCGGGGAATCAAACAGGAATTGCTCGGTATCCCGAATGTCAGCCATCAGTATTACGGTTCTCAGAAGCGTTCCAGGCTTCCGCTTCGCGCCGCAGCGCGATAGACCGCTCAAACCGCTGAAGGGCCGTGTCGGCGGACTCCTCAGGCACAACTGAAAATAACCGGTCCAGCTGGGTAATCTGGAATACCTCAAAAATCTGCTTTCTGACCCCGCACAGGCGCAGTTCCCCTGCCCGCTGTCGGCAGTACTCATTGATCCGGAGCAGTTCGGATATGACGGCGCTGCTCATAAACTTAACCGATTCGAAGTTGAGCAGCACGTTAGGTTGGGGGCACTGGCGCAGGCAGGTCATGACGCCGTTTGAAAAGGCCTGGATGTTCCGGTCATCCAGCATGTCCGCTTCGAGCACTGTACCCAACAATATGTTTCCCCGCTCACTGAAAATAACCTGTACACTCATGGTGTGTTTCCACCGCTAAGGGGAAGGTCCCCCGCGTTTCGCCTGACGCGTTCCATAACCAGGCCGCCCAGCTCCGGGTCATACGCCAGCCGATCCATGTAATGGCGGATGAGGCAGATGCCCCGCCCGTCCGGACGCCGGCAGTCCGGCAGGGTTACCCGGTCCGGATCGAATCCTGGACCGTTATCCCGAACAATAATCCGGACGCGTTCCACCGTATCCTCGATTTCCAATTCGACCATTCTCGACGCGTCGCCTCCGCACCCGTGCTTGATCGCGTTGGACAGCGCCTCTTCGAGGGAAAGCCAGTAAGCAAACCGGTCCGACTCGTCCCGGATCCACCCCCGCTGCTCCAGCAGGCTTATGGCCTCTTTACGGAGCTCGCAGGCCGCCTCGCATACGGCAGGAATGCATTTCCGGTATACTGTTGCCATCAGGTTGTTTCCCCGGAACGCGCCGGATTTCAGACCGGTGAGCCGGTGTCAGTTCAGCCCACGCGCCATTAACATAACATTTTTAAACGGTTGCATGCATCCGGTGTCGCGGATGAAGGGAGTTGGCTGCACACATGAACCGTAAACCCTTGCCTACCTCTGAATCCTGTTTTATCTGCGGCGAGGAAAACCCCCATGGCCTGCGCGCGCGGTTTTACGCGGAAGATGAGTGGACGGTTCTGCCGGTTCAGCCGGACCCGCATCTGTGCGGATACTCGGGCGTGGTCCACGGCGGTGTGGTCGCCGCCATGCTGGATGAGTGCATGGGCTGGGCGGCCGCGCGGGCCATCGGCAGAATGTGCGTAACCGCTGAACTTACCGTCCGGTATCTTCGGAGAACACCGGCCGGCGTTCCCCTGGAGGTCCGGGCGCGGTGTGAACGCGCCAGCCGGCTGCTGGCTTTTACGCAGGCGGTGCTGGTAGACGACAAGGGCACGGTTTATGCCCGCGCGTCCGGCAAGTTTATGCCGCTGTCCAAAGAGGAAACACTGCAAATCGACGACGGCATGCGTTACCGGGGAGATGAACTGCGGGTGTTTGATCCCTTGCGCTGCCCACATCAGCCGCCGGACACGGAACAGTCCCCAACCCCAACAGGATATGATCTCCGGAAAACGGATTAACGGTTCAGAGGAGAGATTCGGGATGGACTATCGGCGGGAAAACGGCTGGAGCAGGCGTGAGTTTCATGCCGCCCTGGCGGCAGGGCTGTATGTTCTGGCTGGAAAAGCGCGCTCGGATACAAAAGACCCTTCCGGCACAGGAGGCGGCCTGGATACGGTTCCCCTGGCGGTATCGGATACCCTGCGCCCGCTCCCGCCAGGCTCGGTGAGGTTCACGGGACCGCTCAACCGGTACATCAGACGCTCCCTGGAGCGGTGGAATATGGGGGTAGTCCCTTACGGCGGCTTCGTCCGGATGTTCAGGGAAGGCCGAAAAATGTTCGCCCAGGGCGAAATGTGGGGAAAAGCGGTACGCTCGGGCAGCCTGTTTTACCGGTATACCCGGGACGCTGGCCTGAAAGATATCCTGCAGAAAACGGTTGCCGATCTGCTGGCCTGTCGCCGCGAGAACGGCAGCATCAGCTGTTCCCCGGTTGCGTCGCAGCCTGACGGCCCGGGCGGGGATATCTGGGAACGGAAATACGTCCTTCTCGGGCTGGATGAGTACTACGAACAGGTGGAGCGCGATCCGGCGGTGCTGGATGCCATGGTGGCCCAGGCGGACAGCGTGCTGGCCCAGGTCGGTCCGCCCCCAAAAGTCCGCATCGTGGACCTGGGCTGGAGCGCGAATCATATTGAGTCCAGTACGATTCTGGAACCGATACTCCGCCTGTACCGCCGGACGGGCTTCTCCCGTTATCTGGATTTCGCCCGGTACATCATCGAAGAAGAAGGCGGCGCGATGGGATACAACATCATCCGGGAGGCGCTTGAAGGCCGGGATCCCGCCAAAATCGGCGGCCCATATCCCAAAGCGTATGAAATGATGTCGCTGTTCGAGGGGGTGGCCGAGTATTACCGCGTCACAGGAAATGAAACCTGGAAAACCGCCCTCATGAACCTTTATCGGGGAATTATTGAAAAAGAACTGACCCTGATCGGAAACGGGGGCGGCGACCAGCCCCACAGTCCCGCGCTGTACGGCGAAGGATGGGACTATACCGCCCTCGAGCAGACCAATCCCGCCATCCAGCGCATGATGGAAACCTGCGCCGGCGTAACCTGGCTGAAACTTTGCGGGCACATCCTCCGGCTGTTCGCGGATCCGACCGCCGCGGATTGCGTGGAACGGTACGCCTACAATGGGTTGATCGGCGCCATGAAACCGGAGGGAGACGGTTTCAGCTACGTCAACCTGCTGAACGGGCGCAAGACCTGCGTGGAAGGCTGGGGAGATACGATTGACGGCGTTTACGTAACCTGCTGCAACCTGAATGGCCCCATGGGCCTGGCCTCGCTGCCGTGGCTGGCCGCCCTGCAGGCAACCGACGGGCCGGTATTGTGCCTGTACGATCCCGTGCGGATCGCCGCCAAAACCCCGGCCGGCCACACCGTAGCGATAGCCGTGGATACCGATTATCCGCAGGGCGGTATTGTCCGGATAAACGTCGACCCTGAACGGGAAGAAAAATTTTCACTCCAGTTGCGCATTCCGGCGTGGTCTGTCCGGACATCCCTGAAAGTAAACGGGGAAACCATACCGGTACAGCCGGGCAGTTTCGCGCGGGTGGACCGGATATGGCGTCCGGGTGACCGGGTGGAACTGGAACTGGACATGCGCGCCCGGGTGATTGATGCCCCGCGGGGCAGCGACCGCCGGGGGGACCGCTTCCGTGCCGTGGTGCGGGGACCGGTCGTGCTGGCGCGGGATGAAAATATAGATCCGCATTTTGACCGGCCGGTTGACCTCGCGCGGGATTCGGATGGGTATATTGAGGCTGAACCGGTTTCCCCTCCCGGGCCGGATACCCTGGTGGCAGTACGGGTGCCGACCGCGGACGGGCCGATAACGCTGGTGGACTACGCATCCGTCAACTGCTGGAACGGCAAACGGATCTGCACCTGGCTTCCCATGAAAACCCTGCCGGATGAACCGATGCGGGGGCAAAGCTGATGTCCCGCGCGTGCCCGTGGAAAAGCGTGAAATGAATATCTTACGTGCGGCGTTTACTGGTAAACTGTATGTTGCCGCTGAATGAGGAGGGTTTTTTATGCACGTTTTTGACGCGATAGAACAGCGCCGCTCTGTGAAAAAATTCGATCCGGCCCACCGGATGCCTGAACCGGAACTGCGCCGGCTGCTGGAGCTGGCTATGCTGTCCCCCACCGCGTTCAATATCCAGAACTGGCGGTTTGTGGTGGTGCAGGATCCGGAGCTTCGCCGGAAGATCCGCACCGTAGCCTGGGACCAGGCGCAGGTGACCGACGCCTCCGCGCTGATTATTGTCTGCGCTGATCTCAAGGCCTGGGAAAAGGATCCGGGGCGGTACTGGAGGAACGCCGCGCCCGAGGTGCAGCAGATGCTGGTCGGCATGATCGACGCCTATTACCGGGGCAAAGACCAGGTGCAGCGGGACGAAGCCATGCGGTCCTGCGGCATTGCGGCCCAGACCCTCATGCTCGCGGCAAAAGCCATGGGGTATGACACCTGCCCCATGGACGGATTTGATTTCGACGCGGTGGCGGAACTGATCGGGCTGCCCCCCGACCACGTGATTTCCATGATGATTGCCGTAGGCAAGCCCCTCGCCCCGGCCTGGCCGCGTTCCGGACCGATCGCCTACGAAGAGGCGGTCATCATTAACCGGTTTGCCTGAACTCGACGGGAAGGCGGATCGCTCCGGTAAAAGCCACGTCAGGGCTGTCTCCCCATTCATGCCCGCGGCTTTCGCTCGCCTGCGGTTGGGGTTCGTTTTTTCCGCGCCGGTTGAGCCTCTATTCACAAGGCAAATATTTTGAATTGCTGTTTCATAAGGCTCTAAGATGAGACAGGAAACTGGCGGGAGGGTTATATTTTCCCTTCGGTTCAAGCAAGGAGACAAAACGATGAAACGCATGGTCATGGTGGCAGCAGTTCTGGCCGGGATGGCCGCATTGGCCGCGGGCGCCCAGGAAGCCGAAGATATCACGCCGACGACGGATCTTTCAGGGTGGCAGGCTTTGGGCGGACAGTGGACCGTCAAGGACGGCGTGGTATCCGGGCTGGCCCGTAAAGATGAAAATGCCTGGCTGCTCTGGACCGCCCGTGAACTGGCGGATTTTGAGCTGATTCTGGAATTCCGCACGCCGGTTCCCACCAACGGAGGCGTCCAGTTCCGGTCGCACTGGCTGCCGCGCGTTCCCCTGAAAGAGGGAGAAACCGCCGATACCGCCCCGAAACAGATGTATGGGTATCAGGCTAATATTGAGACCCGCCAGCGGGCCGCCACGGGACGTCTGGTCGATGAAAATGGGCGGGGTCCCCTGGCGGAAGCCGACGAAGCAGCCCTGAAAACCCTGAAGCAGAAGGACTGGAACACGATGACCGTCCGCGCGGTGGGTAACCTGCTTGAAATCAGCCTGAACGGAGTGCCCGCCGTGAAGTACGAAGATGAGGCATTTATCGGGGGATATCTTGCCCTGCAGAGTTTTGCCTGGGACCTGCAGGGAGAAAGCGCCGCGGTGGAATACCGGAACCTGAAACTGCGCGATTTGGGCCGTACCGGGAACTGGCGCGCTCTTTTTGACGGGAAATCCTTCGACGGATGGAAGAAATGGGGAGAAGAAGAGTGGTCTATTGAGGACGGAACGATCGTGGGCCGGTGCGGCCCGAAGAAAAGCGAAGGATATCTGGCCACCATCGAAACCTGGAAGGATTTCCGGGTCCGGGGCCGGTTCCGCATGCTGGGAGAAGGTAATTACGGGCTGTTTTACCACTCCACCATAACGCTCCGGGAAGATGGCTATCCTGTCATCGCCGGGCTGCAGGGGGAAGTCGCGCCCGAATATCCGTCACCCACAGGCTGGGTTTACGAAAGCTACAAGCGCGGCTGGCTGGAAAAGCCGGATATGAACCGCCTGGCGGCCTGGGCGCTGCGTCCCGGCGCCTGGAATGAGATTGAAATCCGATCCCAGGGAAACCGGGTTACCACCTGGGTCAACGGCGTCCGGGCGGTAGATATCACGGATCAGGGCCAGCAGCTGTTTGAAGGTTCTTTCGCGCTGCAGCTGCATACGGGTGGCTCTGCAGGCATCATGTGGAAAGACCTGTACGTCCTGAATCCCTGATCCAGATCGGACCCGGAAGGCGGATTATTTGGCGGGAGATGGCGCCGCGGCCGATTTCGGCGCGGTCTCATTCTGAGAACGCATATTGCGGTCCCACCAGTCCGGACGGGACACCGCTTCCCAGTAGGACCGCTCTAAGATCATGGAAAATGACCGCAGGCTGAACGGTTTGCTCAGAAATCCGTCCGCCCCTGCCAGCAGCGCGTCCGCCATGGGATATTTCCCTTCGTAGGCGGTCATCATAATGATGCCGAGATCCGGGTAGGACTTCCGGGCATGCCGAATCAATTCCAACCCGTTTATGCCCTCCATTTCGGCATCAGTGATCAGCAGTTGAAATTGCTCTTGCCGCAGTGCCGCCAGCGCTTCCGTGGCGTTGCCGCAGGGGACCACTCGGTGCCCCATAGCCGCCAGGTGTCCGGCCAGCGACTCCAGCACGCACGGATCATCTTCAACAATCAGAACGTTTATGCAACGGGCCATGCCCTAAAGCTCCCAGGGTTCGGTCAATTTCAGCGGTGTCCTCAATATTAGTACAAATCCGGCAAATGAATGCAAGTTTTCACCGCTGTGTGTATCTTCAACACTTCTGGAAGCTGAATGAATAACACTGTTGGACGGCATTTTATTCTTCCTTCAGCTTATCCCATGCTTCAACGCCTGATTTTTATTTTCCGGTCCACTCAGAAGTTTATACGGATTCCTGTGTTTCACCTAAGCAGTATACGGCCGATTGATGCCGCGGTTACGGACGTAAATTTCAAGGGACTGAGGCTGGAGTCAGGGCGTTGCCGAGTGGAACGAACGGTAAGTATACGCTGTACCCCCCCTGTTTTTTTCATATTAAGCAGAAATCAGGATTTAAACTGTTGACTTTGACGGATCGCGTGGTGTAAACTAATCCCGGTTTTATGCCGGGGAGCCGCTGAACGTTTTCAGCTGGAAATGCGCTGAGTCTGGCGGAGGAAATTCAGCAGGCAGGTTAGAACCGGCTGGATATCGCATGGATTGCATGCGGTGCGGAGAAAGGCGTAATCATGGCGCTGCGGATACTGGAGCAGGTGCTCGCGCTGGAGAAAGAAGCGGAGTCAATGGTCGAGCGGGCGCACGCGGAGGCCCGTGAGATCGAAAAGGAGGTGGCGGAAAAAATTGCGGCCATGCGCCGGGAAGCTGAATCCAAAGCCGAAATCCGCATTTCCGAGTACCGAGCCAAAGCCGAAGCGGAACTGAAAAAATCCCTAGAAGAAGCTGAAGCAGCCCATAAACGGCAGCTGGACCTGATTGCCGCCATTCCCGCGTCTAAAATCCGCGAGCTGGCTGACCGTGTGGTAGCCTCGCTGGGTGAAGGAGCCTGACGCTCCATGGCTATTGACCGGATGAAAAAAGTCGTTGTCCTGTGTGAACGGGCATGCGTGGACCGGCTCTTCCGGGAACTGCACCGCCGCGGCATCATGGAACCGATAGACGCGGCGGCCTGGTGCGGCGATGCAGATTCGCTCCGCCACGGCGAAGTCAACACCGAACACGCGGATCAGCACCTTCAGAAGATTAATCTGATCCTCAACCTGATGGATAATTTTGCCCCGGAATCCCAGTCGTTTATCCAGGGCCTGGCGCCGGTTCCGTTGCTGGTGGAAGAAAAAGAACTGGAGGCGGCGCTCAACAGTTTCAACCTGGACGATGTCTACCGTAAAGCGCAGGAACTGGAAGAACGCTGGCGCGGCGCGGAACACCGCCGCGGTGAAATCCAGTCCCGGCTTGAAGAGTTGACGCCTTTCGAGGAAATTTCCATTCCGGTAAACGATCTGCGCCGTACCAAGTGGATCCGGATGCTCTTTGGCAAGATGAGCCTGGCGGCGCTGGAATCCCTGCGGAACGATCCGGAAACAGCGTCCGTAATGATGGCGGATGAAATTCCGCCGGGATCCATGCTTCGGGGTGGCGGAGGCGGCGCGCTTCCAAAAAACGCGCCCCGTTACGTGCTGGCAGCGTTTACTCCGGAAAATGAGGAAAAGGCGCGGAACCTGCTTGCCCGGCATGGCTTTGAAGAAGTCACCCTGCCGGACATTCCCGGCAAGGTGCGCGACCGCATCCGCGAATTGAAAGAAGAACTGGTAGACGTGGACCGCGCGGTAGCGGCTGTCCGGGAAGGGGTGCGGCAACTGGCCGGCCATCGCCGCGCGCTCAAAGTGCTGAAAGCGTACTGGGAAAGCGCCAAACGGCTGCAGCAGGCCCACGGATACGCCCTGCAGGGGCGGTGGACTACCGTAGTTACAGGATACGTACGGGAACGGGATCTTCCGGCGCTGCGCGAGATGCTGAACCGGGATTTTCCCGGCGTCGAATGCATGGTGGATGATCCGGAGCCCGGGGAAGAGGTCCCGGTAAGCCTGACAGAAAAACCGGCGGCTCAGCCGCTCAAGCTGCTCACCCGCATGTTTGGGTTGCCCTCCTACTGGGCGTTTGACCCTTCACCCTTCATGCTGGTGAATTTTTATATCTTCTTCGGGATCTGCTTCAGTGACGCCGCTTACGGGCTGATGCTTGCCGCGGCGGCGGCTTATATCGCGAAACGGACCAAGCCTTTCGAAGGGCTCAACAACTTCGCGCGGCTGCTGTTTTGGTCCGGGGTATCCACTACCGTGTTCGGCTTGCTGATGGGGTCGTTCTTCGGAGACCTCTACAAAGCCTCTTTCATGCCCGAAAACAACCCGCTGCGGACGTTCATGGAAGCCTGCACCGTATTGGATCTGCAGGCCAAAACCATCCCCGCCCTGATCATCGCGCTGCTCATCGGAATGGCCAACCAGTTCTATGGCATCGGCCTCAAGATGTACGGGGCGATCCGGAACAATGACTGGGTAACCGCCCTGAGCGACGGCCTGACCTGGCTGATTATCCTGCCCGGCGCGGCGATTCTGGCGGTGGCGTTTTTGGCCGGGGTGCCCCGTCCGCTGCTGATGGCCGGTACCGTGATGTTTATCGTGGGCGCGCTGGGGCTGATCGCCACCCAGGGACGGGAAAGTAAGGGAATTGTCGGCCGCCTGGGGGTGGGCGTCATGAGCATCTACGGGATCGTGGGCTCCTACGGGCTTACCGCGTTCCTGGGAGACACCATGTCCTACTGCCGCCTGCTGGCCCTCGGGCTGACCACGGGCATTCTGGCGCAGTCGTTCAACATGATCGCCGGAATGCTTTGGGATGTGGCCGGGCCGGTTGGACCGATTCTGACCATACTGGTGCTGGTATTCACGCACCTGTTCAATTTCCTTATCAACGCGCTGGGCGCGTTTGTGCACTCCATGCGTCTGCTGTTCGTGGAATGGTTTGGCCGTTTCTACGAGGGCGGCGCGAAAGAATTCGAGCCGCTGGGGTTTGATTCTCCCGCGGCCATATTAAAGCGGAATTAAGCGTGGAGGTCCGACGCACGGGCGGCGGACCGGAAACGCGGGCCGAATATAACAGGAAAAGGGCCCCGGGGCCCGGCAGCGCGGAGCGCGGCGTTGCGGGGTCGTGGCCGGAAAAAAGCGATCGGAGGTTGCAATGGATCTTCAAGCGTTGAGCATGGGACTGACCGTGGCGGGCGCCGGACTGGCGGTGGGTCTGGGTTGCGCCGGGTCCGCCAAAGGCATCGGTACGGCAGCGCAGGCGGCCGGCGGGGTGCTTAGCGAAAAGCCCCACCTGTTCGGCCGGCTTCTGGTACTGCTGGCGCTGCCGGGTACGCAGGGATTCTACGGCTTTATCACCATGATGATGATCATGGGCCGGATGAGTTCGCTGCCCCAGGACCTCAAGACCGGCGTGGCCCTCCTGGTAATGGGTTTCGGTGTGGGAATCGCGCTGCTGGTGTCGGCCATCTGGCAGGGACAGGCCTCCGCGGCTTCCATCGCGTGGGTGGCCCGGCGCGAAGGCGACTTCGGTAAGAGCCTGCTGCTGCCCGCCATGGTGGAAACCTACGCCGTGGTCGGTCTGCTGGCCGGAATTCTCGCGCTGAACACCCTTGCTTCGTGACGTGGAGCGGGATTCGCGCGACATCCAAACCAGGTAAGGGATGCCCCGACATGGCAAATGATCAAAGCGTTCGCTCGGTACTGGACGCGGCCCGGAAAGAGGCCGAACGGATCGTCGAAAAAGCCCGGAATTCCGCCCAGGCCAAACTGAAAGCCGCGGAGGAAGCGATTGCCGCGGAAACCGAACGCCGGGTCCAGGCGGCATGCCGGGCTGTCGACGAGGAATGCGCCCGGCAGCTGGGCAAAGCCCGGGGCGCCCACGGCAAAGCCCTGCTGGAAGCCCGGAACCGGCGCCTGAAAGACGTCATCTCCGAAGCGCGGAATCTTGTGCTGGCGGATGCCGCCAGGTATGAGGCGTTAATGGCCCGCCTGCTCGAGGAAGCTGCCGCCGGCGGCGTTCCGGGCCAGGTGCTCGTTCACGCTGAGGATCGGGCGCTGTTCAAGAAACTGCTGGATTCCCTGAACGCGAAGCGGGCCGCCTCGGCAAAACTCACGCTGGCCGAGACGGCGATTCCCGCGCGGGGAGGATTTATTTTCCGTACTGAAGCGTATGACGTGGACCGGACGCTGGACAGCCTGCTTGCGGACCGTGAGCGGGCTATGGCGCCCGAACTGGCTAAGGCATTGTTTTCATAGCGGCAAGGGTCGCGCCCGGGGCGCGCGGCCGCGAAAGGATACGTGGCGGTGTTGATCACCCTGACAACGGAACAGCAGGCTTGGGGGTTCGTCTGCGGCCAGGTGGCCGTGCTGGAAGGCGGCCTCCTGCCTCGCGATTTTTTTCACGCCCTGGCAGGCGTTGAACGCCAGGATGACCTGCTTCACCGGCTCCAGGATACTCCCCTGCGTGAATACGTTACGCCAGGCGCGGGATGGGAAGAGTGGAATGATGTCATTGATCGTCACTTCTACCAGCAGATGCGGGAGATCAGGGCGAACAGCCCTGTAGGCACCTTGTCAGCCATGTTCCTCCTGGGAGGAGATTACCTGAACCTGAAACGCGCCGTGCTCGGACGGCACGAATTTCCTTTTGAGAAAAGCCTGTTCACGGAAGAACGGCTGCACGCGGCGGCTTCCGGGGATTATGCCCTGCTGCCCGCGGAAACCCGCCAGGCCTTGATGCGGCTGGGCGGCGCCGCAGGCGCCGATCCCGCCCAGGTTCGCGCCCAGATTGATCTGGTCCTGGACGGCGCCTACCTGCGCCATATGATTCAGCTGGCGGACCAGATGGCCGTGCCGCTGATCTCGGCCTACGTGTCGGATTACGTGCTGGCCAAAGGGGTTGCGTTGCTGCTGCGCCTGCACGCCCAGGGCGGCATACAATCCCGACAGATCGAAGACCTGTTCCTGCCGGTGGGCGAGCATACCCATGTGCTGCGGTCGCTGGTGGCGGCAGGCGATCCCAAAAACTGGGCCAGTATCGTTCCGGGTCCGGTGGGCGATGCCTTCCGGGCGGTGCTGGAACAGCCGGAAGACCAATGGGCGGCCCAGTTCGAGCTGCTGGCGGCCAACCATCTGATGCGGTACGCGCGTCAGGGAAAACTGCAGACCATGGGGCCGGAACGGGTTGCCGCTTATTTCGTGGGGTTCCGTTCACAGGCCTATAACTTCAAGCTGGTGGTAAGCGGCCGGTTCAATGGGCTTGATCCCGAAGTGATCCGGCGGCGTTTGCGGGAGTGCTATGTCTAAAGCGATCGTAGTGGGAGAGCGAAGCCTGATTCTGGGGTTCCGCGGCGTGGGCATGGAAGTGGTTCCTGCGGAAGACGCCGAGGGTTTGCGCCGGGCGCTGGGTCCGCTCTCGCGTGATGCGGACGTGGCCCTGGTGCTGGTAACGGAGTCTTTGGCGGCCCAGGCGCCGGACGCGCTGGATGATTTTCGGTCGGTCAGCCGGGCCGTGATTACCACCATCCCCACCCACATGGGGAGCACCGGATTCGCTTTTAAGGAAATGCGGAGCGTCGTGGAGCGTTCCATCGGCGTGGACATGCTGGGTAAGGACTGAACGTATGACGAATGAACAACGCGGCGAAGTGGTAAAGGTCTCTGGTCCCCTGGTACAGGCCCGCGGGCTGGCCGGCGTGCGGATGTACGAAATGGTGCGCGTTGGCGACGCGCGCCTTTTCGGGGAGGTCATTGAAATCCGCGGCGAGGTCGTTTCCATCCAGGTATATGAGGAGACGGAAGGCATTGGACCCGGCCAGCCGGTATTCCGCACGGGGCAGCCGCTTTCCGTCGAGCTGGGACCGGGCCTGATCCGCTCCATTTATGACGGCGTGCAGCGTCCCCTGGACAAACTGGTGGAACAGTGCGGCGCGTTCATCCTTCGCGGCGCTGAAGCGCCCGCGCTGGACCGCTCCGTCGAATGGGACTTTGTCCCCGTGGCCAAAACGGGCGACAACGTCGTGGCGGGCGATGTGTTGGGCACCGTAAAAGAGTCCGTGATCGTCGTGCACAAAATCATGGTGCCGCCGGACATCCCGGAAGCTACCGTAAAAAAGATCGCGCCGGTTAAGGGAAATGTGGATACGGTGGTGGCGGTGCTTGAAACCGCCCAGGGTACCCGGGAGGTCCGCATGGCCCAGTCCTGGCCGGTCCGCATGCCCCGCCCGGTAAAAAGCAAAATGCCGCCGCAGGTGCCCCTGGTAACCGGGCAGCGCGTCATCGACATGTTCTTCCCCCTCACCAAAGGCGGAACGGCCTGCGTGCCCGGGCCCTTCGGTTCCGGTAAAACCGTGGTGCAGCACCAGCTGGCCAAATGGTCCGACGTGGACATCGTGGTGTACGTGGGATGCGGCGAGCGCGGAAATGAAATGACCGACGTGCTCATGGAATTTCCCCACCTGAAAGACCCCAAGACCGGGCAGCCCCTGATGGAACGCACCGTGCTGGTGGCCAACACGTCCAACATGCCGGTGGCCGCGCGCGAAGCGTCCGTGTTCACGGGCATCACCATCGCGGAATATTTCCGCGACATGGGCTATTCCGTGGCGCTGATGGCCGACTCCACCAGCCGGTGGGCCGAAGCCATGCGTGAAATGTCCGGCCGTCTTGAAGAAATGCCCGGGGAAGAGGGATATCCCGCGTACATGGGTTCCCGCATCGCCGCGTTCTATGAACGTTCCGGCTACGTGAAATGCCTGGGATCGGACGACCGCGAAGGAACGCTGTCCCTCATCGGCGCGGTATCCCCCGCGGGCGGCGACTTCTCCGATCCGGTTACGCAGGCTACGTTGCGGGTAGTGAAAGTATTCTGGGGACTGGACGCTAACCTGGCCTACTCCCGCCACTTCCCCGCCATTAACTGGCTCACCTCGTACTCCCTCTACCAGCAGACGGTAGACAGTTACTGTAACGCGCACCTGCACGCGGACTGGGAGAAAAACCGTAAACGGGCCATGGCCCTGCTGCAGCGCGAAGCCGAACTGGAAGAGCTGGTGCGGCTGGTGGGCCTGGACGCCCTGGGAGCCGGCGACCGGATGACCCTCCAGGTGGCCCGCACGATCCGCGAAGACTTCCTGCATCAGAACGCGTTCGACGACCTCGATACGTACACGTCGCTGCCCAAACAGTTCGCGCTGCTGAAACTGATCCTGCATTATGAGGATGAAGCCCGGGCCGCCCTGGACGCGGGAGTCCAGCTGAACGCCCTGCTTAATCTGCCTGAACTGGAAAAAATCGCCGGCGCGCATCTCATCCCCGAAAACGAGATCGACCGGATCGACGCGATCAGGGAAGAAATCACCAAGGCTGTCGCGGCGCTGCCGCGCTACTGAGGCGCAAAACGAGAGAGTAACACGGCATGGCTACAAGAGAATATCGCACCGCACGTCAGATTATCGGTCCCCTGCTGATGGTCGAAGGGGTCGAGGGCATCACCTACGGCGAACTGACGGACATTAAACTCGAAGACGGAAGCATCCGCCGCGGACGGGTGCTCGAAGTCAGCGGCGACAAAGCCGTGGTTCAGGTGTTCGAAGGCACCAGCAACATGGACCCCGGAACGCTGACCGTCAAGTTCCTCGGAAAACCCCAGGAAATCGGGGTCAGCGAGGATATGCTCGGCCGCGTGTTCGACGGCGGCGGCCGTCCCATTGACGGCGGCCCCAATATCATCCCTGAAAAATGGGTGAATATCAACGGGAACCCCATGAATCCTTACGCCCGGGACTTCCCCAATGAGTTCATCCAGACCGGCGTGTCTACCATCGACCTGCTGAACACCCTGGTCCGCGGGCAGAAATTGCCCATTTTCTCCGCGTCCGGCCTGCCCCATTCCCGGCTGGCCGCCCAGGTGGCCCGCCAGGCGACCACCCTCAAATCCGGCGAGAAATTCTGCGTCGTGTTCGCGGCCATGGGCATCACCTTCGAAGAAGCCGAGTTCTTCCAGGCCGACTTCCGGCGGACCGGCGCCATCGAACGCGCCGTGCTGTTCATCAACCTGGCCGACGACCCGCCCATCGAGCGTATCGCCATTCCCCGCATCGCGCTTACGACGGCGGAATTCCTGGCCTATGAAAAAGACATGCACGTGCTGGTGATCCTCACCGACCTTACCAACTACTGTGAGGCGCTGCGTGAAATCTCCGCCGCCCGCAAAGAGGTTCCGGGGCGGCGCGGTTATCCCGGCTACCTCTACACGGACCTCTCCACGATTTACGAACGGGCCGGGCGGATTAAAGGCAGGACCGGGTCGGTTACACAGATCCCCGTGCTGACCATGCCCGAAGACGATAAAACCCATCCTATCCCGGACCTCACGGGTTATATTACGGAAGGACAGATCATCCTCTCCCGCGCCATCCACGGACAGGGCATCTATCCCCCCGTGGACGTGCTCCCATCTCTTTCCCGGCTGAAGAACAAAGGTATCGGCGAAGGGAGAACCCGTGAAGACCACGCCAACGTAATGAACCAGCTGTACGCGGCCTACGCCCGCGGCAAAAACGCCAAGGAACTGGCCGTGGTGCTCGGCGAATCGGCGCTCAGTGAAATCGACCTCCTGTATGTCCGCTTCGCCGACGCGTTCGAAGACCGCTTTATCCGCCAGGGTGAAGAAGAGAACCGCACCATTTTCGAATCCCTGGAGCTGGGCTGGCAGCTGCTGGCCATGCTGCCGCGGACCGAACTGAAACGTATCCGGGAAGAGTATATCGACAAGTACCTGCCCAAACAGGAAACTACTGCCTGAACCTATAAACCAGGTGAAGGGAGCCAAGCAACATGGCACAGCAAGTGATCCCAACCCGGATGGAAATGCTCAAACTGCGGCGGCGTCTCGCCGTGGCGAAGCGGGGTCACAAACTGCTCAAGGATAAACTTGACGGGCTGATGAAAGACTTCGGCGCCTATGCCAAAGCCTACAAGGAAGCCCGTCAACAGGTGGATGCCCAGTTGCCCCCGATCCTGAAAGGCTTTGTGCTGGCCCAGGCTACGTCGTCCCGGATTATCACGGAAGATGCCCTGGAAAATGCCTCCCGCGAACTGGATATTCAGGTTAAGACCCGCCGGATCATGAGCGTTTCCGCGCCGGAATTCAACCTGCGGGTCGGCGAGTTCGCCGGCGGCTATTCGCGCGTGCATACCTCCCCGGAACTGGACGCGGCAATTGCCGGATTGACGGATTTCGTCGAGGGCATTCTCCGCATGGCCCAACTGGAGGAGACGGTGCGGCTGCTCTGCGCCGAAATTGAAAAGACCCGCCGGCGGGTCAACGCCCTTGAGCACACCATTATCCCCCGGACCGCTACAACCATCGCCTACATCAAAAACCGGCTGGACGAGCAGGAACGCTCCAACATCAGCCGCCTGATGAAAATCAAAGAACAGCGCCTGCGCCAGGAAGAGGCAGGATAAAAAAGGGCTATCAATCCCGCGAACCGGGCCTGGCCGATCGGGTAATCGGCTGAACGCACTTAAACAGGTCCTCCCGTGCTGGAAAATCGTTGCTTCGAGCACGAGCAATGGCACTCAGGCAGCAGGCTGTCAGGGTTCAACCACCAGAATATCGTAAATGCCAAGCCCGGGAAGTTTGGCTGTCAGCTCGCCTTCCGTCCAGGACCATTCCACCGCTTTATCCCCGGGAGCCACGAAACACCGGGACGGTTTTTTCTCCACCGGAATCCGAACCGTAAAGGGCCCGGTGTCAGGCACAGATTCGACGATATGGCGGTTCGGAGAAAGATATCCCCCGACACCGCGGTTGACTAGCTGGATCAGCAGGGTATCGCCCCGCTTCCGGGCAGCCATTTCGATCCACCAGGGACCTTCCATCCGCGCCAGTCCAGAGGGTTCCATCGCGGTGAGTATCCCCGCTATAAACCGCCGCAGATCGGGGTAACGACCCTGATAATACGCGCGGAAAATCGGACCGGGAATTACGGCAACAGCTCCCTTTCCAACTCTGCGCAGCGTGGCTGCCGGTACGCTCTCCCGCCGGTTCAGATCGGGTTCCTGCTGGTACAGCGCGTGGGCCAGCACCGTGACGCCGCTGCCGGGAACCACCGGCCGGAACGCGCCCTGAACCGCCACCGCCCGACCTTCCACCGGAAGCCAGTTCATGGCCGGCGCCTCCATGTCCGCAAAAGTGATTCCTGCCAGTTCTCCAAACATTTCGGCTGCTTCGCCGCCGCTGATCAGCAGGCGCCCTCCGCCCTCCACGTATTCAGCCATGGCCTGGCGGAATGCTTCAGGCAGCCGCGTGACTTCGGGTATGACGATCACGGGATATTGTCCGGCGCGTTCCGCGAGCGCGGTTTCATTGAGCAGGTCAACGCTCCATCCAGACTCCAGCAGCGCGAACAAAGCGCCTTCCATGGGCTGGTTGGCCCCGCCGAAATTGAACAGTGGGTCATTGCGGGTGTACCACGTGCTCTCGCTGTGCAGCACGGCAATTTGCGGAACCGTTTCCGTCCGGTGGCACCACGGCTGCCGTTCCCGGCAGAAACGGGCCACCTCGGCCAGCACGTCCATATGCCAACTGTTCAGCCGTCCCGACCGCTGGGGCGTGTCATAAATGAACACGGCGCCTCCCTGAGCCATAACGGTAGACACCTCCTGAGACAGGTGCGCCGCGTTCTTGAATGTCCACGGCTGATCTCCCGTTTTCAGAAAACTCCAGGTCATCAGGTCCCAGGGAACCCGCCGCGAAGCGATAAAACGCCCCTCAACCATAGCCCGTTCAGCGCCAAAAGACGGATCGTAATCCCCGCTGATGTAATCCAGCGGCACGTCCATGGCTTCTGGCATGCGTACGGTAAACGACCAGTTGCTGGTTACCAGGCAGGACGGCTTCTCAGCTTTCACCGCCGCCACGTACCGGGCCACGTATTCCTTGAACAGGGTGCGGTGGAAAGCCAGCCACTCTTCCCAGTGGGGATCTCCGGCCTTTTTGGGAATCTCGGCGATGCCCGTGCGGCGGGTGAATTCTGCCTGGCAGGCCGGGCTCCAGTCCGGCAGTGCCGCCCAGCAGTCGCCGTCTATCCACATCCCGTCGATGTCATATTCCCGCACGACTTCCAGCAGCTGCGGAATCATGCGTTCGGTGGGGTAAGGGCTGAGCAGGCTCACGTAATTGGGGTGCCTGTTGCCGTGCGGGTCCATCCGGGCCCATTCCGGGTGTTCTTCCAGGACACGGGAGTCCCATACGCCGGAATAGTGGATAGACAGGGGGATCCCCATTTCCCGGGTAACTTCCCGCCAGATCTTCAGGGCATCATTAATAATGCCGGGAGACGGTGCGCCCACTTTGGTCGGATATCCGGTGTATCCGGGATGTCCCTTACAGTCGTACTGGACAAAATCGGGCTTCACTTTCTCGAGCATCTCCCGAATATGCTCCGCGGTTGTTTCCCGGCCCAGTTCCGTGTCGCCGGCATTGGGATGCAGGTCAAAATGTAGTCCAAAGAAGGCGTTTTCATGCCAGTTCAGCGGCTTTTCACCTGCATGTTCCGCGCCCGCCGCCCACAGGCACAGGCACCACCACGACACCAGAACTGCGCATAACCATTTCTTCACCATATTTTCTGTCCTCCTGTATCCCTCACCGTACCAATTTTCACATCCTTCGAACAACCAGAATACGCATCCCGCAGGAAAGCAGTACCCATTGTTTCCGCGGCAGATAACAGCTGGATATTCGGTTAATGCGCGCATCCAGGAAAGCAACAGTTCGCTGGATTCAAATTCTAAATGCAACATTTTCTAAGAAGACCTCTAAGGGAGTGCGGTAGCCGAGTTTTTTCCTGGGTCGGTTGTTCAGCTCATAAATGATCTCCTCGAGTTTTTCCGGGGGGATGTTTCGGAAGTCGGTGGATTTGGGCAGGTACTGTCGGATAAGGCCGTTAGTATTCTCATTTCGTCCCCGTTCATATGCGGCGTAGGGGTGGGCGAAATAGATCTGTATG
>JAKOTZ010000048.1 GCA_029776995.1 Candidatus Hydrogenedentota bacterium
TGCGTCCGTGGCGTGGTAATCAAAAAATGGAAAGAGGGACGACAGCGTTACTACCAGTTGAGATCCCGGACGTCAATGTCATCCATCCCATTGGATCCCGATACCATCCGGTACCTGGTGCTGTGCCAGCATATCGTGCGGCACATGATCCCTGAACCGGTCCGGGAGAACCTGGAACACCGTTTCATGGAGCATCTGGCGGGTGGGGAGAGTCCAGCGTCGGAGGGAGAATCATTCAGCCTCGAGACGCTTAAAAAAGGGTATGTGGACTATACGCCCTTCCGGGGTATTTTTGATGATTTGGAACTGTCCATGCGGAAAAGAACGCTTTGCCGGGTGATTTACCGGACCCGGATCAATAAACCGGAAAAAATATTCTATATAGCGCCGCTGAAACTGCTCGCGACCAAAGATTCTTTTTACGTGGTGGGCCAGGTTACGGACCAGAACGGCAATCCGGAGGACCGCTCCCCAATGACCATGGCTTTGCACCGCATCCGGAGCGTTACCCGACTCGAAAAACGTTTTCCCGACACCTGGCGGCAGCGCGCGGATGCCGTGGGGCTGCACAATTTCGGTTTTCGGTTCGATCCCCCTTTCCGCGTGAGGATACGGTTCAATCCGGACGCGGCAACGTACGTCCATGAGCGGCGATGGAGCGAAGACGAAGAAAAACGGCTGCTGGAAGACGGCTCGCTGGAGTTGGTTTTTACTTCAACCAGCAGGCCGGAAGTGCGGGCTTTTGTGTGTGGTTTTGGGAGCGGCGCGGAACTGCTGGAGCCTGAAGATTTACGTAAAGAAATCATGGATGACCTGGAACAGGCAGCGCGGCAGTACCGCCGGATATGATCTCTGTTCTTTTAGGGTTCTCAGACATGTTGCTTTCACACGATGAAAACCGGGATGAATATTTCATGCGGGCGGCGCTGCGGGAAGCCGAACGGGCGCTGGATGCCGACGAGGTGCCCGTGGGATGTGTCATTGTCCGGGAAAATCAGATCATCGCCCGGGGATATAACCGCCGCGAGGCCCTGCAGGATCCCACGGCCCACGCCGAGCTGCTGGCGATTACCGCCGCGGCCAATCATCTGGGCTCCTGGCGGCTGGAGGATACCACGCTCTACGTGACGCTGGAGCCCTGCCCTATGTGCGCCGGAGCCATTATTCTGGCCCGGATACCGAGGGTGGTGTTCGGAGCGTATGATCCCAAAGCGGGATGTTGCGGTTCCCTGATGAACCTGCTGGCGGACGCCAGGTTCAACCATCGGCCGGAGCTGGTGGGTGGGGTTCTGGATAACGTCTGCGGAGAACTGCTGTCAGCTTTTTTCCGGGAGATCCGGAACCGGAACAGGAACCGTACCGACTTTTCCGGAGACATGTAGAAAGTCCGTTGCGGATTACTGGGCCGGACCGGAAAGTCCTGTCTTCCCGGATCCGCCCCGTAACGTTATATAATTATCGCATACGAACCGGTTCGGGAGCAGCATTATGCGAAGCAACAGCGGCTTTACCCTGATAGAACTGATACTCGTTACTGTCATCATCGGCATTCTGGCCGGAATGGTGGTGGTAAATTACGGCGGCCGGGTGCGGGATACCCAGATACGCGCGGCCAAAGGAGACATCGCCAGCTTCAGCAACGCCGTGGACCTGTACGCCCTGGACAACGGCGATGTATACCCCAAATCGCTTAACGACCTCGTGGGCGGCAAGCGCAACTACGTCAGGGAACTGCGGAATGATCCGTGGGGAAACCCCTACCTGTACGAACCTCCGACCGATCCGATGAAGGGGGACTACAAAATTTACTCCGCCGGGCCGGACGGCGTACCGGGCAACGAGGATGATGTCACTTCAACCTCCGCGATGCCATAAATTCAAAACCCGCGCGAATTTCCCGGAATCTGCCGGGCAAAAATCCGGGCGAGCGGCCTTCACGTTACTGGAACTGGTTGTCGTGGTGGCGTTGCTGTCCATACTGACGGCGGCTATCATTCCTCTTTACGCGTCCAGCATGACCGGAGCCCGGATCCGGAATGCCCGGGCGGATCTCATCACGGCATTGCGGTATGCCCAGGACCGCGCGGTTCAGGAATCCAGGGAATACCGGCTGTACCTAAACCGGGAGGAGCAGTCCTGGTGGGTGGAACGCCAGGCAGGCGTTAACGAAAACAACGAAAAAGAATTTGAAGTGGCGGCCGATTCCGGCATTGAGAAACGGGTGCTGCCGGAAGGGCTGGAATTTCAGCAGATTAAGGCCCGGCAGCCCAGGGACCGGAATCTGTATTTCATTGCGTGTTATCCCCACGGCGTCAGTGATCCGGCGGAAATCGTGGTCCGGGATAACCGGGTGCGGCGCGGCGGGTTCATCCTGCGGGTGAGCGGTCCGGGCGGTCGGATTGTCGTCAGGGAACCCTGATTGATGGAGCGCGGATACGAAAATAGCAATGCTTCCGCGGGCGGCATCAGCGTGTTTTCACGGGGGCGGGGCTATATCTTTATCGAAACCGTGGTGGCCATGGCGGTGCTCAGTGTGAGCGCCATGGTGATCTATGAGGCGCTGCGTCAGGCCGCGCTGGTTCGGGCCCAGGCGGAGGATTTCACGGTCGCGCGTTTTCTGCTCGAGCGCGTCCTGGCTGAGCATGCCCTGCCGCCGCTGCAGCAGGAAAACGAAGGCCAGGGACAATTCGATCCGCCCTTTGACCGATTCTCCTACGCGTGGAAGGTCAGCCGGGTAGAGGTGCCGGAACCCGAGTGGCCGACGGATCTTACCCAGGAAGAACTGGCGGTATTCC
>JAKOTZ010000142.1 GCA_029776995.1 Candidatus Hydrogenedentota bacterium
AGCATCTGCTGAGGCGGCAGGCCGCCTTCCGGGGAATTGTGGTGGCAGGGCCGGTGGACAGTGAAACCCTGAACCGGGACGCGGCGGAAGCGGCCAGGGACGCTCTGCTGGCCGGCGCAGATATGATCCTGTGGCAGGGAGGACTGCGGGCCGTTGAGCGGGCGGTGGATTACCTGGCCGCCGCGACCGCGCGGGGCGATATTCCCTTGGCGCTGATGCGCGAGAAGGCGGAACGGGTCGCCGCGACCATTCAATCTTTTCGGAATCAGGTTGCAGGCAATGCTTCCCCCGCCGACAAACCGGAGGAGTCCATATCCGCGCTGCAGCGGGCGAGCCTTACCCTGATTCATTTGCGGGGGGACGCGCTTCCCCTGGATCGGGACGCAGCGCCCGTAGGCATCACCGGAACCGTGGACCTGGACACGCTGCAGAAGTATCTGAAGAAATCCCTGAAGTCCGTGGTCCAGCAGCCGATCATGACCGCCGGCCATCTGGGTGAAGTTCAGACTTTTGAAATCGACCGGCTGACCCGGAACATGCGCGGACTGAACACGGTTGTGGTTGTGGCTACCGAACGGGAACGGGTGGAAACCCTGATCGAACTGATCCGCGCGCTGAGACAGAACGCGCCCAGGGTAGTTGTCGTATATCTGGGGCGTCCGGATTTCGCGGTCCGCCTGAATGATGCCGATGCCATACTGCTGGCCTGGGGGTGCGCGGGGAGCCGGGAAACGCTGATGCGCGCGGTATCCGACGCGCTGACCGGACGGTGCGCGCTTGGCATGGCGGATCTGCCGGATGTCCTGAAGCTGCGGGCGGGAGAATCGCGTCAGGTTGACGGTATGCTCCTGCTGCGCGCGCCGGCCGGACGGCTTCCCTGCGGACTGGGCGACGAATACCCGCCGGGATTCTTTCGGACCATGTCGCCCCACCATTCTCTGGACGGACTGGTTTGGAACGTAGACGGAAAAAAAGTTAAAGGAGCGGTCCTTACCCTGAATCCGGCGCCGGGGCAGGTTCAATCCGTTTCGCTGACCGTCCGGGATGTATTCAAAAATGCCCTGACTGCGTCATTTAATGTCACCTGCGCGCCTCCCGGACCGTGAGCGGCCTGTAATTACAGGGGACTTGATTAAGCCCCCGAGGCGTTCCGGAGTACCCGGTCCAGATCAAACAGTTCGTGTGCGTTGCCCCGCATGACGCGCTCAACCAGCTCAGGGACATCAGACTCCGCCAGCCACCCGGAGAGGACAAGTTCGGTTATTGCGCGCGTAATACCCTGCCGGGCAATCCTGGCATGGCCGGGGACCAGTTCCACGTACAGGTAATCCCCGCCAAAACTCAACAGTTTGCACGCCGGCGCCGCGGTGAGAAAGGTTTTCATGAAATGCGCGCCGGATACCGGGTCAATGATCCACGCCCAGCACATATCGGCATATACATTGGGGTAGTGTTTGCACAGGGCGGTCAGCTCATGCTGATAGGGATAACCGATATGCATCAGCACGAAATTAACGCCTGGAAACTCGGCGATGATCCGGCACAGGTCCGTGAAATTGTGCCGGACCCTTTCCAGAGGCATGTGTTTGTGCCCGGCGTAATAGCCCGTATGGAGTTTTACGGGCAGGCGATAGTCCTCCGCCCGCCGCAGGCAGCGACGGAACAGGTTGTTCTGCAACGCTTCACGTTCCGTCGGGGATAGCGACTGCTGGTTCCGCGCGAACCGTTCAAACAGGGGGGCGGCATCCGCGTCGGAGACTTCTTCATACAGAAGCCGCCGGTTATACGCGCTCTGGTCTTTCATCGCGATGGCCCGCGGTCCGAAACGTTCGAAAGCGCGGTCGATCGCCGCGTGCGCGTCCTGGAGTGTATGGACCGGTCCGCCGGCGCAGCGTTCCAATGTTTTCATGGAAACGCTGCTGGCGAGGCTGACCGTGCTCAGATCGAAGCTCAGCAGATCACTGGCCGGTTCGCTCTCCCGGAACGTGCCGCTTTTCAGGCAGTTGACCTGCGCGTGCTCGATGCCGGCGATGTCGCGAAGCACCCGCCGGTAGAATCCGGGGCGGATATCCTGTTTTACCCGTTCACTGATTTGTTCAATATTGTCGTCCCGCAGATCTGTTTCCCCGTGTAGCGCGCGGAGGCTTTCCCGGGCGCACAGCAGGTATCCCGTGTTCCGGCATCGGTCATACCACGGTTTGACCAGGCGCCATTTTTCCCCGGGGGACAGTTTACGGGACATCAGCCGCCGGTAATCTTCTTCCGGCATGCCGGCCACCTGCAGGTCGGATCCCGCGTAGTGGGTAAAGAATATGCTGAAGTCCGGAGCGTGATCGGCATCCGGGTTGTCCGCGTCTGCTACCCGGTCCTTTTCTGGCGGCAGGTGTTCATGGGTATCCATGAGGGGGGTTCTGGCCACCAGGTCGGCTACATTTTTTTCCAGGCTGGAGCGGGTGTTCTCAGGCATCCAGGACGTGTCAGTTCCGGTATGATCCGGGGAATCACCGAACGCGGCGGCGCTTAATCCAACGGCCGCGCCGCTTGCGCCGATAAATGTTCTGCGGTCAACCCTGTCCATAGCGTGCCTCTCATCCATGTGTTTATCCTCAGGGCTGGGCGGCGCGGGGCCCAGCCACCAGTGATTCCTTCGGACGCATGCTGAAGGTAATGCCACCCTGCCGGACAACGGCCTCCCGGCCTGAAATGCGGCATGTAAACGCTTCTTCCTCCCGCAGCATCGGGTGTGAGAACGTTACCCGGTGGGGAATGCTATCTTCATTCACGGCGATGATCCACAGATTACCGTCGACCTCTTTACCCAGCCCAACTGCGGCACGTTCCTGGGATCCGTTGGCCGGGGCGAGGGCGACCTTGACCGGCTCTTTGGTGTCCGGAGCGGACAGCACCGGCTGCAGCCGTTGAATTTCCTGGCCCAGGGCCATCAGGTCTGAGAACAGGGCCGAATCTTTCTCAATAAAAGCGGTGCCCCAATAAACCAATCCGCGCGCGCCGTGTACGATGGCATCATAGGCCATAAACCGCGTTTCCCAGAGATTGGGACGGCGCATTTCCCGGGCGATCTCCGGGGCGTACTTATGAATGTCCGCCCACCCGAACCCCTGCAATACCATCCACACCGGTTTGCCTGGCGCGGACGCCTGCATGCGCCGGGTGTAGTCGCCCACGCAGGACAGGTCCCGGTTGACCAAATCTGAATGTCGAACATGCGGTGACACGGGAACGGGGTATATGTCGCATCCCACGATATCCGCCGCCTGGCCGTACGCCGCAAGGTCCTCGATGCTGTTTCTGGGCGCGTGGTTCATGCAGACCGGATGGCCGGGGTCCAATTCCCGGATCAGACCGTAAGCCGCCTTTAAGCCTTCGAGCAAACGGGCGGCGCGTTCCGGGGCATTGCCGAATCCGTAACCGGGGCGGGGGGACGCTTCTCCGAGCTTTTGCCATATCGCGTCAGCCATTTCATCGCCCCGGACATATTCCGCGTCGGCATACAGCCGGTCAGCCTCTTCCCGCATGGCTTTCAGTTCCGCGGCCAGGGTTCTGTCTTCCAGCGCGGTGATCCGTTCCCGATGCAGCCGCCGTTCCTCTGCGCGCCATAATTCCGCGCCATACCAGCAGTTCCACAGGGCTTCATCCGGCATTTCCCAGGCCAGCAGGGCCGGGTGATCCCTGAGTCCGGTCACCAGGTTTTTCAGGGATTCTTCCCGCTGTTCCTGCTGCTCACTCAGGTCCGCCAGGCCGCCAAGCTCCACGATTCCCCACAGATTCCTGCTGTGCAGCCGGTCCAGCGCGCTCCGGTCTTTCGCGTGAAGCAGGTTGTATCCGGACGCGGCGATCCGGTCCAGCACGCCGTCATCTTCCGGGTTCTCATATAGACCCAGGATGAATACCCGTTTCCCGTTCACCAGGGCCATGCCGTCCGAATCGGTTCGGAACTCGGCAGCGAACAGGTTCACCATGCCGAGCCCGCACAGTAGCCCTAAAAACCATTTCACGCCGGTATGCCTGATGTTCATGCGCGGATCCTCTATGTGGTTGTCTTGACCGTGTCAATGGGCAATCCGTATGCTTCAGTATACGCGCCGGGAGGCAGTTTGATGTATGTGACGTATTCAATATGGCGGCTGGGCATTGCCGGCTGTGTAATGGGATTGGCGGCTGCCGCGTCGGATTTTGCGCCGGGAAACAGCATGAAGGAACTTCCGGATAAAACGAATTTCCACCTGTATCTGCTGATGGGCCAGTCGAACATGGCAGGGCGGGGTCCACTGGATGACCTATCGCGGCAGGAGCATCCGCGGGTACTGATGTTCACGGAAGATCGCCGCTGGGTGCCCGCCCGGGAACCCCTGCACCGCGACAAACCTACCGCCGGCGCCGGCCTGGGACTTACCTTCGCGATTGCCATGGCGGAAGCAACTCCCGGCGCAACCATCGGATTGATCCCCTGCGCGGTAGGCGGAACGCCTCTGGCGCGGTGGGAAAAAGGCGGCGACCTGTATGCCCGCGCGGTTGAACAGGCCAGGGCGGCGATGCCCTACGGCACGCTGAAAGGGCTGCTCTGGCACCAGGGGGAAAACGACACCGGCGATAGGACTTCTGCCGAAACCTATGCCAACCGGTGTTCCCGGATGATCGCGGATATCCGGGCGGAACTCGGCATTCCGGACCTGCCTGTTGTGGCCGGGGAATTGGGGCGGTTTCTCCCCGAATCGCACGAAGGGAAACCGGTGTTCTGGAGACTGGTCAACGAGCAGATCCACATGCTGCCTGACCGGGTATCCCGCCTTGCCGTTGTTTCTTCGGAAGGGCTGACGCCACTGGAAGACGGCATACACTTTGATACGCCGTCTTTAAGGGAATTTGGGCGGCGATACGCGGCGGCCATGCTCCGCCTGCAGCGCGACGCGGCGGCGTCCGCGGAGACTGTTACTGGAATACCACCGTCCGCCGGCGGAACACCATAATCCGGTCCTCGGCGTGCGCCTTTACCGCCACGGCCAGGACGCGCCGCTCGATGTCGCGCCCCAGCATGACCAGGTCCTGCACGCTGTGGGCATGGGTAACCGGCAAGGTCTCCTGGGCAATGATCGGTCCGGTGTCCAGTTCTTCCGTCGCGTAGTGGCTGGTGGCGCCGATAATTTTCACGCCGTATTCGTACGCCTGGTGGTAAGGTTTAGCGCCTTTGAACGCCGGCAGGAACCCGTGGTGCACGTTGATGATCCGGTTGGGATACTCCCGGATGAACCGCGGCGTCAGGATCTGCATGTACCGCGCCAGTACCACGAAATCCACGTGATGCGCCTGAAAATGCTTCAGTATGGCCTCTTCCGCGGGTGCCCGGGTTTCCGGCGTCACGGGCTGCACGATGAATGGAATCCCAAAGGATGCCGCAACCGGCTCCAGGTCCGGGTGGTTGCTGACCACCAGCGCGAGGTCCGAGTTGATTTCTCCGTAACGGTGCCGCAGCAGCAGGTCGTAGAGGCAGTGGTCGTATTTCGATACCATGATGGCCATGCGGTGGCGTTCGTCCGAATACCGCAGGCAGGTTTCCATGCCGAATTCCGCCGCCAGATCCGCCAGTTCCCGCCGCATTTCCGCCCGCGTGCAGCGGATGGCGGCACAGTCAAAGTGCACGCGCATGAAAAACTGTTCGTCCAGCCCCTCGGCATGCTGCTGCGCGTGGATGATGTTGGCGCCCCGCTCATAGAGGAACTGGCTGACCCGGTATACAATCCCCGGAACGTCTTTGCAGTGCAGGATCAGCGTCGCGGTTAATCCCATGGAAAAGTTGCCTTCCTTCAGTTCGAAGCGAATCGGGCATCCAGCGCGTCCCATGCGTCGGTGTCCCGCGGCTCATACCGGGCCATCGGCGTGGACGCGCGGATCATCGCGCGCAGGGACTGCATCGAATCCAGCGCGCCGGTGGCCATAGCCTGAACCCCGATGTTGCCCAGCGCGGTGGCTTCGACCGGCCCTGTAATCACTTCAATGCCACAGGCGTCGGCGGTCATCTGGCACAGCAGCTGGTTCTGGGTTCCGCCGCCGATGATGTGGAGCCGTTCCGTTTTTCGGCCCAGCAGGCGGTCCAGTCCGCGCAGGGTGCGCCGGTACTTCAGCGCCAGGCTCTCCAGCGCGCAGCGGACCGTTTCGCCACGGTCTTCCGGAACGGGCTGGCCGGTTTCCCGGCAGATGGTTCGGATCAGTTCCGGCATATTCTCCGGCGCGAGCAGGCGGGGATCATCCAGATTTGGCAGTATTGCCCGGAAAGCGGGAGCGTTCCGGGCCTCTTCCGTCAGTTGGGCGTAGTCAACGGTCTGCCCCTCTTTTTCCCACTGGCGGCGGCATTCCTGTACCAGCCAAAGCCCGAAAATATTTTTCAGGAAGCGGATTTTTCCGTCCACGCCGCCCTCATTGGTGAATTGCAGCGCAAGGCTTTCGTCGTTGACCAGGGGGTCATACAGTTCCGCGCCCAGCAGGGACCAGGTCCCGCTGGAAAGGTAGGCCCACGGCTTTTCTCCTGTGGCGGGAACGGCCGCTACGGCGCTGGCGGTATCGTGGGAAGCCGTGGCTATAACCGGTATGCCCGTCTGCATGCCCGTGTCGCGGGCGATATCATCCTGCAGCGCGCCCAGAACGGTGCCCGGTTGCGTCGGGGGAAGCAGCAGACGGCGGGGCAGTCCCAGCGCTTCAATCAGGTCTTCCCGCCAGGTCCGCTTCCATGGATCCAGCAGCTGAGTGGTGGAGGCGTTGGTATACTCGCAGGCCCGAACGCCGCTCAGCAGATACGCAAATAAATCGCCCATGAGGAGCACGGACTCCGCCGCATCAAGCAGGGGTGATTCAGCTGTTTTGAGGCTGAGCAGCTGATAAACCGTGTTGAACGGCAGGAACTGAATGCCGGTGCGGCGGTACATTTCGTCCCGGGGCACTATCGAAAAAGCCAGATCCTGCATACCTTCCGTGCGCCTGTCCCGGTAGTGGACAGGATTGGACAGCACAGTGCCGTCCCGGGCGATCAACCCGAAATCCACCCCCCAGGTGTCCACCGCGATGCCATCCAGCCGGTTTGTATACTCCCGGGCGCATTTCCGAAGCGAGAAGATCATTTCTTCATAGATTCGGGTATAATCCCATTGCCGGACGCCCAGCATGGTCAACCCTTCGGTCCGGAACCGGTGTACGACTTCCAGGCTCAACTGTCCGCCGCTGATTGTTCCCAAAACGGCCCGCCCGCTTTCTGCTCCAAGGTCAAAAGCCAGATACTGATGCGTCCGCATAATAAACCCGCTCCTGTTGTGCTGTTTAAATCCGCCTGGCCTGTACCGCGACGCCCCGCCGGCATGGGGCCAGGAATTCTTTCGGCTCGCGTTATCCGAATCCGGACCAGGACAACCGACATTTTAATTATGGTTCAATGCCGCGCTTTTAAACAATTCCTTTTTTCCGCCCCGGAACGGAAAAGAGGAAATTGCCAGACATGGGATGTCCTTGGTCGGTGCGCACATGGGAAGCATGCATCGTTTCAACGTGTTTCAGGACAGGTAAGTATTATGGAGACAGACCATGTCGACAGATCTTCCACCGCTGAAAAACCGTCTGGCGGACGCGGCCAGCCCTTACCTGCGCCAGCACGCGGATAACCCCGTGGCCTGGCAGTGCTGGGATGAAGCAGCGCTGCGCCGCGCCAGGATAGAAGACAAACCCATTTTCCTGTCGATCGGCTATGCCGCCTGCCACTGGTGCCATGTCATGGAGCGCGAATCCTTTTCTTCTCCGGCGGTGGCCGCCATTCTGAACAGCCGGTTTATTCCGGTCAAAGTGGACCGGGAAGAACGGCCGGACCTGGATGAGGTGTACATGACGGCCGTAACAGCCATGACCGGCGCGGGAGGGTGGCCGCTCAGCGTCTTTCTTACCCCGGACGGCCTGCCTTTTTACGGCGATACCTATTTCCCACCGGTGGACCGGTGGGGGAAACCCGCCTTCACCCGCGTGCTGCTGCACGTCGCCGGACTGTGGAAAGAACAGCGCCACCGGGTCGTGGAAGGGGCCGCTGAACTGGCCGAACTGATCCGGCGCCGCCTCCGCCCCCCGCTGATTGCTGAAGGAACTGATTCGCTGGAAACCATCCTGGAAGATGCAGTTCGAAAACTGGAAGAAGACTTTGACCCGCACCACGGCGGATGGGGAGCAGGATCAAAATTTCCTCCATCCGGCACGCTGCAATGGCTGCTGCGGCGCGTGGCATACCGCGGCGACGCAAACGCGGAGCGGATGCTCCGAAAAACCCTGGATGCCATGGCGACGGGCGGGCTCCGCGATCACGTGGGAGGCGGTTTTCACCGGTATACGGTGGATCCGGAATGGCAGGTTCCCCACTTTGAGAAGATGCTGTACGATAACGCGCTCCTGGCCAGAGTGTTTCTGGAGGCGGGGCGGGTGCTGGACGCACCCAGATACCTGGATGTAGGCCGGGACACCCTGGAATATCTGATCCGGGAAATGCGGGATCCTTCCGGAGGCTTTCATGCCAGTGAGGACGCTGACAGCGGCGGCCGGGAGGGTATGTTTTACCTGTGGAACCCCGACGAAGTACGCGCCGCGCTTTCCCCGGAGGACGCAGACTGGTTCATGGAACGGTTTGCCATCCTGTCCGAAGGGAATTTTCACAGCCATGAACCTTTCCACCAGGGATGGAGCATTCCCCGTCTGGAAACGCCCCTGACTCCCGGGGAATCCGCGCGGTTCGAAAAAATAAGAGCCTCGTTGCGAAAACACCGCCTGAAACGTCCCGCCCCTCCCCGGGACCCCAAAATCATTGCCTCATGGAACGGACTGATGCTGTCCGCGCTGGCCGAAGCGGTTCGCGCCCTGGGAGATAAAGCGTACGCGGAAACCGCGACCCGGTGCGCGGACCTGCTTATCAGCAGGCATTTCCACAACCAGGCAGGACTGCGCTCCGTGCTGGGCGATCAGGAGGGCCCTCCGGCGGTGCTTGAAGATTTTGCCGCCGTGGCTGTCGGATTGCTGGACCTGCACGAAGTAACCGGCGAAACGCGGTGGCTCCGCTCGGCGCTGAGCCTGACGCGAACCATGATCGATCGGTTCAGTGCCGGCGGGCTTGAACAGGGTTTTTACCGGACCGCAACGGATACCCGTGACCTACCCATGTCTGCAGTGCCCTGGCAGGACGGCCAGGAGCCCGGTCCCAACACGCTGGCCATGGCTGCCCTGCGAAAACTGGGACTGCTGCTGCAGGAAGATGCCTGGCTTGCCGCTTCTGAAAAATGGCTGCTTGCCCATGCCGGGCTGGCCCGGAGATTTCCGGAGGCGGTTCCTTTTCTGTTGGCGCTTATGGAGGAATCCGTTCAGGGACCGGTTACAATAACTGTGCGCGCACGTCCCGGCAATGCTGAGAAGGTATATGCAATGCTTAGCACGCTGTGGAGCCGGTTCCTGTTCCATGGCGCTGTAGCTGCGGCTGATCTACACAATGCGGCTGAATTTCGGGTATTCAACGGAAAAGACATCCCTGAGACGGCTTCCGTTGCAGCGTGGATTTGCGGTCCGAGCGGCTGTTTTCCTCCAGTCTCTGCTTTTGATGGTCTGTCTCAGCTGCTTGACGCGGCGGGTGTCCCCAAAATGAAACGCGGAGGGTAGCGTCGCTTTCATTCGGCAGAGGGTATTCAGGGAATATCCTGATTCCTGGGCGGTGAAGCTGTCGGCTGCAGGACGTCCCGCAAGGCTGCCGCGAGATGAGCCATGCGGATTGGTTTGGTCAGGGTGGCTCGGAATCCCACCCGGGCGGCGGACTCGTCCACCTGGTCAGTGGACAGCCCGGTAACCAGGATGGCGGGGATATCCGGACGGATGGTCCGGATTTTTTCCATCATGGTGATGCCGGACATGCCGGGCATATTGCTGTCGGTGATGATCAGCGTGTACAAATGGGGATTTGCCTCGAAAACTTCCAGTGCCTCCCTGGGACCCGGCATGGCCACCGGCGTGAACCCCAGTTTCCGCAGCTGCAGCACCATGGCGTTCAGCACGGAACGGTCATCATCCACTACCATGATCATTTCCCCTTTGCCTTTAATGGGCGGGGAAGCCGATCGGGATGGCGCTTCCTCAGGCTCCTCTTCAGGCTTCCTGACGGATGGAGCCTCCAGTGCGGGAAAGTACAGGCGGAATGTGGTGCCCCAGCCGGGTTCGCTGAACAGCCGGATGATACCCCCGTGGCTGCTCATGACCCCCTGCACGATCGCCAGGCCCATTCCGGTTCCTTTCCCTTCCGGCTTGGTGGTGAAAAACGGGTCAAATATCCGGTCCCGGATATGTTCCGGAATGCCGCACCCCGTGTCGCTGATCGTCAGGCAAACATAAGTTCCGGTCTTGATATCCTGTTCCGCTTCCGTAATGTCGATCTCTTCAAACTGGGCCAGGTTGAGCGAAACGCCCAGCGATCCGCCTCCGGTGGGCTCCATGGCGTGAATGGCGTTGGTGCACAGGTTCAGCACCACCTGGTGGATCTGGGTGACGTCCCCCATCACAGGGGGCAGTTCCGGAGCGATATCCATACGGAGGCTGACCTCCGGGGGAAGAGATATTTTGACCAGTTTTACTGCCTCCTTCACCAGAGGACCAAGAGAAATTGGTTTCATTTCGCCGGGTTTCTGGCGGCTGTATGTCAGGATTTGCCGGACCAGGCCCGTCGCGCGTTCCGCGGCCGTCAGGATCTCGTCCACGCAGTTCCGGCCCGAGGGTGTCAGGCTCGGCTCGTCCAGCAGGAGTTCCGCGTTTCCGTTGATCGCGTTGAGGATGTTGTTGAAATCGTGGGCGATGCCGGCGGCCAGGGTGCCCATGGCCTCCATTTTCTGGGATTGGCGCAACCGCTCCGCTTCCATGACTTCCCGGGTTACGTCCCGCAGAATATACACCCAGCCCTGGCTCCGTCCCCGCACCCGGCGCGCGGCTACTTCCACGTCCAGCACTTTGCCGTCTTCATGATGCAGGGTAAACCGGCCACGCCAGTTCTGAGTATGTTCGTCAGCCTGACGCTGTACCCGTTCGGCCAGGGTGCCAGCCCGCAGGTGTTCCAGCAGCGCCGTCATGGGTTTGCCGATCCACAGCGTACCATCCGCGCCGGTCAGCCTTTCCAAAGCCGGATTGACATAGACCACTTCTCCCCGCGCGTCTGCCACGAGCACGACTTCTTCCAGCGTTTCCACCGCGGCTACCAGCTGGCTGCGTTCCTCATAGGCCTGCCGTTGCGCGGTGACATCCACGCCCACCAGCAGGGTTTCCCCTGTTGGTATCCCTTCTTCATCCCGCAAGGCCCGGCAGGCCCACGATATCCACAGGATCTGTCCGTCTGTGGTCTGGCATTCCGTCTCCAAACCCTGGTAATCCTCGCCGGCCAGCAGCATTTTCCGGAACGGCGTATACTGGTCCCGTCCCAGGGTATCCGTTGGTCGGACAAAGGTTTCCGCCGGCGACCGTCCCACCAGATCCTCTTCCGCGTACCCCAGCAGTTCCAGCGTAAACTCGTTGACAAACCGAATCCGGCCGGTGGCGTCTATGCGCAGAATCAGGCTCCTGACATTCTCCACCAGATCCCGGTACCGGGACTCCTGTTCCCGCAGCAGGCGTTCCGCCTGTTTCTGTTCGGTTAAATCCAGTCCCGCCGCCAGGATGAATTCGACGGAGCCGTCCATGCCCAGTAACGGGGAGAAGGTTGCCTGCACCTCCGCGCGGCGGCCTTCCGCCGTGTAATGAATCGTTTCCAGCTTAACGGTTTCACCGCGGCCCGCTCGCTTAACTGCGTCTCGACATTGTTCCCGCGTTTCAGAACTGTGGCTCCACCAGGGCGTGTTCCAGAAATACTGGCCGACCACGGCGGAAGCTTCACAGCCGATCATCTCCAGGGCCGTCTGGTTAACGGTTTCCAGTCGGCCGTCCGGCGCGATAATTCCGAGCAGTTGGTAGTTCTGGTCAAAGATTTTCTGAAAGCGGCGAAGCAGGCGCTGCGCCTCGGCTTCTGCCTGTTCACCCGCGTGGGTAACCTGGCGTATTCGGTAATAGAGGTACGCGTACAGCAGCAGGGCCGCCAGCGCGATCAGCGCGCATACGGTGGTCATGCGGATAATGAACGATTCAATTTCCCGGCGGATGTCCCGGTGAAAGAAGCCCGTGCCGATCACCCACTCCCATCCGGCAAAGGCCGCCACGTAGGAGGTTTTCAGATCGGAAACCGGTTCGTCGTAGACGGGAAACCGGTACTGGATAAATCCCTCGCCCTCCGATCGGGCCAGGTTCAGGAACTCCAGAAAAATTAACCGGCCTTCGTCATTAACAAAACTTCTGACATCGCCCTGCGTTACCAGGTCCCGCTGGTATGGATGGGTCAGCAGCCGGCAGTCGTAATCCATCACCCAGAAATAGTTTTTCTGGTCCTTACCGTAGCGGATTCCCCGGATTTCGTCCAGCGCGATGCTCTGGGCCTGGGACAGGGTAAGGGTACCCATTTCGACGCGCCGGTTCAATTCTTCCAGCAGCCCCAGGACAATATGCACTTTTTTCACGGTTTCCTGCCGCTTTTGTTCGACCATTCGTTCCTGCACGCGGGGGAGCAGATACCCGAATATGGCCGCGATAAAAAGCGTGAAACCAAGCACAAGCGGCAATATCAGCCGTATGCGCAGTGCCCTCAATATATTCAAGACACACCGGCCCTTATTGCTTTACACATAAACATTATAGTCGGATTTTTGGGCAGGAATAAATCTTTTTTCAAGTTTCTCGGATTCTAACAATAAATGCAACACCTGCTGAGTTTTGGTGTGAATAAGGTGGGTGGCCAGGACGTGGGAATCCCCGATGTGCGCTATGTGGTGCATTCCTCAGGGGAGCCAGCGCGCTGGCTCCCCTGAGGAATCGGCAGGCTGGAAATGAAAGAAGACATTGGAATTAAATGCGGTAGGCCTTTTCCGAGTTGGTTTAACCCATACCGCAGAAGGATATCCCAATGTCTCACAAACATCTTAGCCCATTTGAACGGGGTCAAATCCAGGCCATGATCAGCGCGGGCGCTTCAGTAAGGCAAATCGCACACAAGCTGGGCCGAAGTCCCAGCACCATCAGCCGGGAAATAAGACGCAACAAAAGCCCTCGCGGCGGCTATAACGCCCAGAG
>JAKOTZ010000064.1 GCA_029776995.1 Candidatus Hydrogenedentota bacterium
TCAGCCATACACCGGGTAAAATCGCCAACGGCGATACGGGCGATGTGGCATGCGACCATTACCACAGGTACGCGTCGGACATCCACATCATGAAGGAAATCGGACTTAACGCCTACCGGACTTCCATCGCCTGGTCCCGGATTTTTCCGGACGGTAAAGGGCCGCTGAATCGCAAAGGCCTGGACTTCTACGACCGGCTCACCGATACCCTGCTCAATGCGGGAATTCAACCGATGTATACCTTGTATCACTGGGATCTCCCCGCAAGCCTTCAGGCGGAAGGCGGCTGGGCCAACCGGGATTTGACCCAATATTTCCGGGACTATTGCGCTGTCGTCTTTCGCCATCTGGGCGACCGGGTCCGGTATTGGATTACTTTAAATGAACCTTCTGTCCATACCAATGAAGGCCATTTGTACGGAACTCACGCTCCCGGCCTGTCCGACTGGAAAACGGCCACCCGGACCGCCCACCATTTATTGCTGGCCCACGGTTTGGCGATACAGGCCTTCCGGGAAGGGGGTTATCCCGGCTCGCTCGGCATTACCCTGAATATCAACTATTTCGAACCCGTCGGAGATACGGAAGAACACCGCCGGGCGGCTCAAAGCGTGGACGGCCTGTGGAACCGCTGGTACTTGGATCCTCTTTTCAAACAGCGTTATCCCGCGGACATGTGGGAACTTTACCAGAACCACGGCATAGCTCCGCCGGTACAAGCGGGCGATCTGGAGCTTATCAGCCAATCCCTGGATTTCCTGGGCATCAATTATTATTTCCGGGAGATCATCCATGCAGATCCGGCCGTCCCTGTGCTAGAAGCAGCTGCGGGCGACCCTGTTCCACCCCTGACGGCCATGGGTTGGGAGATATTCCCCGACGGTCTGTACCGCGTCCTTACCCGAATCAAACGGGAATATACCGATATCCCGCTGTATATTACGGAAAACGGCGCGGCTTTCCCCGACGTGCTCCGGAACGGAACCGTTGAGGATCCGCAACGCATTGACTATCTCAAGCGGCACTTCCAGGCTGCGGCCCAGGCCATCGCCGACGGTGTCGATCTGCGGGGCTATTTCATCTGGTCCCTCCTGGACAATTTCGAATGGGCTTGCGGTTATGGGAAACGTTTCGGCCTAATTTATGTCGATTACCCTTCCCAACAACGCTATTGGAAGCAAAGCGCCCATTGGCTTAAGGATTTT
>JAKOTZ010000066.1 GCA_029776995.1 Candidatus Hydrogenedentota bacterium
ATGAGACCGGAAAACAGGCAGTGCCGGCCCGGCCCGAAAACCAGCCGGCTGCCATCACCGGTCCGCAAAAACTGTAACACCCGCGCCTTTTCCAGCGCCGACGTGTTAATCGCGGTCGGCCGCATGGGCGGGAAATTATCCTGCAACATAAAGGCTACCTGAGGCAAACCGCCGCCCCAGGCCGCCAGCATGTTCCCCGACGGATAGGTCCGGTTCTGGTGCTTCCACATGGTGTCCTCCGGCTGGAAGGGGGCAAACCGGCCGGATTCCGCATCCGTCCGCCAGCTGTCATACTCCGGACGCAGTACCAGTGAAACCTGGTATTCTTCGGCCTGAAGCGCCGTATCCGTTTCCAGATCAATTTCGAACCGGATGCCGTCCTGTTCCGGCCACAGCCGCCACAGCTGCCGGAACGGAAACCGTCGGGAAATGCCTTCTATGGCGAAACCTTCTCCCTCCGACCGGATCTCCTGCCACTGCAGCGTGTGGCTGTCGGCCCACAGGTGCTCGATGAGCATGGCGGCATATCCGTTCAGGTACGCGGTCAGTTCCTCATCATCGAAAAACAGGCGTACCCCCCCATGTTCAAACCGGGCGCGCATGCGACCGGACCGCACGGTTCTGTCCGAACGGATCTGCCACGACGCATCCTCCGCGCGAAGGGTCGGGTCGATTACCAACTCGACGAGCGGATGACGGCCTGCCTCAAGTTGCTCTGCCAAGGCCATAAAGTTCACCGACGCCTGTAACACCCGGCTTTGGGCCAGGTATTCCGCGTTATACCAGGCCAGCCCCACGTGCGGCCACAGCGGAACCGCCTCGAACAGCAGCGGAGGAAGGGACGCGCTGTCATCCGGAAGCGCGGCCGCCCGGTTGGACCGCATCTCGGGAGACAGCACCAGGGTCCAGCGGGTATCGGACGGCTGAATTTCAGGAAACGTCCCGGAAAAATCTCCATACATCCATCGGGTGTATGCCGCCGGCACACTCAGGGCAAGGTTCACCTGATCCAACGCGCAGGCACGTTCACACTCGAGCTCCACGCGCCAGTGAAACCGGCCGGTTTCATCAATCTGTTCCGTCCACCACAGCGAAACCGGTAGCCGGGGAAACCGCCCCCGGACCACACACCCTGTTTCGTGTCGGTCCTGGACTTTCCAGTCCGCCTGGGAACCGGCGTGGTACTGCCCCAGCGACACGACGGAACAGCCCAGTCCCGCGGGCGCGGTGATTTCGCGTCCGTCCCGAAACAGAGAAATCCGCCCTTCACACTGGACCGCCTCGGTCCGGCCGGCCCGAAAAACGTGCACGCCGGATTCATTCCCCACCTGGCGCAAATACCAGGTGATGGTTTCCTGCGGCGTGTCCCGCTGGACCAACCTGCCTCCGTCCAGCAGCACCACCCGGTCACACAGGGCATGCACCAGGCCAAGGTCGTGTGACACAAACACGATGGTCTTGCCCTGTTCCCGCAATTCGCCGATTTTCCAGCGGCATTTGCGCTGGAAGGCTTCATCGCCCACCGCCAGCACCTCATCCACCAGAAAAATATCCGGGTTGGTGTGCGCCGCCACCGCGAACCCCAGGCGGACAAACATGCCGCTGCTGTAGGTCTCGACAGGCTGGTCGATGAAATCGCCGATATCGGCGAACCGGAGAATCTCATCCAGAACCGCATCGGTCTCCCGATGCCGCATGCCCAGCAGCCCCGCGTTCAGGTAGACGTTCTCCCGCCCGGTAAGGATCGGGTGAAATCCCGCGCCCAGCTCCAGCAGCGACGCCACGCGCCCGCGGACAATGACACGCCCGGATGTCGGCCGGGTCACGCCGGCGATCAGGCTGAGCAGCGTGCTTTTCCCCGAACCGTTCCGACCTATAATGCCCAGCGACTCTCCGGGGCTGACCGTGAAAGAAACATCATCGAGCGCCCGGAACCGCCCGGTTTTTTGGCCCCGCAGCCAGTCGCCCAGCCCGCCCCGTCCCCGCAGGTCCCGGGCGCCCCGCCGCGCGGGAAACTCTTTTACCAGATGGTGTACTTCAATAACCGGCGTCGACATTACAGGCTGTCCGCAATCGTGCCGGCGCTCTTTCGAAATACCGCCAGCCCGGATATGAAAACCAGTACGGCGCAAACCGCCGGCCAGATCAGCATCCGGACATCACCCGGCGATCCCTCAAACAACAGGTTCCGGTACGCCGTCAGCAGGCCCGCCATGGGATTCGCCCAGTACAGCGCCGCCAGCCATGCAGGCAGTTCCGTCGCCCGGGAAACCAGCTCCGCGGGATAGATGACCGGCGACGCGTAAAATCCAAACATCAGCCCCACCGCTACCATGTTGCCCACGTCCCGAAATATAGCATGCCCACAGGAAAACCACAGGGCCAGCCCGAGGGTCAGCAGCAGTTCCAGGCCAAATACCACCGGTATTGCCAGAAATCCGGCGCTCAGGCGCCCTCCCAGCAGCAGATGGGTGACGCCCAGCAGCGCAAAGCCAATCGCCAGGTTCACCAGCGGCACCAGGCATGCGGCCAAAGGAATAACCTCCCGGGGAAAACGCACTTTCTTAACCAGATGCCGGGCCTCCACCAGGGAAAGAGTCGCGGAAGAAACGGCCGCGCTGAAGTACTGCCAAAAAATAAGCCCGCAGAGCAGCTGGATCGCGTAAGGCCGGCTGCCCGATCCCGTGAGGGCGGCCCGGTCTCCCAGAATAAAGGAAAACACCACAGCCAGCAGGGCCATGAACAGCAGCGGCTCCACCACAGCCCACAGGAATCCCATCACGGCGTAGCGGTACCGGGCCCGCAAGTCTTTCCAGACCAGATCCAGCAGCAGCTCCCGGGCCCGGATCAGATCCCGAACCACCCGCCCCGGAGTATCCCGGACTGCACTGTCATATATCCATGCGCTGTTCATGCCATCGTATGTCTCGCTGAAGAATTTCATTCAGCCGGATCTATAATCATATAATAATCGTGAGGGCGATTCCGACCGCGGCGGAAACAGGGGGTAATTTTCCTGAAGCAAGGAGTTTTGTGTCGTGTCCTCATCTCTTAGACAGGCGATTGTCCGGGCTGTTCTGCAGGCCTTTGACGGGCTCCATCCGGAGGACGTGGTTTTTTCCGTTCCGCCATCCCTGGACAAGGGCGATATCGCCCTGCCCATGTTCTCGGCTGCCCGGCGGCTGCGGACCGCGCCGGCTGTTCTGGCCGCCCAGGCCGCGGAAAAACTCCGCTTCGATGAACGGGTCCTTTCCGCCACGCCGGAAGGTCCCTACCTCAACCTTAAACTCAACCGGCCGGCTGTTGGCGGCGCGGTCATCGACGAAGTGCTGGACGCGGGAGAACGGTGGGGCAGCGGAGGAACCGGCGCAGGTCGCCGCGTGCTCATCGAACACACCAGCATCAATCCAAACGCCAGCCCCCATGTGGGCCGTGGACGGAATGCCATGATCGGGGACAGCCTGACCCGGCTGCTCCGGTTCGAGGGTTATGACGTTGAAGTCCATTATTACGTAAACGACATGGGACGCCAGATCGGCCTGCTGGTGCTGATCGCCGAAGAACTGGAACAGCTGGACTTCCAGGGTATCCTCGACGCCTACGTGCGGGCCAATGCCCGCGCGGAAGCGGACCCCGAATTCGCCGCCCGGGGATATGAACTGCTGGCGCGTATGGAGTCCGGAGATCCGGAAACCCGCGCCCGGTTCCGGCGGGTTACCGACCTTTGCCTGAAAGGCCAGCTCGAAGTGCTGGCCCGCCTCGGCGCGCGGTACGACTGTTTTGACCATGAATCGGATTACGTGCATGACCCCAGGCTGGAACAGATCGAATCCGTCCTGCGGGAAAAAGGCGCCCTCTTCGTGGATGAGGAACAGCGGCTCGTGGTAGACCTGCGGCCGCTGGGCCACGAACCGGAAGAAGGCCGTTACTTTGTCCTCCGGCGGGCCAACGGCAGCTCCATGTACGGCTATCGGGACCTGGCATACACCATGGACAAGATGTCCCGCGGCGCGGATATCAACCTGCAGGTGCTGGGAGAGGACCACAAACTCTACGCCCAGCAGATCGCGCTGATCCTGGCCGCCTGCGGATGCCCTGCTCCGGAAACTATCTATTATTCTTACATCCTGCTCAAAGACGGCAAGATGTCCACCCGACAGGGGAAAGTGGTGCTGCTGGCGGATTTCCTGGACCAGGCGGCCGCTCTGGCAGGCGAGCGGGTGGCGGAACAGTTCCCGGACCTGGAACCGTCGGAACGTCAGGCCATCGCCGAGCAGGTTGCCGTGGCGGCCATCCGCTTTGCCGTACTGCGGGTGAAGCCGGGACGCAATGTCACCTTTGATATGGACGCGGCGCTGTCCTTCCAGGGAGATACGGGCCCGTATATCCAGTATTCCTGCGCGAGGATACGCTCCATTCTGCGCAAAGCCGCTGCGGAGGGGCTGGACAGGATTTCCGGATCCGGCGCGGCACTGCCGACGGCGCTTGCCGACGCCGAGTGGGCGCTGGTCCGCCAGCTGGAGTCATTTCCCGGCGAAGTCGCTGAAGGAATCCAACAGCGTTCCGTGGCGGGAATCGCCAACTACGCGCTGGAAACAGCCCGGCTGTTTACCGCGTTCTACCATGAGTGCCCGGTGCTTAAGGCAGACACGCCGGAACAGGCGTATCTCAGGCTGCGCCTGTGCCAGGCCACCCTGCGGACGCTGGAAAACGCCCTGGATATTCTGGGCATCGCCGCTCCGGAGCGTATGTAAAAACAGCCCACCTGTGGCGACCGGTTTAATCCGCCCGGGGAGGATGTTTCATCGCTCCGGAAGAAACTTCATGGGATTCACGGGCCGGCCCTGCTCGCGGACTTCGTAATGGAGATGGGTGGTCGACGCGTTGCCCGTCCTGCCGACCCGCCCTATAACGTCTCCCTGCCGCACCCTTCTGCCGACAGGCGCCAGGCAGACATCCAGATGGGCGTAAGCGGTCTGACGTCCGCCCGCATGCTGCAGCACCACCATTTTTCCGTAGCGGCCGCTGTTACCGGAGAAGATCACCTCACCGTCAGCCGCGGCCATCACGGGCGTGCCCTTAGGCGCAAGGATATCAATTCCTTTATGGGAGCGGGAACGCCCCCGGCGCACCCCGAATGAGGAGCTGATTTCCTGCCATTCGGAACCCAGCGGCCAGATCGATGGCACCGAATGTTCCCCGGGTTCGGGCTCAACGTACGTCACGTCCGGTTCCGGTCCCGGTATCCTGCTGCGGAACAGCGAACACCCCGCCATCATCGACAGCATCAGACAAACTGCCAGGAGTACGGCAATTCCGCGCCGGAACCGCGCAACCTGTCGGGTCCGATACTCATTCATCCGTTAATATCCTTCCGTATTCGAGGCAAACAGCGAAAATAGCAAAAAATCCCGTCCCGATACAAATTCACCCGAAAACGCCGGAGCGCTTATTACGGGATGCGTTCAATGCTGACCTCACCCCTATGACCTATTTCAGCCTGTACAAAAAAGAAGCGGACGGCGGAAGTTCCGCCGTCCGCTGAGGACGTCAGGCTGATGGATCAGTCGCCGACCACTGGCGAATTCTCATCCGCGCAGGCGCCACCGCCGCAGTCTTCACCGCGGGCCACGCCGCTGGCGTCGATATAGAAGGAGCGGTTGCCCGTCGTCTGGTAGGTGGCCGGCTCGGCGGTGCACTGGAAGTTCTGTTCCGCGCCGCTCGCGGCCGCGCCAAGCACAAAGATGTACCCGTTCTTCGTTACGCCGTCCCACTCGCCGTCCAGGAAGCGGGGCGTCGCGCCGGTCAGATCCGCCCAGGCATGGGCATATTGCGCATTGGCGGCGTGATAGGCCGTCTCGGCGCCCACGACGGTCTTCAGGTTGCTGATGGCCGACGACTCATTGGACTGCAGCCGGGACCGCAGCAGGTTGGGGATGGCGATCGCCGCGATGATCGCGATAATGGCGACCACGATCATCAGTTCGATCAGGGTGAAGCCTTTGTTCTTCCGCATGGTCTGTTCCTCCTTTGTTGGGTTGATTTTTTT
>JAKOTZ010000071.1 GCA_029776995.1 Candidatus Hydrogenedentota bacterium
GATGCCGGTCGGCGGTGGCGGCGTGATCCAGGACACGGCGGCGGATGAGCTGGCCGCTGAGATTCGCTCCTCCCTGTCAGCCTACCGAAGGGAAGTTGGAGCAGATTCTTCGGATTGTCGGATTCTCATCGGGGCGGAAAGTTGTGATACCACCGCGCTGTGCCGCGCCCTTGAAGGCCGGCTGAATCTTTCCTGCGCCCCGTTTCCGATGGGGGTGCCGATACCCGGAGTGGTCACGCCCTGTCCGTCCGGAGCGGGTGCGCCGGTGTGGTGCGCCGCGGGCGTTCTCGCCGAGGATGCGCAGGGAACGGTTATTGACCTGACGCCGGAACGGCTGCGGACCGTGGCGCGCGGCCGCCGCCTGACCGGCATGTTGTCCCGCCTGGCCGTGATGCTGGGCATCGCGCTGGTATTTCTGTTTGTCGCGTACCGGATCGAAGTATCCCGCCGGGAAGCCTATATCGCGGACCTCGAACGCCAGGTGCAGTCGCTGGAGCCCCGGGCAAAGGGGATTGCCGAGATGCGGGAGCAGTTGAATATCCTGCGGCGGCAGGTGGACCGCTCGGGATCTATCCTGGAACAGCTGGCGGCGGTGGTCAGCGCGGTGCCCGTGGACCGGGTGAACATTACCCGGGTCTCGCTGAACCGGAATGAAGGCATCACGGTGTGGGGCCGGGCAAAGACGGTGGATGACGTGGCGGAATTCGCCCAGAACCTGCGCGCCCAGGGCGACAGAAATGCCGCCCTTGCTTTTTTTGCCGCGGCCCGGAGCCTCTACGAGCAGAAAGCAATGGAACAGAATTTGGAGGTCTTTACCTACCAGATTGACATACCCCGGACCCCTCCGGAGGAAGAAGACAGAAATGAGCCCCGCACCCGGTAACCTGATGCAGCGCGCGGCGGACGCGTGGAAATCGCTGGCGCCCCGGGAGCGGCGGCTGGCGATGCTCACCGCTGGTGCGGTGGCGCTGTTCCTGGTGGTGACCGTGTGGAATACCGTTACCAACAGGCTGCGCGAACTCGACGTGCGGGCCGGCGCGCTGGCGGACACCCTGCTGAATTACCGGCAGCAGATCGCCCGGCGGGCCGCCGTGGAGTCAGCCTACGCCAAAATTGCGGCGCAGCATTCCAGCCAGTGGAGCGAAGCCGAAATTCATGACCGCCTGCGCCAGGAGATCTACCGCCTGGCCCGGAAGATTCCCCAGGATCTGGATGAAACCGGAAAACCGCTTAATGTCCCGAATGAAATGGGAAACCTTGTGGAAATTCCGTCTCTGGGTAAGGGCGAAATGACAGAAGGGGGACGCGGCTACCGCCAGTATCTCCTGAATCTGCGGATTCCTCAAACCAATATTGTAGACCTGGTCAGTTTTCTGGAGCGCCTGCAGAGCAGCCCCCAGTCCCTGCGCATAGATCGGCTGGAGATCAGCCGGAACCCGGACAGTTCCGTAATCAGCGCGATTATCGACATTACCCGCACGGTGGCGGACGGATATACCCCTCCGCCGGAATTGGCGGATTTTCTCCAAAGTTCAGGTCAGAATACCGCCGCGGGTACGGGAGCGTCCCCCAAAGGACGTATTCTCCTGGCGCCGGGCGACTGGAGTGTTCAGCAGTGCGCGGCCACCCTTGAAG
>JAKOTZ010000082.1 GCA_029776995.1 Candidatus Hydrogenedentota bacterium
CCGTGGGATAACGGTGATTGGCGGGATCCTGCGCGGTTCTGCAAAGTTCTGCTATCACCCCGGATGGAGTCGGCTCAACCGGATCCCCAATGGCCAGGCTGATTACGTCAATGCCCTGTTCTTTGGCCGCTTTTATTTTGTTGCGCAGCGTCATGAACAGGTATGGCGGAATTTTATTTAGCCGGTCAGCAGTTTTCATCACTTCGCTCCGGTTTTTCTTCTGCGTTGTTATGCTTTGTGAGGGGGTACGTTTCAGGTTGGTCCCATGCGCCCCGCTGTGAAGTGTCCTTCCGGTAAATTTTACTTCAAACGGCCGGATTTTAGCAATTTATCCCGGCATGTGGCGCGGTTGGCCTGATCCCCGACAAATCGGGATAATAACGTATATGTCTTCTGATTCTTCAAAAATTCCACCCCGGCAGGAGCCTATACTGTCTGGAGAAAACTATCCCGGGACGGAGCACCGCGTATCCGGTGCGGTTACCGATGCCCGGCGCCGTTGGGGACGCCACCGGGATCTCACGCAAGGGCATATTGGGCGTTCCCTTTTTCTGTTTTCGCTGCCCATGCTTCTGGGGAGCCTGACGCATGTGGCGTATATCTTTGTCAACGCGGCCTGGATCAGCCATGGTTTAGGAAAGGAAGCCATGGCGGCCGTGACGGTTACTTTTCCCGTCTTTTTTGTGTTCAATGCCGTAGCCAATGGCTTAAGCCTGGCGACCAATGTGCTCACAGCGCAGACATTCGGGGCCCGCGACTGGATCCGATTCGGCGAAGTGGGACGCAATTCCATGACCCTGATGCTTGGAGCGGCAGTGCTTACCATGGCGGTTGGCGTTCCTGCTGCCGGCTATTTCGTAACCCTGATGGATACGCCGCGCGAGTCGGAAGAACTGGCCCGTAATTTTCTGCGGCTGTTCATGTTTACCACGCCGTTTATGTTTCTGATTTTCCATTTTGCGGCAGTACTGCGCGGAGCCGGAGATTCCAGAACGCCGCTGCTGTTTCAGGCGGGAGCGTTGCTGCTGACGGCAGCGCTTGACCCGCTCCTGATGTTTGGATGGTTGGGATTCCCCCGACTGGGGTTGAATGGCGCGGCCTGGTCCACGATTATCGCCCAGGCCGCGGCGGTTGTCATATTGTGGAGATATCTGGTTCATCACAGGCACATGGCCGCGCCGGCCTGGCCGTGGTTGGGGCTGGAAAGTTCGCTCACCCGTAAAACCCTTCAGATCGGCCTGCCCACCATGGTTCAGCAGTTTCTGGTGGCTATGGGTATCCTGGCGGTGGTTGGACTGGTAAACCGTTTTGGCGTGTCCGATTCCGCGGCATACGGCATCGCGATGCGTATCGACCAGGTCGCTTTTATGCCGGCCATTGCGCTGAGCCTGGCTACGGCAACCATGACCGGTCAGAATCTGGGGGCGGGGCTGCGGCACCGGGTGACAGCCACTTACCGGTGGGGAATTCTCGTGGGCACTGCCCTGACCTTTCCGGCAACCGCAATGTGTCTGCTTTTCCCGGAAGGGCTGATGCGTCTTTTCAGCGCTGAGGCCGATGTCATTACAACCGGGGCGGGGTATCTGCGGATTGCCGCGGGCGGTTATCTGCTGGTAACTGTCATGTTTGTGGGGCATGGCATCGTAAATGGGGCAGGGAGGACTTTGGCAACTTCCCTGTTTACCTTTGTTTCTTTCTGGATAGTCCGCATCCCCCTGGCATGGTGGCTTTCAACCAGAATGGGACGGGTCGAGGGGATTTGGGTGGCGATACTTGTCAGTTACGGGACCGGCGCCCTGATCAGTACCCTGTATTATTGGAGCGGCATCTGGAATCAGCCAATCGGTTTCGTGTCTGTCCCGGAGAAATAGTTTCGGTGGTCAGGGCTGGAGTTTGGCGAGAAAAGTCAAGACGGCCTGCGTGATTTTTGGCGCCTCATAATCCCAGAAAAGGATATGGTCAGAGTTTTCGACAGTGAGGGACTCCGTCCAGGGTGCCTGCAGTTGCGCGAAACAACGCTGTCCCTTCAGAGGACAGGTAACCGTATCATTTACGGATTGTATCAGCAGGGCGGGAATGCGGATTTTGCTCAGCACTTCCGGATCACTGGCCCGACGGGCAATCTCCATGGCTTTTATGCCGCATTCCGCGTGAAGCCATCGGTAGGCAGTGATCTTTTTACGGGCGCTTTTCTTACGTATGGGGTGAAAAATGGCGGGAAATGGAATCCACTGGATATAGCGGGACAGTTTCTGGACCCACCATTCCGGAGACGGCCCCCACGGGAAACGCCTGGTCAGACCAAAATAAGGCGCCGCGAGAATCAGGCCGGAAATCTGGCTGGTGGTGGCGGCCGCCAGGACGGCCAGTGACCCGCCCATGGAGTGTCCGAGCAGCACCACGTTTCCAAATCGTTCATACAGAGGCTGAATTTCCTCGATTACCGCGTCAAGCATTTCCTCCGGAGAGGTCTCCAGAAAATTCCGGGGCGTTGTGCAGTGTCCCGGCAGGACCATGACGCGGACATACCATCCTTCCTCAGCCACTTTCTGTGGCAGATCCGCAAAATGATCTGGAGCCCCATTGAATCCGTGGATGAACAGTACAGCTCCTTTTGCCTGGCTGGAACCGAGAGTGACCGGCGACGCGCCCAGAAGCCAGGAAGTTCCAGGGATACGCTTTGCATACCTATCCTGACGATCGGACAGCCAGGGCGCCAGGTACTTATTCCACGTATACAAAAAGAACACCAGGAACGGCAAGGAAAAAAGCAATATAAGTACTGCCCAAACCAATAGGCGCATCCTTTAACCTTTCATGGAAATGAAAACAGCATTATATAAATTTTTATTACATTTGCAATACTTGCAGAGATACTACAATATTAATCCGGATGAATGCCAGACACTCGGGCAGCAGATCTTGGGACAGGGCCCTGGGCGGTAATATCGATCAGGCGATAATAACCGTCCACGCAGGCCGGGGTTATGACGACACGGTCACCGGCCCAGTACGGCCCTTCCCCGGGACGGCGTTCCTGGTGGGTATGGCCGTATAACAGGAGATCTATGGGATCGTCCGCGAACAGCACCAGCTGGCTGCGTACACCCATGGCTGGTTCATACCGATGAGTCAGGCCTATGGTGAAACGGCAGGGACGCAACATGCGGCGCAACCGGTGGAGTATGCCGGGCTGGGGACCCCAGTCGTCCGCCACCACGTAATCTTTGGTGTCAAAGACAAGAAACCCATCCGACCCAAAAGTACGCGCCCAGGTCTGCAGTCCCATAAAACGCTCGTATTGAAGATTGTCCCGGTCATGGTTTCCCGAACAGACGAGCGTGGGAACACTGAAGCGGTCCAGCAGCCCCAGAAAACGGCGGAACTGTTCGGGATCGGCGTTTTCCGTTATATCCCCCGTGATGGCGCAAAGGGCCGCGTCTGTTTTGTTAATCTCATCGATAACAGCGGCAAAAACTTTTTCCGGATCCGGCCGGTTGTTGCGCTGTTTACCGATATGGACGTCTGTCACGTGAGCCAGCACGTAGTACTCCGAAATTTCCGGAGCCAGGATCCAGACAGCCCGGAAGTTTGTGTCTGTTGTTCCGTCTGGAGCGGTTATACGCAGGGCATATCCTCCGGGTTGTATCTGCTCGGGGGGCTGGCATTCCAGACGCGTATAAATTGACTGCTCATCGGCCGTGGACTTAACGGTCAGCGGGTATTCAACGCTGTCCGCTCCTATCAGTGCGCATGAAACCTCCGCAGGGGATGTAATATCCCGCAGCAGCACATCAAATGGCATGCCCGCGCGTACTATCACCGGCTGTCCGTTATGGGGGGACAATATCCTGTCCAGGGTGCCATCTTCTTTCCGGGCGAAGGCCCCCCCTGGGACCAGTAACAGAAACAGTAGGATTCCCGGAAAAAAGATTTGTGATGTTAGATACCGGTATAGATGACATCCGGCCATAAGGTTAGTTCCCTTTCGGGCGCCATGCGGGAGCCAGCGCCCAGGAGTCAGCGGGAATGGCTTCAGCGTGGCCGCCATCCTGATCGGTTATCCACAGATCGGGTTTACCGTTCCGGTTACTGACATAGACCAGCCACTTTCCGTCAGGAGACCAATCAGGACTCCAGCAGTCCCATGAAGCTGAAACCGCAACAGGGCTTACCCGCGCCGTTTCCACCACGGACAGGTATACACCCCGGCGGCCGTCCCGGAAGGATTCAAAGGCCAGCATCCGGTCGTTAGGCGACCATTTGGGGAACCAGTCTGCCGCCGGATGATTCGTGGCATTGACAACGCCCCGTTTGCCCAGCACATAAATTTCACGATCGCCGCCCATGTCGGATTCGAAGGCAATCTGCCTGCCTTTGTGGTCCGGCAGCAACATCCATTCGGCGGAACGGTCCGATGGCGCTTTGGCCACATAGAGCAGGGGTAGCGCTACCGACAGCGTAACCAGAACCGGTTCCGTGTACTGTTTGCCGGGAAACCATGCCAATGCCAGCAGAACACCGTGTTTCTCGGCATCCTCCCGCAGCGCGAAAAGCTTGTCTGATATGTCATCCTGTTGCGTTTGAACGTCCAGTGCCATCAGGAGGTCGGTGGAAGGCATCCACACCGGGGCACGCAGGGAAGGAAAGGCGTCGCCTCCCCACAGCGCGGTTTCGTTCGTTGCCAGGTCCCAGACAGCTATGCCAAAGCGGGGAGGCTCACCGCCCAGGCTGACGGAAAAGGCCAGTTTTTTGCCGTCGGCAGACCATCGGGGCATGTCATCCAGCACTTCAAAATCCAAATCTGCCATGCGGGGATTGGATCCGTCCGCGTTTACCGTGATAACGCCATACCTGTCATCAATACGACCCGTGAAGGCCAAAACCTGCCCGTCCGGTGACCAGGATGGGGCGCCATTGTGGGTGCCCGCGCCTACCTTGCGGAATTGGCGGGTACTGAAGTCGTAGACTGTTATGATCCGTTTTTTCTGTTCTTCGCCGGCGATAAACGCCACCTGTCCGTTTTCCGGCAGAGCCGCTTCCAATATTGCCGCCATGGATATCAGCAACCCGGTTATCATTGGCCGATTCCCAGGATGTCAACCACTTTTTTGCCGGTGCTGAACCAGTCCGTACTGGACCCTTCGGTTTTTTCTCCGGCAATCTTTATCGTTTGCCCGACACCATACTTTAATAATAGTTCACCCACTTTGGGGCCAACCAGCAGGTTGGCAATTCCGGAGGTGAGCCCGTTTCCAACCCGAATTTTCGTATCCTTAAGCGCGAAAACATCCTTGGCGCGTTCCGGAATGACCGTAATATCGAATCCCGACGGATTGAGCAGGTAATCAAAAGGAAGCACGCCGTCGCGAAAGTCAGCCGCCAGGGGTACCTTCATATTCCGGTATTCGGCTTCAGCTTCCACGGCCAGCCGCCCAAACCGCATTAAGCGCCCCACGACCGGCTTATCCTGATCCCACTGGTACCGGTCCTCTCCCTCAATGACCAAATCCCGAAAAGTCAGGGATTTCAGTCGCACCGTAATCCCTTTTTTTCGAAGCGCCTCTGTCTCCGGGATCATGTTGAACGGAACCTGCTGAAGGGAATCCGGGATAGAAACTGTAGCTCCTCCAAAACGGGTAGTCTGCGCCAGCATACGAATAAGCCGGTCTTTTTCCAGTACTGCGCGCAGGGCCAGCCGCAAGGTTTCCTCATCCATGGCGGGCGCTTTTTCAGTTTTCTGGTCGGCCTGAACAGCGTCATTGGGTTGGGACGCGTTGTTCTCTTCCGAAACCATCGGTGAAAGCGGTTCAGCGGATTGCGCGGCCGGGGCAATAACCAGGCCGCTTATGGGCGCAAGCAGCACCAGCGCCGATAACGCGAAACCTGTTCTGAAGCTCATGCTGTTTGTTCCTCCGTTTTTTCGCCGATATACAGCGATGCAATACCGAAAGTAAGCTTGATGTGCCGCATGCGCGCGAAGCCTGCGGCTGCCATCAGAGATATAAACGTTTCACCCTGGGGAAAAGATTCAACAGTCCGGTTAAGGTAACGGTACGCGCCGGTGTCTCCGGCGATCCAGCCGCCCAGCAGGGGCAGCATATGCCGGAAGTAGAAGAGGTATCCGCTCCGGATCAGCGGATGCTCCGGCAGGGAGAATTCCAGGATGAGCGCGCGCCCTCCCGGACGCAGGATCCGAGCCATTTCCCTGAGCGCGGCCGGGGGGTCGACGGTGTTCCGTATGCCAAACGCCATGGTTACCGCGTCTGCCCAGCAGTCGGGAAAGGGCAGGTGCAGCGCGTCGCCGCGCGTCAGGAAACATTTGCCTGATAACCCGGCGGCGCGGATTTTCTCCCGGCCGACAGACAGCATGCCGCCGGACAGATCCGCTCCAACGGCGATGTTAAGTGTCCCGGTTCTTTCCCGGGCTGCTGCCAGGAGTACATCGCCTGTGCCGGTGGCCAGGTCCACCAGTTTCAGGCCGGGCGTATCCGGCAGCAATGCCACCAGTTTGGCCCGCCACCGCCGGTCCGTTCCCATGGAAAGCAAACGGTTCGCCCGATCGTAGGCCGGCGCGATACGATCAAACATTTTCCAAATCTGGTGGCGGGATGGGCCGCTGACAGTTGGCTGGAAACTCATGATGACTCCAAGGGTATTGTGGCCACTTTTACAGTCCCAGCGCAAGGCCGATCTGGTAGGCCGCAACCGCCACCATAAAAGCAAATCCTGTGGAGAAACCCAGTGAGAATATGGGCCACCGCCAACCTCCGCTTTCCCGTTTCATGACCGCAATGGTGCTCATGCAGGGTGCGTACAGCATGATGAACAGCATTAGCGCGAAAGCGCGTAGGGGGGTCCACGCCGGATCCGAAGCGAGCTGCTGGGCAAGCGACATGGCCATGGCCTCTTCGTCGTCAGAGGCATCGGGTTCGTCAATCATGGCGTAGGCCGTGGCCATGGCGCCGATGATGACTTCTTTTGCCGCGAAACCGCCCATCAGGGCCACGTTGGTACGCCAGTCAAAGCCGGCCAGTTCACTTACCGGAACCAGCACTGAGCCCATGCGTCCCGCCAGGCTGTAACGCAGGCGCTGTTCCGGAGAAGCGTTCGCGTCCGTTGGCTGCGGGAAATACATAAACGCCCACAGCACGATATTCACGGCCAGGATAATGGTCCCTGCCTTGCGGATGTACGCCCAGGTGCGTTCCCAGGTGTGCATCAGCACCCCCCGAAGAGTAGGCATATGATAGGGGGGCAATTCCATTACGAATGGTGTCTGTTCTCCCCGGACTATCGTGCGTCGAAGCAGCCAGGCCGCGCACAGCGCGAATACCCAGGAAAGTCCCCATAAAATGAGCATCATGGCCGTCCGCCGGTAGGGGAAAAACGCGGCGATCAGCATGGCATAGACGGGCAGTTTCGCGCCGCAGTTCATAAACGGAGCCACCAGCATGGTGATAATTCGGTCTTTTTCCTCGCGCAGGGTGCGGGTAGCCATGACCGCCGGCACCGCGCATCCCCCCGCGCCGATGCCTCCGGCAATCAGCATGGCCAGCATGGATTTCCCCTGAAGCCCAAACACCCGCAGCAGTCGGTCCAGGATGAAAGCGACCCGCGCGATATAACCGCTGTCTTCGAGAAAGGCAATAAACAGAAACATGAAGAAAATCAGGGGCACAAAACTGAGCACCCCTCCGACCCCCCGGACCAGCGCGGCATGCAGCAGGGAATGGAACATCGGCAAATAGGACTCAAGGGGACTGATCAGCAATTCCACCCCCGCGAAACAGGTTTCAATGATTCCGGTGGGGCTTTTCCATTCTCCCGGCCAGGGTACCCACGCCCATTCGTCCGACAATTTGAACACCCAGAAAAACAGGGCTGCCACAACCCCTACCAGCAACGCCGGCCCCAAGATCCTGTGGCATACCACATCATCGATCCGGTCCGTGATCTCCCGCGTTCCCAGTCGTTCCCGGGTTACGCACTGGCGGGCTGCTCCGGCGGCGATGCCATGCCGGCGTTCCGCCAGGATGGACGCCCCGTCCTGGTTACAGTGATTTTCCAGGGTTTTCAGGGCGTGTTCCACTTTTTGCGTCAGGTCCGGATCCCCAAATTCTTTGAGGCGTTTCCAGGTAGCCGGGTCGTTTTCGAGGAGTTTTACCGCAATCCATTCAGCGGGCAGTTTTGGCTCAACCTCCCCGACAGGCGTCAACGGCCCGGTCAGGTCCATTACAAGTTCGTCCACGGGGTGTCCGTAGCGGACAGCCTGTGGCGTTACGCGGGTGGCGCCATCAAGTACCTTCCCA
>JAKOTZ010000086.1 GCA_029776995.1 Candidatus Hydrogenedentota bacterium
AATGCCCTGGTAAAAAAGGTTTCTCAGCGCCCGCAGGATCAGGTCGGACTGATCGAAGAAGACGTGATGCTGCGTGTTCTGGAACGCCGGCTCTTTCAGGATAGCTTCCAGTTCACGGTGCACATTGCGACAGGTGCTGACGGTGTTGGCTTCGGACTCTTTGATAACAAGCACCACGGCCCCGCCGGCTCCGTCCAGCGCGACGTACTGCTTTTCCTCGCGGGACCGGTAGGACACCCGCGCGATATCCCGCAGGCGCAGGCCGTTCGGCGTTACCACCAGCGAAGCGATGTCTTCCAGCCGGCGGTATTCGCCGGACAGGCGCGCGTACACCTTCCGGGAACCTTCTTCAAGGGTTCCCAGTGAAACGCTGATGCTGCTTTCCCGAATGGCCTGCACCAGCTGGGCGATGTTCAGGTTCATGGACTGCAGCGTATGCTGATCAAATTCAATCAGCACTTCTTTCGGCTGGATGGGTGAGAGGATTTCCACATTGGCTACCCCCTCCAGGCGGCTGAGCCGGGGCTGAACCACAGTTCGCATCAGGTGCACGAACTGATCCTGGTCTCCGTCCCGGAACATACCCAGGGCAATAACCGGGATAGAGCCCGAGCTGAAACGCTGAATCAGCATTTTATCCGCTTCCACGGGCAGCGTAAGCTTCAGCCGTTCGAGCCGGTCCCGCACGTCTGCGGTTGCCGCGGCAATATCGGTTTCCAGGGTAAACAGGATGCCGATATCACATCCGTTCGCGGTGGAGGTTGACCGGATGCGCCGCACCCCTGGAATGGTGCGCAGTTCGCCCTCTGCGGGAATGGCTATCTGCTGTTCCACCTGAGCCGGAGAAGCGCCGGGGTAGGCAATGAACACCCCTATGAACGGCCGGTCAACCCTGGGCAGGAAGTTCAGCGGCATGCGGTTCCAGGCGATTACCCCCAGACAAAGCATGCTGACGGTGGCCATGACGACCGTAACCGGCCTGCGCAGGGAAAAAGCTGGCAGCGACAGGTTGTTCATTTCCGGCCGCGCTCTCCGAACAGTTCATAAACCATGGGGATGACAAAGAGCGTAAGCAGGGTAGACGACGATAATCCGGCCATCACTGTAATCGCCATGGGGCGGCGGATTTCAGACCCTTCACCCGTGGCCAGAAACATGGGAATCAATCCGAGTACGGTGGTCAGCGTGGTCATCAGGATGGGGCGGAGCCGGACAGTTCCGGCCTGAACAATGGCGTCGCGACGACTCATGCCGCGGTCGCGCAGTTGGTTGATATAGTCCACCAGCACAATCGCGTTGTTGACGACGATTCCCGCGAGGACGATACCGCCCAGAAAAACCATGACACTCAGGTTGGTATTGGTGAAGTAGAGCGCATAGATTACGCCTACAAAAGCCAGGGGCACGCTGAACATGACCAGCGCCGGCTGCACCAGGGATTCAAACTGGGATGCCATCACGACATACACCAGAAACAGTGCCAGCATCAGCGCGAACTGCAGGCTTTTATAGGCGGTATTCAACTCCCGGTTCTGCCCGCCAAGGGCGAAAAAGAAATCCTCTGGCTTGTCCACCGAACGCAGGGCCGCTTCAATGTCTTCTGAGACCGCGCCCAAATCCCGGTTCTCCACATTTGCCGATATAATGACCACCTGTTTCTGGTCAACCCTGCGAATTTCACTGGGACCTTCACGGACCTCAATGCGGGCCACGGAGGACAGGGGAATGGGCACGGGGCCGTCTGTAACGGAAAGTTTCCGCAGATCTTCCACGCTGGCCAGCAAATTTTTATCCGTGCGGACCCGGATATCCAGTTTTTCTCCCGCGCGGCTGAACCGGGTGGCTACGTTGCCCTGAATCTCCGTGCGCAACCGCTGGGCGATCTGACTGGGAGAGATCCCCCGCGCGGACAGCAGTTCCCGGTCCAGTTCAATGAGCAGCTCCGGATAGCCCGGTTTGACGCTTAATTCCGCGTCTGCCACGCCGGGCACTTTTTTGATCACTTCAAGGGCCCGTTCACCGACCCGCCTGAGTTCCTGCTGGTTTTCACCGTAAAGCTGAATCTCGAGGGCGGTCTTAAAAGAAAACAGGCTGGGCAGGCTGAAAGTAAGCAGTTCGTCCCGGGCAGCCGCCAGGACCTGTTGGCGGAGTTCTTCAAGAATGCGGTCCTGTATCGCGGTTGTCCGTTCGGGGTCCTTCAGTGTGACGGCAAAGCGTGCGATATTTTCCCCGCCCTGGGTGACACCGGAGGACCGTTCTTTGCCCACCTCCACCGAAACAGAAGCGACTTCCGGATGGGCGAGCAGAATAGATTCGAATTTCTCCGTTGCTTTTTCGGTGTCTTCCAACCGCGTTCCGGCGCGCATTTCCATTCGCATGGTAAACTCGCCCTGCTTCATGGGAGGAATCAATTCCCGCCCCAGTTTTCCGGCGGTTATGCCGGCATGGATGGCCAGTGCCAGTACCGGCAGGAGGAGCAGAGAGCTGACGGGTAAACATCTGCGCAGGGTCATGCTGTAAAGATGGCGGAGTCCGTTAAAGCCTGTATTGAACAGATAAAGTACCGGGGTCAGCAACACTGTTGCCAGGGTCCTGAACAGTATCACGACGCCAAACAGCAGCAGCAGCGCGAAAAACAGGATTGTCGCCGCGACCGCGCCGGCGCTGCTCAGCGTTATCTGCAGCAGGGCAAGGGCAACCATGATGGGCAGAATGGGGATACTCAATAATCCGGCCAGAAAGTTTTTGAAAGAGGGAGCCCGGAATATATTCAGCAGGGTGTTCCAGGAGGGACCGACCAGGTCCGCCATAATTGCGGCTACGGCGCGCACGGCATAGCGCGCCCCCAGCAGGGGTATCCACAAAAATGAACCGGCAATGCCGCGGCCCGCGTTCCGGCTTTCCTGCCAGGCGCGAAGCAGCCATACTGAGCCCCGGGCGCCACTCAGGCTTGCGGGCTTTCTGGATGCCAGCAGAGGGACGAGGTACGTGGCCGTAAGCAGGGATGCCAACAAAGAGAAGGTTACGGACAGGGCCAGATCCTTAAACAGCTGGCCGGCTACGCCCTGCACAAACGCAATGGGGAAGAACACGCAGACGGTGGTCAGGGTGGACGCGATAACCGCTCCGCTGACCTCCCGGGTACCCCGGTCAGCGGCCGACATCAGTTCATCGCCTTCTTCCCTGCAGCGGAAGATGCTTTCCAGCACGACGATAGAGTTGTCGACCAGCATGCCCACCCCAAGCGCCAGCCCACCCAGCGACATGATATTCAGGGTGATGCCCTGCATGTACATGGGCACAAAGGTCGCGATGACGGACAGGGGTATCGCCACGCCGATAATCAAGGTGCTTTTTACTTCCCGGAGAAACAGGAACAGGACAATCAGGGCGAACAGTCCGCCCTGCAATATGGCGTTCTGTACTTCGTCGATGGATGCCCGGATAAAGCGTGACTGGTCCGAAATGACAGCCAGTTCCACGCCTCTGGGCAGCCGGTTTAAAAGGGTGCGTTTTG
>JAKOTZ010000149.1 GCA_029776995.1 Candidatus Hydrogenedentota bacterium
GGCTAACCAGTGTTTTGACGCCAAAACGATGCTGAAGCGCTGCTGCGGAGTGCCCGAAAGGATAAGGCCTTTTTCCGCACTGGTCGCAGTCAAACCATGCCATGTTCTCGACCACGCCCAGCACGGGTACGTTAACCCGCTCAAACATCAGGATGCCGCGCGCCACGTCGACCAGAGAAAGCGTCTGAGGGGTGGTCACAATAACCGCGCCGTCAAATGCCAGGCGCTGGATCAGCGTGAGCTGTATATCTCCGGTGCCCGGGGGCATGTCGATAATCAGGTAGTCCAGATTTCCCCATTCTGTGTTCGCGATGAGCTGAAAGACATAATTCGACACCATGGGCCCGCGCATGATCGCGGGACGGTCCCCAATCAGGTATCCCAGGCTCATCGTGGCCAGACCGTCTACTTCTACAGGCAGAATCTTTTCTCCAATGGAGGCTACCTCCGCGTGCAGCGTACGCATGAGTGTCGGAATGGACGGACCATGAATATCCGCGTCGAGCAGCCCGACACGAAGTCCTTCCCGTTGCATGGCTCTTGCCAGAAAGGCTGCCACCGTTGATTTTCCTACGCCGCCTTTGCAGGATGAGACAGCGATGATGGTTTCCACGCCTTCAAGGGATAAGGCGGGCATGGCTGCCGCGCGGGATACGTTCTGCTTGGCGGTCATGTGGACCTGAACATTGCGTATTCCTTCCAGGTCCCGCAAAAGTTTTTCTGCCTGCTCCCGAAACCGGTCCCGAACAGGACAGGCAGGTGTGGTCAGCTCAATGGTAACCTTTACGTCCTCACCGTCAATTTGGATATCTTTGATAAACCCCAGGGATACAATATCTTTCCCGAAGTCCGGATCAATGATGGCGCTTAACGTTTCAAGGATTTTTTCCCTCGATATCATGGCGGATCCTTTCACGTTCACAGATTGAACGGGTCATGCTGAAATTCAAGGCCACAGTAAAGACAGGCGGACCGGCGCGAGCTGTTGATGCGTCCGCACCGGGCACAGCGAACCGGATGTTCACGCAGCATGCCGTCCCGGGCGCCGTCCCGTTCATCCACCGCGGCTACCACCGTTTCCAACTGCTCATCCGTTAAATGGAGCTAATCCCGCAGCAGTTCCCAGAGCGCCTGACATACCAGGGCCAGCCGGTCCACGCGGGCCTCGAGCAACCGCAACTGTTCACTGGATGGGCCAGGACGACCGCCGGATGAAGGAAGGCTTGCGTTATCTGAAGAAATCCGGAACAGTTCTGAGTGATTGGAGAAGAGGCCTGACATGCGGTTCCTTTCAGAAAAAGGCTATTGTTGGCCGTCATGAGGAACGTCACAGAAAGCCTGCCGCAGAAAATCCAGGTCAAGTTCCGGATAAACCGGGAAGCGGCTGAGCAGATCAAGTACCCGTCTTCTCGCTTCGGCCTCCGCGCCGGGGTCCAGTTCAAATTTGCGCTTGCTGGGCTTGCCGGCCTGAGCGCCTTCCGTCAGGATGGCCGGGCGGGTCTGCTTCAGCGTGAGATCAATGATCTCCGCGATTTCTTCCATTTCATCCTTGCCCATGCCCAGGGTGGTTACCGCGGGGGTTCCGATACGCAGTCCGCTGGTAATCAGCGGGCCATGCGGATCATATGGGAGCGAATTGAAATTGAGCGTAATGCCGCATCGGCGAAGCGCGCCGGCTGCCTGGGCTCCCGTCAGGCCGCAGCTTGCGCTCACATTGACCAGCATCAAATGGTTGTCCGTGCCGCCCGTCGCGATGACATATCCGCGCCGTTGCAGCGCTTCCGCGAGGAATCGGGCGTTTTCCACTATCCGGGCGGCGTAGGCTCGGAAGGAATCCGTGTTTGCTTCGGTGAAGGCAACTGCTTTTGCCGCCATGACGTGAGGCAATGGACCTCCCAGCACCAGCGGACACCCCTTGTCCACAAATTCGGCGAATTCCTTCTTGCAGAGCACGATCCCTCCGCGGGGACCGCGCAGCGTTTTGTGCGTGGTGGACGTTACGATATGCGCGTGCGCCACAGGGTCTTCATCGCCGGTGAATACCTTGCCCGCGACCAGGCCGGCAAAATGGGCCATATCAACCATGAGCACCGCGCCGCAGGAATCGGCAATTTCCCGCATTTTCGCGAAGTTGATCTTGCGGGGATACGCGCTGTAGCCGGCCAGCAGGATCAGCGGTTTGAGTTCGCGGGCCATCCGCGCCACTTCGTCGTAATCGATCAGTCCGGTTTCCCGGTTGACGGAGTAGCTCCACGCGTCAAACATCTTGGCGGACAGATTGCGCCGGTAACCGTGCGTCAGGTGTCCGCCGGAATAATAATCCATTCCCAGCAGGCGTTGGTTATTCAGCGCGGAACGAATCTGTTCCCACTGTTCCCGGCTCAGCGCGGCAGGATTATTCTCTCCCAGTCTGGCAAGCGCGGGAGTTTCCACCCTTGCGGTTAATATTGCCCAGTAGGCAACCATGTTGGCGTCAGCACCGCTGTGAGGCTGTACGTAGGCGTGTTCGGCGTTGAACAGCGCGCAGGCCTGCCGGGCGGCGTACGCTTCAATGGTGTCTACATTGTCGCAGCCCTCATAGAACCGCTGCGCCGGAATCCCTTCGGCGTATTTATCTGTCAGCAGGTTGCTCATGGCGGACTGGGTAGCCGGAGAACAGTAATTTTCGCTGGCAATCAATTTCAGGTAACGGCGCTGATCGGTAAGCTCCTGCACGATTGCGGAAGCAACGGTTGGAGATACCGAATGGACCAGGGCCAGATTGGCCAGCCAGGCGGCCATCACCGGGTTGATTTTTTCAGGAGGGACGGAACAAAGATACTGCTGCAACGCTGAATGTTTCACAAAACAGCCCTTTCATTGGATATTTGCCGCAAAAACGCGCGGGATATGCTCCACTCGTACGATATGCCCTCTGTTATGGTAATATTCCCGCATGACGGGTTTCAATTTTTAAGCGCTGAGACGGTGTGAGTTTTAACTACTATTAGTAAGTGTGCCATGTTAAGTAAATTTATAAAATGGATTGATCAATGGCGGAAAGCCCGGTTGCGGCGCCTGTTCCGACAGATCGGTGAGGGGTGTGTTTTCGAGGGAAACCGGCTGGAGGTCAAAGGCTCAGTATTTCTGGGAAACGGATGCGTACTGGGCAACAACCTGGTTTTCAGGGCCCATAAAAATGGGGTAATCCGGATTGGGGACCACGCCGAAATAGACCACTACGTACTACTGCAGGCGAATGAATCGGTCTCGGTAGGCAAAGGCGTGTATATCGGCGCGTATTGCGTGGTACGGGACACCAATCACCTTTTTTTCGGTACGGACGTGCATTGGCGGCTTACGCCGCATATTACCCGTCCGGTCATTCTCGAAGATGAATGCTGGATAGGTCCCCGCAGTTACATAATGCCGGGAGTCACCATTGGCCGCGGGGCCGTAATCGGTCCGGCCAGCGTGGTTAACAAAAACGTCCCCTCCATGGAAATTTGGGCAGGCAATCCGGCGCGGCGGATCGGTCACCGCATGGAACCGGACAAAATTCCAACGTTCAAAAGGGACTTGGCTGTGTGGTCATTATTTTTTCCTCCCGGGGAGGGGACTGACTCAGGTGAACCCGATTCGGAAATGGAATGAGCCGCCTGGGTGTCATTTTTTCTCTTTTGTTCCGACAGCCAATTCCGAAGGTAGCCATCCAGCGCTTCTCCCAGGAAGTTTTTTCCATAGCGAGCCAGATAATGGTCCAGGATGGATCGGGCAGCATTGGGTTGGCTTTCCCGCAGAGCAAGTTTGGCAGCCATTAAGGTCCACGCAAGGCTGGAAGGTCTTTTATCTAGCCAGTCTGATACGATCTCACGGGCGTCCGCGTGGTTGCTGTTTTCGATCATTTCCGCGGTACGCTCCAAGGCGGCGTGAACGTCCATACGGGGATGGTGAACGCGCCATCCGGGGGGTTTTTCCTGCCCTTTTATTCCCAAATCAATCCTTTGGGCAGCCGCAAAATTCCGGTAAGTGTTTGATTCCGGTAAGCCTATAACCATTGTGGCGGCCTCCCTGGGAAGCATTGGGGGTTCCACATCAAAAAAGCCTAAAAATTTAGTTTCCACGGCAGAATCAACGCCCAGGCCCGCAAAACGGATCAGATGATGCCCCTGCCTCACCTGAAATACCGGAAAACAGAGAAACCACTTCGTGTGCTCCCAATCAGGCAGGTACAGCCGTATGGGCACGCTGAAGCCGTCCCATCCTCTGGTGTCTTCGTATACCAGTTGGATCGCCCAGGGCGGAGTGCCTTTGTCAAAAGCCGCGACACAGTAATCCGCCATCATCATGTCGGGCGCCAGTTTATTGAAAGCCTGGATTTGCTCCGGATTTTCCGGTCGGGCTGGCTGGGGAATAAAAAGAACCCATTCGTCCCATCTGTCTTTCATAAAAGGAATCGGATTGCTAATCGCCGACCGCAAACGATGGGCGTTTTCCAATTGTTTCTTTTGCTGATATAACTTCAATCCGCCCGCAATTCCGCAGAAAACCAGTATTCCACAAACCATAAGCAGAAGCTGTTTCCGGTTTGGTGTACAGATATTTCCGTACTTGAGAATTTTTCCGGAACGCCCAAACCGTATCAGAAATTGGAGCCCCCGGATGACCGAAATAACAATCAGTCCGGCGCTGAGCCAGGGCAGAAAAGAAAAATGGAAACCGTGGCGCATTGAAAACTGCAGCGAAGTGTATCCCGGGAAAACAAACAGCAGCAGTACCATCAAAAGACCGCGGAATCCGTAGCGAAACAGCAATACGCAAACCGCAAGCGCGGCCATCATCTCTCCCACTGTTTCCAGATGGGCAAGAAGTACCGCCTGGTGCGGCTGGATTCCTTTAGTGAGCGTTATTGCCGCGGCTGCCCAGCGGACAACAAGAGTATCCCATGGAAAATCCTGAATAAAATGCCTAATCAGCTGGCTTTTCGCGTTAGCGCCTGGATAGGGAGGTATTACCAGGGGAAGAGCTGCAGATGCCTGGCCCATTCCGAATTGTTCATACGCCGTGGCGCAGGCGGACACGTACAGGTCATTAAGCAGCGGAATTTTTTCGTAGGAGGCCGGGTATACCCCCATTTCGACATCGCCGTTGGTCGCGAACCCCATAAGAGTGTCGTGATCCGTCAGAGAGCCGAAGGTGTACAGTGCCTGCCAGATGGGCCAGCCGGAGAACAGCAACGTGCTGACCATTAAAGTCCCGCCGACCACCCTGTATCCCCACCGACGAAGACGAGCCGATTCGCCCGGCATCGGGACCAGGATCAGCAGTCCTGCCAGTACAGGAGGCACAATGATAAAATCCCGGCGGAATCCCATTCCGATACCGGTAATCAGCCCGGATACAACGCCAAAGGTCAGGGCATGATTTCCCTTGCGGCCATTTCGAATGAAGATCAGCGCTGATAACAGCACGCCCAGAAAGAAGGGGGCTTTTGCGAAATCCCGCAAGTACTGGACCGTGAAGAGCATGGCGGGTGCTGTTACGGCGCATATTGTCAGGGGCACAGCCAGCCACCACGGTACAAAAAAGACCATACAGCCGTATATCAGCCAGGCAGTCAGCACAAGAAAGAAAATGGATAATTCCTTAAACGCATCCCATGAAATTCCCCGCAGCTGCCACCATGCGCCGACGGTCCAGAGCAGGTAGCGATGATAGGCCTGATGGGGATCCAAAGGTTGGATTGGCAGGTTCTGGACCTCCGTCTCATCAATATATTGTTGACCAAACTGTAAAAAATTAAAAAAAGCGCTGCCCGGCTCAACAGGCGCATTGTGCAATCCCCGTCCTGCCGCGAACATGGCCGATGGAATGTACAGTTCATTAGAGAGAGAAGCCGCGGGTCCGGCCCAGTGTAGAAATGCCTGCTTTCCCAAAAACGGTACGGTAACCCCCAGTATAAACAGGACCGCCATGTGAAAAAGATAATATCTATATCTTTTCGGGAGAAAAGGTTGGGGCACCGTCTCTTTTGTCGGCAACGTTTCGGACGCTTTCACAAGCCGCTTTCCCCGGAAGGAAAAAGATCTGCTTAAACCATTCAGTCAGTTTACATGCAGTATATCCCAGCATTTTGCGGTGCGGGGAGCGCGTCCCTGCAAAAAAGTAGGGGCGCGGACATGTGCGGAGGACAGGAGGGAGGGAAGTCCGCGCCCCGGAACAGGGGAGGCAGTCAATGTCAGGTTCAACTTGCATTAAGAGTAACGAGCCGGTAAATGTACCGGTTGACAATTTTATGCGGTCGCAAATTTTATTAATTGTGTAAACTTATTTCATAATAAATTAAGGAAAGCCGGACGTCACGTTTATCCCGGTCAGCGGGAAGTGTAAAATTACTGTGATATACTGCCGTTTGCGGGTGCATTGGGAGTTCGCCCATGGCGGAAATTCTGAATCAGGAAGAAGTTGACCTTCTGCTAAGCGCCGTCACAGCGGGCGAGGTGGACCGCATTGAGAAAGCGCCCTTAGAGCCCGCTGCCGGCAGTGTGGTCAAAATGACCGCCTATGATTTTCGCCGGCCGGAGCGGGTTTCCAAAGAACAGCTTAAAGGGCTGCAAAGCCTTTCTGAGTCTTTCGGACGGGAACTGAGCATTCTTTTCCCCCCCTATTTGCGTACGGTCGTGCGTTTTGATCTGGTCTCAATTGATCAGCTGACATATGACGAATTTATTCTGTCGGTGTCCAGACCGACCTCCCTTTCCATCATCGACATGGCTCCGCTGGAGGGCAATGCGGTGCTGGAACTCAGCCCCAATATGATTTTCCCGATTATTGACCGTGTATTGGGGGGACGAGGGGTTATGCTGGGCACGGGGCGTGAATTAACTGAGATTGAAAATCGGATTATTCTGCGTATTGTGCAAATGATACTTCAGGGGCTCCGGCGTTCCTGGGAACAGTTGGTAGAGTTCGAACTCTCGGTGGTACAGCAGGAAAACGATCCGCTCATCGTGCAGATTGTTGCCGGTGGGGAAATGGTGGTGCTGGTCGGATACGAGGTTCACATTGGTGAAAATACAGGGTTCATGAACCTGTGCATTCCGCTGATGGTGCTGACCCCGGTTCTGAATCAGATATCTGAACAGGCCCACTTTACCCGTCCGCTTTCTCCGGAAGTCCAGGCCATTACCCGCGCGGCCATTGAGAATATTGTGGCTAAAGCGGAAGTGCCTCTGGATGCCATTTTGGGCTACGCCGAGTTAACGATGAAAGAGCTGCTGGAACTTCAGGAGGGTGATATCATCCAGCTGAATACATCTCCGGAAGATCCTGTCTCCGTTTTTGTCGGCGGCCATCGTCGCTTTTACGCTGTGCCTGGTAGACGGGGCGAACAAAGCGCGATTCAGCTGCTCGGATTTGCAGAGGATTAAGATGATGTCGTCTGCATCTATTAGACCTGTCGAAAGGATAAGCCATGGCGGTTAATGCGGCGGAAGTACTGCATCGGGGGTTCGTTCGCGGAGCCATGGATGTGCTGCAATCCATGGGGGGGGCGCCCTTTACGGTCCAGGCCGGCGCGCCTGCACCGCTGGATCAGAATGCGCTGGTTACGTTATTCCAGGATTTTCCGGTGTGCCTTCGCGCCCAGGTTGCGGGCGGAATCGGCGGGGTTGCGTTAATGTTTACCCCTGAAGCGGCGGCCAGAATCGCGGACCTGGTTGGTGGCGGGGATGTGGGCAGCACCCGCGCTTACACGGAAGCGGACCGCGCGCTTTTGCAGGAACTGGCCGATCCCCTGCTCGGAGGCGGGGTGACGTCTCTGATGCAGGAGTTCGGACGTCCGGTAGCGCAACTGCAGGATCCTGCCGTGGACGACACCGGAGAAGGGGCCGGTGACCTCATGATCGTTATGGATTTTGAGGCATCATGGAGCCGGTTTACTTTCTCCGCGGAGGGATTTCCGGAAAGCGAGGCGGTCTCGGTTATCAGCGTTTCCATGGAAGATTTGGTGCCGGGAGCCAGACCACAGGAAAAAAAGAAAATGCTGTCGGAAGATGAAATGAAGGATATTCTTACCGGAAGCCTGGATAGCGCGTCTTCCTCTACGATCCAACAGAATCTGGAAAGGATTCTGGACATCAGGCTGATGGCCCAGGTACGCCTTGGGCGGGTGTTGATGCCGCTGGGGCAGATTCTTAACCTGGGTCCCGGATCTATCATTGATGTAGGCCATCTTGTGGATGAGCCGGTAGAACTGCTGGTCAATGACAAACTGATTGCCCGGGGGGATGTTGTGGTTGTGGACGAAAAATTCGGGCTCCGGATTACGGAAATCGTGAGCCACAGGGAACGGATTGAGAGCCTGCAGTGAATCCGGCAGAAGAAAAAGAACTCTGGCGACGTTTTCGCGAAGAAGGCGATCAGCAGGCCCGCGAAACCTTGATCATGCATTACATGCGGGTTGTGCGTTACGTGGCTGGCCGTATGGCGATACATGTGCCCTCCAGCGTGGAAATGGACGATCTGGTCGGCTGGGGGATCATGGGATTACTGGACGCCATTGAGAAATATGACCCTTCACAGCCGGTAAAATTTTCTACTTATGCCACCATCCGTATACGGGGAGCGATCATCGACCAGATCCGTTCGCTGGACTGGGTGCCCCGTTCCCTGCGCAACCTGGCCCGCAGGATATCCGCCTGCCGGAATCAGTTGCGTCATACCCTGGGACGGGAACCTTCTTCGCAGGAAATCGCGGCGGAACTGGGGATTACGGAGGAACAGGTTGAAGACGTGCTGGCACAGCTTCAGACCGCTCAGGTCCTGTCGTTGGATGATTACATAGCGGACGAGGAAGAGGATTCCCGGGCAACCAGAAAAGTGGATCTGGTCGGCGATAATGCGACTCCCGACCCACTTAAAATGGCGCAAAAACGCGAAAGGCAGGAAAAACTGGTCGAGGCGATCCTTAAACTCCCCGAACAGCAGCAGATCGTGTTAAACTTATATTACTACGAAGAACTGACCCTTAAAGAAATCGGTATGGTGATGAACGTGACCGAATCCAGAGTGTGCCAGATCCACAGCGCGGCCATGAAGGCCCTGCGAAAGGTCGTTCAGGACACCACCTGATGCCTCAGCCGATAGATCCCAATACCGAATTTATGCGGATTCACGCGGTCCAGCGCGTGCAGGAAGCGCAGGACAGGGCTGTCGTGGCCGCTCAGGCCCGCCAGGTGGTTCAACAGGCTGAAGAACAGGTGCGGCGGGAATCAACGGTAAACCGGCCCGAACAGGAAGAGCCGGCGGTGGACCGGGAATTGCGACG
>JAKOTZ010000110.1 GCA_029776995.1 Candidatus Hydrogenedentota bacterium
TGGCGCTTGTGCAGCAGGCAGGCAGGCACACAAGGGAAGGAGTGACGTGAGGCTATGTTCCGCACCAGCGCACACCACCCCGCAACCTTTTTGCCACTGTGGCTAAGATCAATTCAACTGTTCAAACACGGAAGTGCCTACGGTTCCGTTAAGGCGTATACTTCCGATAACTCCGTTATATTAACGCCGGAATCAGCATCCGGGACGACACTGATGTGCAACAGGCTCGATCCATTTTTCCGCGCATTTATAGGCAACACCAGATCGAATGTCGCGGACGGAGAATCCGTAAAAATACGGCCGGGAACATATCCCTTGGCCAAGGGTTTCAAAGACCCGTCTCGTATATATATCGAATAGCCCATCGGCTCCGGTTTCACGCTGTCCGGACGCCACTCCAGACGAAGCCCTGTCACTTTACGGGATCCAACATCCACCACGAATACCCGCTCCGCGCGAACGGGATGGGCTCTGCCCGTTCGGCTGCCCGCAGCTCTTATCCATTCCTCTTCAACCTTCCGATCCACCTCCAGCGACCGGATTTTACTCAGCCACATCGCCACAGCGGTCTCATTCTTCTTCACCGCCAGGGAAGCGACTGCCGATCCCATCTCCGTGTGCTCATCTTTAGCCAGTAACACAAAATTCGTATCGTTTTCCACCTGGACCATGCCGTTGATAACGGTCACTGCGGTTCGTCCATTTTCCACGGAAACTCCGAACGCGGTTCCCATTACGGTAATCCACCCCTCCGGAGTTTTAACACGAAAACGATCTCCATTATGCGTAACTTCGAAATAGGCTGAACCTCGTTCCAGACGCACGCTTCGACTGCTGGTAATCGTCAGAGATGAATTCTCGAATAACCTCACCTGTGTGCCGTCTTCCAGTCCCAAGACAGCCCCGGATGTTTCATCCGTTTCGTACCGGCTATTGCGTTCCAGCGGGTAACGCGTATCGGTAACATACCGCTCCATGCTCCCATCCGGATTGATAACCCGTATTCCCCCATTCGTCAAACCTAAAATTGTCCCCGATAGTAATTCTTCCGCCTGGTTGGAGGCAGGAATAACCGGTGCGCGCGTTGGCCAGCTCAGCCACGTCAGACCGGCCACCAAAAGGAGGGCAGCAGCAACGCCTCCAACCAAAAACTTTAAATACGAACTGGTTTCACTGTGTCCGGGAGCGGACTCGTGGCCACACGCAGGAAGTTCCGGATCCATGTCCGGAAGATACATCATGACCCGACTTGTCATATCCGCCACCAGCCGATCCCGGCTGAATCCACGGTGCAGCACATCTACCGTTTCCTGCATGTGCCGTAATTCTGCATCACAGTCCGGGCAAACACTTAGATGCTGCACGACGTGCGACCGTTCACTGTTCTCAAGGGAACCGTCAGCCAATGCAGCAAGTTGTGCCCTTATTTTTTCTCCGCACGGGGCCACTGAATAATACCTTCCTCAACTTCCTGTTTCTGGCGCGCGCCGAACTCCATCACTTCGCGTAACATCACCAAGGCCTTTCGGACTCTGGCCCGCACCAAGTCAGCGTCTTCACCAAGGAAACCGGCAATTTCATCATAAGTCATTTCCTGAAGGAACCGCAGGACAACTGGCAACCGCAGATCCTCCGGCAACGTGTCAACTGCATCCCGGACCCAATCCACCAGCACCATCCGGTCTGTTGAACTGGTGACCGGCCCATATCTTTCCAAAACTTCCTCTGCGGAGCACTGGCGACGATGGGGAAGAGGGGTTTCCCTCCTGAGTTTGGGAAGGTGACGCCGCAACCAGTTCACTGACGTCCGTACGGCAATGGATTTCAGCCATGGCCCGAACCGGTCGGGATCCTTCAGCATACGCAGGCTGCGATATGCCGCCCAAAACGTTTCCTGGGTAATGTCTTCCGCCGCATTGTACCGGCCGGCGTAGTAATACGCCGTGGCGTATACGGCTCCCTGATAGCGGCGCACCAGCACGGCGTAAGCGTCCGCGTCACCCGCCTGACAACGCTTTACGCACTCCGCATCATTCAATTCCTTCACTCCTTCTCAAACCAGCCGCTTACCTCGTTATATAAGTACGCCCCTGGAAGGTTCTTCTGATTTTTTGTTCCATTATGGAACATAATAACGAAGAAACGAGGCAGCCCCCTCCACCCTGTACTGCTGACTTCCGGCTGCAATGATAACCGCCTGACCCGTTTTTACAGTCGAACTGTATCCGCCGGACACCACCGTCATTGGGGCCTCCGGGTTCAGCAGCAGATGAAACGAATCCCCATTGGTAGAAAAGTCGATCGCGGTAGACTGAACCACCCGTTCCGCGCAGAAATAATCACAGGATGCCAGCCGTATGATTTCCGCATGGTCCTGGGATATTTTCTCTCCAGCTGTCAGGCGGGGCGGAGGAAGATCCCATATCAGCGACGCCACACTTTTTTCTGGATGCAGCGCTCTGGCTTTCCCGTTCTCGTCCACACGATCCCAGTCATATACCCGATAGGTGATATTACTGTTCTGCTGAATTTCTGCCAGCAACAGCCCCGGACCGATTGCGTGTAACGTTCCGGCCGGAATAAACAGGCCTTCTCCCGGTTTAGGGCGATGAATCTGCAGGCATTCTTCAATCCGCCGGTCAGAACGCAGGATCCTGGCAATCACTTCCTCCCGCGAAACATCCCCGCGAATTCCTGCGATAACCACGGACTCGGGCCCCACCGCCAAAAAAGTCCACATCTCAGTTTTGCCAACATCCGGTTCTCCGAGATCTTTCGCGACTTTATCGTCCGGATGTATCTGGACTGAGAGATATGCGGTGGCATGGATCAGCTTGAGCAGCAGGGGGAACCGTCCTGCCGGCGTGGGTTTAGCCCGTGAACCCAACAGCCAGGATTCCGCCTGTTCCATCCAAGTTCTCAGGCTGAACGGATCAAGATTCAGGACGGAAGGAGGAAGAAGAAGGCTTTCGCACTCCGGATGGTCGGACACAAGCCAGGCTTCACCAACCGGTTTATCACGCGGAAGATCCGGCAGCCAGGGCGTATACAGATCCGGAAGCCGCTGCCCTCCCCATGGACGGGTAAAGAGTACCGGCAGTGCCGCACACAGGGGAATGCTACTGTACGGATTCACGAGTCGTTTCAGTCTCCGGAATTATGAAGGCGTGCCGGATACCCGCATTTTTCCGCTGATACCACAAAACGCCGTGGTGATCGCGCCAGCAACGCAGCACACCCCGATGTTCCAGCAGTTCCAGGTGTCCGATGGCCACAGAAACACAGAAAATGAAGTCGCCGGCAGACATGTTGCCATACATACGCTGCGCCACCATCCAGGGAGTCTGTGCTTCCTGTCCCAGAGCGTTTAGAACCTTCTCGTTGCGTTTTTCCTGTCGTTCCAGAATGTGATCCACCACCTCAATATGATTCGAGAAGGGCTGACCGTGCCCTGGATAGCACTTTCCAAGAGGAAGATACCGCGTCCGCAGGAGTGACTGCTGATACTGGATAAGGCTGGGTTGGCGTTCCTGCCCCGGCAGGGGGCGGCGCACGATCGGGTTGGGATTAACCCCCTGAATAATGTGGTCGCCCGTTACCGTAAATCCGCCGGATTCATGCAGATAGAGCGTATCAGTAGGCGAATGTCCGGGGACGTGCACTACCCGGAACCCGTCAAAAGAATCGTGTTCATACAAGGCCCGATCTACTGTGCACACATCCAAAAACTGCCTGTGCACCTCCCGCCGTTCCAGAAATGTTTCTATCCAGGATTCAGGCACGCCAAATTCCCGGAGCAGTCCCCGGTAATAAGCTGTATGGGACGCATCGTATCCGTAATGATACTGAATCTGCAGGAGGGTTTCAGGATGGGCCCATACTTCGGCTCTGGATTCACGAACCAGGCGTCCCAGCAGCCCAATGTGATCAAAATGATGATGGGTCAGTACAATCCGGCCGATATCCCGGATTTCATATCCCAATTCACGAATCTGCTCAACCAGGGCATCCCATGCCTGGTCAGTCTTAACCCCGGCATCAAAGAGCGTAAGCCGGTCTTGCCCCCGATACAGATAAACGTTCACATCACCAACAGGAAAAGGGGTGGGAAGCACGATCGGCGCAATCAGCCAATCTGAGGAAAGAGGCGTTATCATGGCAGATAAACCGTGGTCCCTTGAAGCACAGCGCCCCGGTGTATATACCAGGCAATCAGTTCCGGACCGAAAAACATATAAACGAGCGCGCCCAAGGCCAGCCAGGGACCAAAGGGAAGGTAATGGCCTTCGATGGTAATTTCCTCCTCTTCTTCTCCAGATTCCAAAGATTTCCTGTCAGTTTTTTCTTTTTGGGTTTTTGATGATTCAGACGTCTGCCGTCCAGCAGAGGCCTCCTGTGCTGGAGTCGTATCCTGTTTCCTACGCATCAGCATAATCAACAGAAGGCCAAACACGCTTCCGAAGATAGATGCCAACATCAGCGTGGCAAAAGCCCCCAACCAGCCCAGAAACGCGCCGACCATCGCAAGCAGTTTGACGTCTCCGAAGCCCATTCCCGGTTTTCTCAGCACCCAGACCGTGATCCGGTCCATTGCCAGGATAATTCCCCCGCCCAGTAATACGCCCCCCAAAGCGTCCAGGACACTGGTAACCCGAAAACCCGATTCGGCTCCCAGAAACGTTCCCAGCAACGCGACAAGCAAACCGATCGGTATGCCCGGGAGAGTAATTTCATCCGGTATGGTCCAGTCCGCAAGATCCTGAAAAGTCACTACGACCATGGCGGCACAGAACAAAAGATAAACCGGCGTTGCGGGCACAAGTCCAAAACGAAGAAATACCGCAACAAACAGCAATGCCGTGATCAGTTCCACCAAGGGGTAGACAAAGCTGATAGGCTGACCGCAGTGGCGACACCTCGCGCGCAGCACAAACCAGCTGATCAGGGGAATATTGTCATACCAGGCGATAGGTTTGAGGCACTTGGGACACCGGGAGCGGGGCTTTATAACAGACTGCCCATGGGGCCAGCGGGCCACACACACGTTACAGAAACTGCCCGTAACCGCGCCGAGTATAAAAAACAGCACGATAAATATGCCACGCCCCTCTTGCGTCAGTTCAGCCAGTTCCATACCTGTAATGAACAACAGTGTTTAATTCCCAAACCGAATCCACCCGGATCTGTCTGGGATGTCCGGCATGCAGTAAAATTATGCCCTCGCTTTCCCGGCGCCCGGTTCCGCCTTCACGCGGCGTCCGCCCGTTTTTTCCTGGCGGGCCTCCCGGGCAGCAATACGGATATTTTCCATCATCAACACCACAGGCGACGCAAGAAAAATTGACGAATAAGTGCCCACCACGATTCCGATGGTCAGTACAAGGGCAAAGTCGAACAGGGAGTCTCCCCCGAAAAGCAGCAGTACCACCGTGACGAAAAGGGTGGTCAGCGAAGTCAGAATGGTTCGGCTCAGGGTAATGTTGATCGCCTTATTCATCAGGTCGATCAGCTTCACGCCCTTGCCGCGGGACAGCTGCATTTCTTCCCGGATCCGGTCAAATACCACGATGGTATCGTTGAGGGAGTAACCCAAAATGGTTAACAGGGCAGCTATTACTCCCATCGAGATCTCCCGGCCCAGCAGGGAAAACAGCCCCATGGTAAATATCATGTCGTGCAGCGTTGCTACCACGGCCCCCAGAGAAAACCTTAATTCAAACCGGACCCACAGGTAGATAATCACAAACACAAAGGACCAGAACATGGAGAGTAACGCGTCCCAGCGCAATTGCGCGCCCACAGCAGGACCTACGGTCTGTTCATCTTCCACTATCACTTTTTCAACCGATTTTTCCGCCTGTAAACCGGCCAGCACCGTCCGGATCCGGTCCGCTACCGTAGCCAGTTCCTTGGATGCGTTTTCAGCGCCGGATTCCGCCGCAGTCCGGGTACGCGTGACATCTCCGACCCGGATATTGAACAGGTTCATGGCGTGCTGCTCATCCTGCGTTTCCTGCACCACGGGGCCATCAAATCCCGCGGCGTTCAGCGCCTGGCGTACATCATCCGCGGAAACACGTTCCGGATTATCGATCCAAATGACCAGGTTCGTCCCCTGTTGAAAGTCCACGCCGAAATTATCCATGCCCCGATAGGCAAACCACCCTGTACCGATCAGAATAGCCAGGACTGAGGCGGTAATCACCGGCCGCCTCCACTGCATGAAAGGAATGCCCGCGTTCGCCGGAATCACGCGCAGCATGGGCAGGCTGCGGAACATCCGTTTCGCCATAACAAAATCAAAGATGGCTTTGGTAACCACGAGGGCAACGAACAGTGTGGTGCACACGCCTATGCTCAGCGTAACCGCGAAGCCTTTGATGGGGCCTGTACTGAACTGCAGCAACACGGCTGCCGCGATCAGCGTGGTAATGTTGGCGTCCAGAATGGTCGTCGCCGCCCGGCGGAAACCGTTTTCAATCGAGGAAAGCAGGGTATGCCCCAGTTTCAGCTCTTCCCGGATTCGTTCGTAGATCAGCACATTGGCGTCCACCGCCATACCGATTGTCAACACCAGTCCCGCGATACCCGGAAGGGTCAGCGTCAGGTTAAAGTAGGCCATCGCGGCAATGATGAACAGCGCGTTAACCGCCAGTCCAAGCACTGCAATCACGCCAGCCCACGAGTAATAAACCATCATGAACACCGCGACGATAATCAGGCTGCAAAGGGAGGAGAGAACTCCCTTGCGGATAGCTTCCTGGCCCAACGACGCGCTCACGGTACGGGTGAATTCTTCCCGTAGGGGAACATCCATGGAGCCCGAATTAAGGCAGGTAGCCAGGTCCCGGGCTTCCTCCGCTTCAAAATTACCGGTAATCTGCCCGCGGCCGCCCGAAATGCGCTCCTGAATGGTGGGCGCCGAAACCACCACGCCGTCCAGCACAATCGCCATGGCATTTCCAACGTTATTGCCGGTAACTTCGGCGAAATGGGCGCTGGATGCCGCGTTAAACTCGAACAGGATCATCCACTTCCCGGGATTTGACTGGTCCGGCAAGGCGTTGGCCCGTACCAGGCCGTCGCCGCTGGCGATAGGCTGACGGTCCAGCACGTACAGCTGATATTCCTGTTTCTCGTAGGGTTTGGGGGGCTGGCTGAAGGCCACCATCTTCTCGGGAGGAATGATGCCGGCTGCCGTAGCCCGGTCAATGACGCTTTTCACGCGTTCATAATTTTCCGGCGAAACCGTCAGCGTATCGCTGCGCAACTGCGACATCTTCACGTAGGGCATAAAATCTTCGGGAAAGGCATCCCGGATTTTCTTGAACACCGGCGTCGCCTGATCCGGTCCGGCAACAATGTGAAAATTCAGTTGAGCCATCCGGGTAATCAGGCTTTTGGCGCGCTGCACATCTTTTTCACCGGGGAGCTGAATCTGTATCTGGTTGGTTCCCAACGTCTGAATAATGGGTTCTTTCGCTTCGAATTCATTGATGCGCGTCGTGATCCGTTCCAGCACAATCCGCTGAATTTCGCGCTCAATATCCGCATCGGAATAACCGGCATCCCGATATTCCTTCAGCTTCTCCTCCGGAAGGTCCTGGATATCAAATCCGACTACCATGTGAATGCCGCCCTGAAGGTCCAGCCCGAGATTAATCACCTTGCTGCGATCAAATTCCAGCCAGCGTTTCCACGACGCGAACTGGCGGGTCCAGTAACCGGGCCGCTGGCGGGCCAACTGGTCGTCTTCCTGTTTCCACCGTTCCAGGCGTTCCTGACGGGCCGATTCCGACAACAGCATCCACCCTACGGTGGGATACACGTAATAGAACGCCACCAGTAACGCAATCCAAATAATAATTGTGCGCTGAATATTCCTGCTCATAATATAACTCCAGCTCCCGGCCCGGCCCGCGCCGCGACCTTCTCATAAAATACTCAGTTCTTTTTACTTTCTTTTTCCTTGCTGATTACCTGGGCTACGGCACCCCGGAGGAACTCTATTGTAACATTTTCAGCCACCTTCAGAATAACCCGATCCTCACTGAGTCCCACTACCGTGCCGCAGATTCCCCCGCTCGTGACCACCTTGTCGCCCTTGCTCAGGCTGGACAGCATCTCACGCCGTTCCCGTTCACGTTTCTGCTGGGGACGGATCATGAAGAAATACATGATTCCGAACATGGCCACAATCATGAACAGTAGGCTGTTCAATTGGGGACCTCCACTTCCAGAGGGTGGAGGGGCTGCCTGCGCGGCTGTCTGAGCCGCGGAAAACAAAACGGTCACAGTACTTTCAAACATTGGATTTACTCCCTGGAAGACGATACTGGGGAACCTTCCGCCTCACCGGATGCGCGCCACTGTTTCAGGATACTGTCCCGAAACGGGATAAACTGCCCGCGCCGGATGGCATCACGCGCCCGGGCTGCCAATTGTACCATAAAATAGATGTTATGCAAAGTGTTCAGCCGCAGCGCCAGAATTTCTCCCGCTTTAAAAAGATGGTGCAGGTAGGCCGCGCTGTAGCGTTGACAGACGGGGCATTCACAGTCCGGATCCAAAGGCCTGAAATTTCGCGCGTGCATGGCGTTTTTTATATTGACCCGTCCTCTGGACGTAAAAAGCGTTCCATTGCGGGCGTTCCGCGTCGGCATCACGCAGTCAAACATGTCTACGCCATAAGCAATTGCGGTTACCACGTCATCCGGCGGACCGACTCCCATCAGGTACCGCGGCGCCGTTTCCGGCAGTTCCGGAGCGGTACAGGCGACAGCCAGTTCCATCAGATCCTTGGTTTCCCCGACACTGACCCCTCCAATGGCATATCCCGGAAATTGCATTTCGGTGAGAGCACGGGCGCACCGGCGGCGTAAATCTTCATAAACCCCACCCTGCACAATGCCGAAAAGAGATTGCCTTTCTCCATCCAGTTTTTCTTCCCAATATTTCCGGCAGCGTTCTGCCCAACGCAGGGTCCGTTCCACAGCCTGTTCCGCACGTTTCCGTTCGACAGGCCAGGGAGGACACTCATCCAGGCACATAATGATATCCGCCCCGATTGCCCCCTGGACTTCGATCGCCTTTTCCGGAGAGAAAAAATGCCTGGAACCGTCTATGTGGCTCCGAAAATCTACGCCGTCATCCGTCAATTTCATAAAACTGTTCAGGCTGAACACCTGAAACCCACCCGAATCCGTCAACACCGGCCGCGACCAGTTCATGAAGCGGTGAATTCCGCCCGCTGCCCGAAGGATATCCGGACCTGGACGTAAATAGAGGTGATACGCGTTGGATAGCATTATGGTAACATCCAGCGCCAGCAGGTCCTCGGAAGAAAGCGCTTTCACGCTTGCCTGGGTGCCCACGGGCATGAACACTGGCGTTTCGACTGTGCCGTGCGCCAGATGAATGCGGCCGGTTCTCGCCGCGCAGGCAGGATCTCTGCACTCGATCTCGAATTTCATGGCAGTCCTTATTGTGAAAAACGCCCCGGCAGCGCCGGAGCGTTACACCACGGATTGTGCGACATTACCTTACTCGGCCGGGATTTCTTTGGGTACCACCTTATGGTAGTTCGGTTCCGCCATAGCGGCGCCTTTACCCGCAGCCCAGAGAATGTTATCCACTACAATTTTTTGGAAAGCATCGGACTCCCATACGTCTTCGCGATGGCCCAGCCCATTGTAGAGCACCCGACCTTTGCCGTATTCCCGGCACCAGATGATCGGATAATCCGGCACGTTGTATTTGTCCGGCTGCCGCTGCCGTTCTTTTCCCAATTCCAGCAGGGCCAGCACGTGCATGGCATCCCGGTTAATATTCTTATTGATATACCACTCATCCCACAGTTCATACCCGTCCTGAAGGCTGGCGATGGCTGGGTGTCCCGGACTGACCACCCGGAGGCGTCCCTTAAACTGTTTCCCGTGGGTCTCAAACTCGCCGCCAATCATCTCCACATAGGGGGTTACTCCGGATGCGTTGCTGTGAAAGGAATCGCTCGCGGAGTGATATCCGACAAACCCGCCTCCTGCTTTGATCCAGTCCAACAGTACCTGCTGCCCATCCGGCGGCATCGGCTTACCGCCATCCTCACTGGGCTGAGTCAGATCGCCGGTGGTGTAAAAAATAATCACGTCGTACGCTTTAAGCCCATCCGGAGTAAACATGTCCGCGTCTTTCGTGCAAACCACTTCCGCATTCAGTTTCGGCGCCAGCGCGGTCAGTACCCGGTCCACCAGGCTCGGCTGACCGTTCTCCCTTTTGATAACGCTGTGCTCAAACCCTGAAGACTTGCTCAAAAACAGAATTTTCAGCGGTTTTTCCGCATCGGCATAGCCTGTCAGGGTAATCAGCAGGGCCACGGACGCAGCCAGCAAGACTCTGATAGTCATTTTCTGATCTCCTCGGTTGCTTTCATCTTCTCTTGACTGTAACTGAAATAGCAGGTTTCAGTCTAAACGATTGGGGAGAGGATATAAAAATGTTTTTCGGAACCGAACCGACAGGCCGGTGTTAAATGCAGAGTGGAGTTTTTTCGAAAGCAGGAGTGGAATCATGAAAATTACTATGAAAGGGGTCATCATACCCGCAGTTTTCGTCATTTTACTGTACCAAATCCAAGTTTATGCCGTACGGACGGCTCTGGATGACTACATCGAAAAACCGGACCCTTCCTATTCGTGGAGCCTTTATCAGACCCAGCCTTATTACGGGCTGGGAGGGGGAGGACCAGTTATGGGAACGATTTACACCCTACGGATGACCTCCCAAACCTGGCGTTCTGCCACGGAAGTCAATCGCACCCAGTGGAACCATTGGGTACAATTCTGCGTCCCGGTTACCCCGACACCCAACCTGTGCCTGCTGATAATTGACGGCGGAAGCATCTCCGGCACGTGGGGAACGCCTTCCGATGTAAGCGATTACGCTTTTGCCGCCAATCTGCTGGGCTGCTGCCTAGCGTATCTGCAGTATATCCCAAACGAACCCCTGCGTTTTTCCGATGAAACCTTCAACCGATCTGAAGACGCCATAATCGCTTACAGTTTCGATAAGTTTCTGGATCGTTATGCTGCAGGCGCTCCGGACATGGAATGGCCGGTTCTGCTGCCCATGGTAAAGGCTGCCGTACGCGCCATGGATACCATTACAGCTGCCGCCGCGCAGCATGCGGGAAAAACCCTGGACCGTTTTGTCGTGGGCGGCGCGTCCAAACGGGGATGGACCACCTGGCTTACGGCGGCCATTGACCCGCGGGTGGTCGGCGCTGTCCCGATTGTCATTGACGTGCTCAATATGCGCAAGCAGATGCCGCACCACAAAAATGCTTATTCCTCGTATCCGCCTGACAGCACAACTTACAATATGCAGGGGGGATATTCCACGGCTGTGCGCGATTACACGGATTTCGGCATTTTTGACCGACTCGACACACTGGAAGGAAAAGAATTGGCCGCTATAGTGGATCCCTTTACGTACCGGGACCGGCTCACAATGCCCAAGATGATCATCAACAGTACGGGAGACCAGTTTTTCCTGCCGGATGGGATCAAGTTCTACTGGGATTACCTGCCTGATCCAAAATATGTTATGTATCTTCCGAATACGGATCACAGTCTAAATATAGATTTAAGCAATCTGGACGTGATTCTGAATCTCATCGGCTTTCTTCGGGGATTCATCCCGGACAGTGGCATAACCCTGCCTGAATTTAACTGGTCTTTCGAAGAAGACGGCTCCATCCGCGTGCGGCCGGGAATACCGCCCGATCAGATCCTTTTATGGCAGGCGCATAATCCATCTCACCGGGATTTCCGCCTGCAGAATGTAGGAGCTATATGGACGTCATCCCCGCTGACAGATCCGGATGGGGATGGCGTCTACATTGCCAGCGTGCCCGAACCCTCACAGGGGTGGACCGGATTTTTCGTTCAGGCATCCCTGGGTGGTGTAACCCTTTGCTCCGGTTTGCGGGTTATTCCGGACACATATTACAACGGAGCGCCTGCCCCGGATATCACAGCGCCTGAGTTGACCCTGGCTTCTGTTACCCTTGCACGCGTTAGACCGGGAGGAAACGTTTCTCTTGTGATTTCCTCTTCTGAAGATCTGATGGCACCTCCGGAAGTGTATGTTGATAATGCCACGCCAACCCTTGTGGCAGTAGACGGTTTATCATGGCATTACACGATTACAGTGGACATCTCCGCGCCGGAAGGCTCACTGAATGCCCGGGTTACCGCGCAGGATCTTGCGGAAAATCCGGCGGATACAGTGTTTAACGATTTTCTTATTGTCGATGCTACACCGCCCTCGGTCACTTCACTGACCGCCAATCCGTCTCTGGCCCGTCCCGGGGACCAGGTCACGCTTAGCCTGACCGTATCGGAACCAATCACGGATCCGCCACAGGTTTGGGTAGGCCCATGGCCCGCATTCTATGGGCAGCCCGGAAAAGCGGATATGACATTTTCCTATCAGTTCACTGTTCCCGAGAGCTCGACACCCGGTGGAGTGCCAATAACGGTGGAAATGGCCGATGACGCCGGAAACACCGCCCAGGCAACGATCACGGGCATACTGGAATTTGGCGCTCCCTTGCCGCTGCCGGGTTACAGGTATTTGCTCGGCATACTGCTGATGCTGGCTCTGGGACTGCTGATCAGGAAACCCCGCGGCGTCCGTCTGTAAGCAATTGCGCGGACCGGTTTCGGAGAAAGGATTTGAACCGGATCCGCGGAATGCGGTAGTATTACACCCATCAGGTCGGGGTGTAGCGCAGCCCGGTTAGCGCGCTTCGTTCGGGACGAAGAGGCCGGTGGTTCAAATCCACTCACCCCGACCATATCTTTTATTCAGGCATATGTGAACGAAGGGTGAGTGTGGGTATTCATGTGGTCAGCGTGCCTTTTTCCGTGTTTTCCGCCTGATATATACTGACTGCCGGTAGCTGGGGATCAATTTCGGGAAGGACAGTCATGAATCAGAATTTCTCTTCCAAAAAGCCTAAAATTGTTGTCATCGGCGCAGGGAGCGCGTCCTTTGGCCTGAGTGTGCTCGGCGCATTAATGCAGGAAGAATCCCTGAAAGGCGCAACGCTCGGACTGGTCGATATCAATGCGGAGGGACTTCATCTCATTGAAAAACTCGCCAGGCGTCTTAACCGGGAGTGGGGGACGGAGATGGAGATTCTGGCCTCAACAGACCGGGAGCAGATCCTTCCTGAAGCGGATTTCGTCATCTTGTCCATCGCCATCGACCGGGAAAAATGCTGGCAGTCTGATCAGGAGATCGCCAAACGGCATGGCATCATGCATTACGCGGAAAATGGGGGACCGGCCGCACTGATCCACGCCGCCAGAAATATCGCCATTATCATGGACATCATCCGGGATATTGAACGGCTGTGTCCCGACGCGTGGCTTTTGAATTTTACCAATCCCATGGCGAGGATTTGTTCCGCGGTATTCCGGCATTCCCGAGTCAAACCCATCGGAATCTGCCACCAGATCGGCTTTGGCCACATGATGCTGGGCGTTCTATTGGCTGATGAATTGGGGCTGAGGCATCTGGTTCCGGACGGCTACCGGTTCGTCTGGCAGGACCGAAAAGTCCTGGAACTCGAAAAGGTTATCGCCGACGCGGTAATGGAAAAAGTAGCCGTCACGGCTGCCGGCACCAACCACTTCACCTGGATGCTGGATATCCGTGAAAAACAGACGGGGCGGGATCTTTATCCCGCGCTTTGGGAAAAAATAAACCGTCATGACCCGGGTTTTGAACCCTTCTCCAGGGCAGTTGCCCGAACCTTTGGCCTGTTCCCGGTTCCCGGGGACTGTCACCTGGTTGAATATCTTCCCTATACGCACAACATGCACCGAAAAAGCTGGGAACGCTTTGATATTCAAATGTACCCGCTGGATGGCGTGGTCACCGACCGGGAAGGGATGTGGCGTCGTATCGCGGACATGGCGGAAGAACGCATGCCCGTTGACAGCCTTCGAAGCCTGCATTCCGAGCGCGCCGAAAAGGTTATTGCGGCAATCGCCGGGGGACCGGCAACGTATGAACTGGCCCTGAACCTGCCAAATCATGGGCAGATCGAAAATCTTCCGGCCGGCTCTGTGGTGGAGACGCCCGCGTGGGTGGATGTGAACGGTCCACATCCCGTTTCTGTTGGACGACTGCCTGAACCGGTGGCCGAACTCATCCGGCGGCAGATTACCGTCACACACCTGGCGGTGGATGCGGCCGTTTCAGGGGACCGGTCTCTGGCGCTCAAAGCCCTCGCGCTGGACCCAATGATAGACGATATCGATCTGGCCGCAACCCTTCTGGACGAATACCTGGCGGCCAACCGGCCATATGTGCCCCAGTTTTTCCGGAACAGCGACGCCCAGGGTTGATCCGAAAGAAAATCAAAAAAGATTCATTCGGCATCCTTTTGAGATTACAACACAATCAGCTTCATCTGCCTGAGGACTGAGGCGCGGCGGTTTGCAACCGGCCGGATATTTGTTGTACTTTTTATCGGGATACGAACCGTAAACTGTTTACAGCCGCCCGTTACGCGGGCGAGGAGAATCTGCGAATGCCGGTGCGCATTCTGTATCTGATACGGCACGCGTTACACGACGTGGAAAATCCATCGGGCTCCGAGCTGGGCGGCGGGCTCATTCCCAAAGGGGTCAAGCAGGCGGAACTGACCGCCAAGGCTTTGTCACGGAAGCCCATTCACGCGATTCACAGCAGTTCGCTGAACCGCGCGGAGCAGACCGCCCAGATTATCGCCCGGGAATTCAGCGGCATACCGGTCCAGACGACGGATCTGCTGTGGGAATGCATCCCGACCATGACGCCGAAACTTCAGCTGGAAATGCCCTCCTACAGCAGCCAGCAGGTGGTCCAGGATAAGCAGCGCGCGGAAATCGCTTTCCGGAAATATTTCCGGCCGGCCAAACGCAATGACCGGCACGAAATCATTGTCTGCCATGGAAATCTGATCCGGTATTTTGTGGCGCTCGCTTTGCGGGCGGAACCGAACGCGTGGCTGCACATGGATATCTGCAACTGCGGCATCACCCAGATTATGGTGCAGGAAGAGAATGACTTTGTGCTCCTGTGCCACAATGACTGGTCCCATCTGCCGCCGGATCTGCGCACATCCACATTACGTCCCCCGGCCTAACCTGAAAACGATTTAAGGGGTTAGAACAGTTTCCCCTGTGCCGTATCAGCAGCGGGAGGGGTTAGCCCGAAATGGCGGAAGGCAAGCGGTGTGGCTACCCGCCCCGCGGGCGTGCGTTTCAACAGTCCGGACTGTATCAGAAAAGGCTCGTGCACTTCCTCAAGGGTCTGTTTCTCTTCGCCCACCGCCACGGCCAGGGAAGCCAGACCTACCGGTCCACCGCTGAATTTTTCCATCACTGTCCGCAAAATAAGTCGGTCCATGTCATCCAGTCCCAGGGGGTCAATCCTGAGCAGATCCAGCGCGGCCTGGGCTATCTCCCCGGTCACCACGCCATCCCCGCGGACCTGGGCAAAATCCCGCACGCGACGCAGCAGACGGTTGGCCACCCGGGCGGTTCCCCTCGCCCTGCGCGCGATTTCCATGGCGCCATCCGGAGTAATCGGCGTTTCAAGTATGCGGGCTGAACGCGTAACTATGGCGGCCAGCTCCTCATGGGAATAGGGTTCCAGCCGGCAGATGTCCCCAAATCGCGCCCGCAACGGAGGCGTAAGCAAACCGGCCCTTGTGGTGGCTCCAACCAGCGTGAACGGCTGAAGCCCAATCTTCAGGGAGCGGGCTGTGGGACCCCGCCCCAGCATGATATCTATTTCAAAATCTTCCATCGCGGAGTACAGGGTTTCCTCGACCGCGTGGTT
>JAKOTZ010000158.1 GCA_029776995.1 Candidatus Hydrogenedentota bacterium
GGTAGACGAGCAGCAGGACACGGATCCTGTGCAGATGGAAATATTCGACCTGATCTGCGCCGGAGAGAACGGGCCGGACCTGTTTATGGTCGGCGACGTCAACCAGTCCATTTACCGGTTTCGGGGCGCGGAGGTTTCGGTGTTCGCGCGGCAGGCCCTTCGGCAGGATACCCACAAATTCAAGCTGGTCAAAAACTACCGCTGCCAGGGCGCGCTGCTTGCCTTCGTCAATGACTTTTTCCGGAGCGCCCGGATGCTCCAGCAGTATGGCGATTACCGGGAGCTGGAAGTGGGCAGAGATGCCCTGCCCGGCACCGCGATCGAAGTGTTCGTTGTGCCCGGTTATGAGGGTGACGTCAGATTGAACGCCCAGGAGAAGGTGGCACGGGAGGCTGAATTCATCGCGGCGCGCATACTGCATTGGACAGGAAACGCGGACCGCGCCGGTGAGACAGGGGGGGGAGATCTGCCGGCGGCATACGAATATCGCGATTTCGCGATCCTGCTGCGACAGGGTACCCACGCGGGTGCGTTTGAGGAAGCCCTGCGGCGGCGGGGAATCCCAGTAACGGTGCATGTTGGCGCGACATTTTACCAGCAGCAGGAAGTGTTAGACTGCGCCGCGCTGGCCCGGTTCGCCCTGAACGGTTATGACGAGGCCGCGCTGATCACAGTTCTGCGAAGTCCTTTCGTGGGGGTTACGGATGACGATCTGCTTCGTCTGCGGATGCGGGCAGACGAACTGAACATGCCTATCGCGGACTTTTTCCATTCGGATGAAGTTCCGGAAAACCTGGATCATCCGGACCGTCTGGCATGGGCCCGTGAGCTGTACCGCCATCTGAGCGGCGCGCGACACTTGGGCGCGGGGGCATTCTTTCGCAGACTCTTCGAGCTGACTGAAGTGGAAACGCTGGCGCTGGGCCTGCCGCACGGGTTTGAAATCCGGGCAAACCTCCGGAAGATGTGCGGCATCGCGGAATCCTTCGGGAGCGCCGGAACATCCGGCCTGCGCGCATTTGTGAACGGGCTGGACCAGTTCATCCGCGCGGGAATGGATGAAGGGGAGGCCAATCTGCACGGCGGACAGGTAAATGCCGTGCGGATCCTGTCTATCCATAAGGCAAAAGGGCTTGAGTTCCCGGTGGTGTTTCTTCCCCAGACTGACATCCAGGCCAGATCCTCCGGGAATCAGCTGGTATGGCACCCTGAACTGGGTATGGTACTGGCTCCGGACAGTCTGACGGATATAGACAAAAACGGGTTTGTTTATCAGCGGGTTATTAAAAAAATGGACGATCTGGATGACCAGGCCGAACGGGAGCGCCTGCTGTACGTCGCCATGACCCGCGCCAAGGATCGGCTGTTGATCTGCGTGCCGGAAAAATGCAGGTCCAATACGTGGGCGGAGGATGTTTATTCATTTCTGGATCTGGAGAACAGAGCGGACGGGGCCGTTGTTGACGGCTCCGGATGGCAGGCCAGGATCTGGAAATCCGTACCGAAGGGATGCATGGACTCCGCCACGCTTCCTGATCAGCAGAGCGATGAAGAGAAAATGCCCGCCATTGTATCGCGCGAAACGGGAAGCACTCCCGAAATCGAGATTCCCGTAATATCGGTCACGCGGCTGCTGAACCTCATGGGAACGCGGGAAACGGAAGAAGACGAAGACCGCGGCGACCTCGCCGATACCGTATCTTTACCCGACGAGGTGATGCTCAGCGCGGGGCGGCGGCTGGCGGTTCGCAGGGGAACGCTGGTGCACCGCTTTTTCGAACTGTGGCGGGATTTTTCCGGCTCCCCGCCAGATGCGGAACGCCTTTTGCGGGAGCTGCGCGTCGTACCGTCCCGCCGGGACTTCCTTCGCCGGTCGCTCATGGAGGTGACCCGCCTGTTCGAGGTATCCACCCTGAGGGATCGTCTTGCCCGGGACGTTCGGGCGCGCAGGGAATACCCTTTTTATTTCCGGCTTGAACAGACGGTGGTTCGTGGCACCCTGGACTGGCTGGGAAGCGATGGTTTGATCCTCGATTACAAAACCGGCCACCTTACGGAGGAAAAGCTGAAACGGTACCGGGACCAGATCGCGCTTTACGCGGCAGCGGTTCGGCAGGGGCTCGGGATGGGGCGGCTGGAAGGCATTCTGTATTTTACGGATATCGGCAAAGTGGAGCCCGTTCCGCTGGATGATACCGTAATCGAAAACACGTTATCGCGTGCCCGGGAGGCAGTCTTGCGGTATCAGGAACAGCTGCGCGGGGAGATCGCCTGACGCCAGTAGTTCAGGAGATCCGCGACCGTTTGCTCGAGTGATTTCCGCGGTCTCCAGCCGGTGTCCCGGGTGAACCTGGATGCGTCACCGCACAGCACCGGAATATCAACCGGCCGCAGCCGGGCAGGATCTGTTTCAACCCGGAAGGGGACACGGCTTTGTTTCCTGATGATTTCGACGATGTCAGCCAGCGAAGGCGCTTCTCCCCGGGAAATATTGTACGCCTCCCCGGATTTTCCGTAGCGGGCCGCGTACAGGTAGGCGTCCAGGACATCCGACACATGCAATATGTCCCGGCGCACGGTCAAATCGCCGGTGCGTAATACCGGTTCGCGCGCACCCGCTTCCATTTCGACAGCCTGCCGACAGAAAGAGGGCAGGACATATGTATCGGGCTGGCCGGGCCCGGTGTGGTTGAACAGGCGCAGCCGTACGACATCCAGGCCGCGGGCCTTATGGCACCAGGCCAGGAAGAGGTCCGCCCCGGCTTTCGCGATGCCATAGGGCGTTACCGGATGGACCGGGTGGTCTTCCCCGATGGGAATCTGCTCCGGTGTCCCGTAGATTTCGGCGCTTCCCGCGAAAATGAACCGCACCGGCCGCTTAAGTTCCAGTATGGCTTCGACCAGCCGGACGGTACCGGTCAGATTAATGTCCATGCACAGGGCGGGATTCGCGGAACAGGCTGATACGGAAGCCAGCGCGGCCAGATGAAACACCGCGTCGAACTCGCCGGCGTCCCGCAGCACGCGCCGAACGCATTCCGGATCCGAAAGGTCGAGGTAGAGCAATCCGGCGGACTCCATCGCGTCGCGCTGGATATCGGCATCCGGCGCATACCAGGTACCCGCCGTCGCGATGCCCGCTTTTTCAAGGTGTTCGCGCAGTTGCGACCCGACGAAACCATTGGCGCCGGTTACCAGAGCCCGCTTAACGATACTCAAGAAACAGGATCTCCGGTTGAGGATCCGCGGACCTGCTTTTCGATTCGCGCCATGTCCGCGTCGACCATCATTTCGATCAGCTGCCGGAAAGAATATTGCGGCTCCCACCCCAGCTTCTGTTTTGCTTTGGACGCGTCACCCAGCAGCAGATGCACCTCCGCGGGACGGTAGAACGCCGGGTCCTGGACAACGTACTGCTGCCAGTCCAGCCCGACCCTGGCGAACGCGATCTCACACATTTCCCGGACAGTGTGGGTCTCCCCGGTCGCGATAACGTAGTCATCCGGCTCATCCTGCTGCAACATCATCCACATGGCCCGCACGTAATCCCCGGCGAACCCCCAGTCCCGCCGCGCTTCGAGGTTGCCCAGCCGCAATTCCGAGGCCAGGCCGAATTTGATGCGGGCGACGCCGTCCGTGACTTTGCGGGTAACGAATTCCAGGCCGCGCCGCGGCGATTCGTGGTTGAACAGGATTCCCGACACGGCGAACATGTTGTAACTTTCGCGGTAGTTCACGGTGATCCAATGGCCGTAAACTTTCGCCACGCCATAGGGGCTTCTCGGGTAAAAAGGCGTAGTCTCCCGCTGGGGAGTCTCCCGGACATGGCCGAACATTTCGCTGGAAGATGCCTGGTAAAACCGGATAGTGCGGTCCACCATCCGGATGGCTTCCAGCATGCGGGTGACGCCGAGGGCAGTGACATCCCCCGTCAGAATCGGCTGCTTCCAGGAGGTGGGCACGAACGACTGCGCCGCCAGGTTGTAGACCTCGGCGGGACGCAATTCCGCCAGGACATCGGCCAGGGACATCTGGTCCGTCAGGTCAGCCTGGACCAGCGTTATCCTGTCTTTAATGTGGCGGATCCGCTCGAATGTTTCAGTGCTGGACCGACGCACGATGCCAAAAACTTCGTATCCCTTTTCGAGAAGGAATTCAGCGAGGTATGAACCGTCCTGTCCAGTGATTCCGGTAATCAGCGCTCGTCCGGCAGGCATAAACTGCTCCTTTTTCCAGTGGATTTAATTGCGGAAAAGTATAACACCCCCCTTTCCCATCCTGCCATTGGGAAACACCTCACCCCTGCCGGCAGGAGAAATATTTTTGTTCGGTGACTGAACCGCCGGAGAATTAAGCGCTATTTTTTATCCGCCGCTTTAAGTTCTTCGACCAGGGCGATGTATTTTTCCTTGGCCTCGTCCATAGACGTACCGGCCAGTTCTTTCCAGGCATCGTATTTTGCCCGGCCGACAAAATCCAGCATTCCCGGGCGGTCGCCCGTGCAGTCGCCGACGGTTGCCTGTTTGTACAGGGCGTACAGTTTGAGCTTGGCGAGGTTATCCGGAGCCTGGGATAATTGCGTTACTTCCACTGAAGCCTGTTGAAAACGGGCATCGAGATCCGACATGTTTTATCTCCTTTTTTTGAAGGTTAACATTCAGGTGTATCTTATACCAGACCGCCGCAAAATGCAAATAGTTCAAAAAACAATTAGAGACAAATATGCTGGACCGCGGACGCGTCAGCCATAATGAATGAAAAGGGGTTGGGCTATGCTGGATCAGAAGCTATACCGTCGGCCGGCTGATACGGCCCTGTCGGTCCAGGAAGAAAACGGCGCGGTGCGGTGCCTGGCGTGCGCGCAGCGGTGCCTGGTCCGCCCGGGAAAACGCGGCATCTGCCGGGTACGATACAACGAGGATGGCGTGCTGTACGCGCCCTTTGGCTATGTTACCGGCATGGCGCCGGATCCCGTGGAGAAGAAACCGTTTTATCATTTCCTGCCCGGATCGGTGACCCTTTCGTTCGGCATGGCCGGCTGCAATTTCCATTGTCCCCACTGTCAGAACTGGCAGATCAGCCAAATCGGGCGGACCTGTGAACCGGGACGGATGATTCCGGTGGTCCCTGAAGATCTGGTTACCGCTGCCAGGCGGGTCGGGGCCCGATTGGTGGTGTCGACATACAACGAACCATTAATAACCGCCGAATGGGCGCTGGCTATTTTTGAGCTTGCCCGGGCGGAGGGGTTGCGCTGCGCGATGGTCAGCAACGGCTACGCCTCCCGGGAATCCATTGCCCGGCTCAGCCCTGTCGTGGACGCATATAAAATTGACTTAAAAGGGTTTGATGAGCGCCATTACCGCCAGTTCGGAGGGAGGCTGCAGCCGGTACTGGACAGCATTGCCGCCTGGTGGGCGACCGGCACCTGGGTGGAGGTGGTAACACTCGTGATTCCCGGCGTTAATGATGATCCGGGTGAACTGCGGGCGCTGGCGAAATTTTTGTATTCCGTGTCACCGGATATTCCGTGGCACGTGACGGCATTCCATCCCGCCTTTAGAATGACTGATACCCGTCCGACGCCGGCCGCCACGCTGCAGACCGCCCGGAAGATAGGTTTGGAGGAAGGGCTTCGGTACGTTTACGCCGGGAATCTGCCGGGGGGTGTGGATGACGCGGAGCATACCAGATGCCCTTCCTGCGGGACGGTTGTAGTTCAACGGTACGGTTTTCGGGTTCTGGCCAATGAAATCCGGGAAGGGAGATGCCCGAAATGCCGGAACCCGATAGCCGGGGTTTGGGATTGACTTTCGGAACGGATGCTTTTTCACGCGCCGTGGGTGGGCGCGGGCTGTATGGATTTATTGAGGGCGCTTTTTCTTTCTTCGAGCATCCGGTCCGCAATGCGCCGGACCTGGTACCGCAGCCACCAGTCGGTGTGGCTGTTTTCGGTGTAATCCGCCGGTCCGAACGCGTGGACCCGTTCGCTTTCCTGCAGGCTGACCGCCTGCTGGAAGTGCCGCTTTGAATCGGGGTCATACACGGCGTAAGTCATGCCGCCGTTTTTCCGCACCACGGAAAAACAGGGAATGTCACTGGGACCATCGGCTATATAAATCATATTTCTGAACGGGACTCGCCGGGACGTTTCAGGAATAGCATCATTTACGCTGATGCCCGGTGTCTTATTGACGCCTTTGTTGATTTCAAACAGGGCGCGCGTTTTGGTGGTGTTGTCCAGGAGGGTAGCGATCTGGGATATCACACCATGTTCCGGCGCGCTGTCCGGGTTGTAGCCGAAGGACGCGGGGACTTCGATAAATTCGCAGGCCCAGATGCCGCTGAGCTTTGAAGCGATCGGCGTGCCCAGGATCATTTCCTTGAGCCCCGTGCTGACCACGTAATGTTCAACCCGCAGGTCCGCTTCGGCGTATTCATGATGATCGAGCAGCCGGTTGATCCGGTCGAAGCATTCCGGCAGGCCCGGATACAGCGGAATTCGCGCGCCCAGTTCCCGCAGCAGCCGGTTGTTCAGTCCGGGCATGATGCCTTCCCGCACGCAGGTCAGCAGGTGTCCCAGATAACAGGAGTCCGGCTGGACGGTGACGTTTATTTTGGCGTAGTAAGCGGGAAGGGCGTTTACCTCCTTCCAGAAACGCTCTTCATCGACGCCGAAATGTTCAAAGAGAGGCTGCTGCATGAACACGGGGGACAGGGTTTTATCAAAGTCCCAGATGATTGCTATCACATTCTGGTTGAAGGGTTTCTGTTCCGACATATGCGTGTCCTGTTAACGCGGGAAGCAACAAAAGTGCGTTATTCCCGGGAATTATGGCATTATACCCGTATCCGTCCGGGAGATTCAGTTATGAAATGGCTCTTTTCTTTATCCGCTGTCGCGTGTGTGGCGGTGGTATCCCTGCTGGCGGCCGCGCAGGAACCCGCCGCGTCCCCTGCGGCGGAGCCGGCGCCGGCTTCGGAACCCGCTGCTGTTCCGGAAGGGGCGGCACCCTCGCCTGCTTCTGAAGCGCCCGTCCCGGAGCCTGCTGCCCCGTCCGCTCCGGAGCCAAATCCCCCGGCCGCTCCCGAAAAGGCGGCGCCGCCCGCCACGCCTCAGGACACGGCTCCTCCGGCAGAGGGATCTCCATCCGATGCAGCACCTGTTGCGGCTCCCGGGCAGGCGCCAGCTGCCGAAGTCCCGGCGCAGCCGCCCGTTGCGGAAGGGAACGCATCGCCGGAATCGCCCGCCGCTCCAGCGGAAGCCGCCGTGGAACCGGCTGAGATTACGGGCCTGTTGATTGCGCCGGAAGTGTTGGTCTTGCACCAGGATGTGGTGCCGGTGGATGTTCGTCCGGCGGAAGCTTACGCCGCGGGCCATTTGCCGGGAGCCGTCAGCCTTCCTGCCGCCGCGCTGTCGGAAGAAAGGGGCGGAGTCCAGAATCTGCTTAAACCGGTGGACCAGCTGGCGGCGATCCTCGCCGAAAGAGGCATGACGACCGAGCGCCGATATGTGATTTACGGTGGAAATACCAGCGCCACAGAAGTGCAGGCAGCGACGCGGGTGTTCTGGGTTTTGGAGTATCTTTCTTTTCCATCGGTGTACCTGCTGGATGGAGGGTATGCCCGGTGGACCGCGGAAGGACGACCGGTCGCACAGGGGCCGTATACCCCTTCGCCTATTCCCGTGGAGTCGGTGAAACTGGTTATCCGGCCGGAGGTTATCGCGCGTCGTTCCGAAGTGATCGATATGGTGGGAAACGGCAAGGGGGTGCTGGTGGACACGCGTATGCCCTCTTTTTACGCGGGCGCGGAGAAAAAAGATTTCGTGGCGCGGGCCGGCCACATACCCGGCGCGGTGAACCTGCCCGCGGATCCCATGCTTACCGGTCCGGATTTCCGTTTCCGCGCGATGGAAGAGATTCGCGCCGGTTTCACGACCGGCAGTGATGACCCCCTGGAACGGATCGTGGTGTACTGCAATTCCGGCAATACGGCATCGCTGGGTTATTTTCTTTTCCGCCTGCAGGGAAAAGAGAATGTGGCCGTGTATGATGGGTCCATGGCGGAATGGGCCCGGAATCCCGCGCTGAACGTGGTGACGGAGCCTGTTCCTGAGGCGGCACCGGCTCAGCCGGAGTCGGGCGCCGCTCCGGCCGGTGAAGCGGTTTCCGCGCCGCAGCCGGAGCCCTCTCAACCGGCAGATGCCGTCCAGCCTACGCCCTCGGATGCCACGCCGGACTCTTCAGCACCTGCCGTTCCGCCTGCCGAAACAGGCGGGGCTGATGCGCAGCCTCCCGCGGCTCCCCCGGCGGAGTCGGGGCAGCCGGCGCCTGAAGGCGCCAGCGCGGAACAGCCGTCACAGGAGCCCGCGCCCGTGGAATCTGCCCCCGCGCCTGAGCAAACCTCTCAGCCTGCCGAGGCGGAACCGGCGCCGCCGTCAGCGGATGCCCAGCAGCCGAATCCGGCGCCTCCCGATCCCCAATCGCAGCAGTGACTTGGCAGCAGAAGATCAGGACGCCGTATCGCTGAACTGCAGCTGGTATAAGGTTGCGTAAATTCCGCCCAGGGCGAGCAACTCATCGTGCGTGCCCAGTTCACGGATGGCGCCGTGGTGGATTACCGCGATGCGGTCCACGTGCCGGATTGTGGAAAGCCGGTGGGCAACGACAATGGCGGTTCGGTTCCGCATGACCTCAAGGATCCCCTGTTGCAGCGCGGCTTCCGTTTCGCTGTCAATATTGGCTGTGGCCTCGTCCAGCAGCAGAATCCTGGGATTGTGCGCGATTGCCCGGGCCAGCGCGATCTGCTGACGCTGTCCGGTTGACAGGGCGCTGCCCCGTTCTCCGCAGGGCTGGGTGTATTGCTGTTCCAGGCGCATAATGAAGGGGTGCGCGTGGACCCGCGCGGCCGCTTGCTCAATCTGTTCCCGACTGAGTCCAGGATCACCGAAACGGATGTTGTCAGCGATGGAGCCGGAAAACAGCATGGGTTCCTGCAGGGCCATGCCGATGGCTCGGCGGAGGGATCGAAGTTCATAGCGCTCTACGGGAATGCCATCGATCAGGATGCTCCCGCGCTGCGGAGCGTACAGCCTGTTGACCAGCTGGATCAATGTGGTTTTTCCGGATCCTGTGGGCCCCACAAAAGCGATTCTTTCCCCCGGGGCGATTTTCAGATTGATGTTTCGGAGTATCCAGCCGGGGGCGTCATCACGGGCAGGAGGCACCTCGTCATAGGAAAACCAGACTTCGCGGAATTCGATTTCTCCCCGGATGCCGGACGCGTCGATGGCCCCCGGAACGCTTTGGATTTCCGGCGGTGTGTCCAGGAGGCTGAAGATCCGTTCCGAAGATGCCAGCGCTTCCAGAATCAGATTGTACCGGTCGGCCAGGGTCCGGACAGGGGCGTAGAAATTTTCCGCCAGAAACACAAAAGCAAATACGGTCCCAACGGTCCCCGCTCCCGGGACATAGGCTGAACCTGGCCGCGCCGGATTCCAGCCGGTGTAGAACAGGATCAGTACGATGGCGAGCACCCCGAGGAATTCGACTGTAGGGAAATAAACCGCGAAGTTCCGCACCTGGCCGAGCCACTCATCCCGATGATCGCGGTTTCGCCGAATAAACTCGTTTTCGTGCCGGATATTGGCCTGAAACAGGCGCACGACACGGTGACCGCTGATATTTTCCTGCAACCAGGCGAGCATTGCCGCGGCCTTTCGCCGGATTTCCAGAAATGCCCGCTGCGCGCGCACATGGAAGACTATGCCTACCAGCGCCACGGCGGGCAGGGGAATCAGCATAACCAGGGCCAGTTTCCAGTTGATCCACATCATGACTCCCAGCACGACCGCCAGGGTGACCAGGTCACTGATGCCGGCAACAAACCCCTCGACAATGGTCTGCTGGATTTTATCGATATCGTTGGTGACCCGGGCGAGCAGCCGTCCGGCCGGATTTCGGTCCAGAAAACGGACAGAAAGGCGCTGCAGGTGGGCGAAGAGTTCAGACCGCATGGCGTGCATAGCCCTGTTCCCCGCCAGGGCGATC
>JAKOTZ010000185.1 GCA_029776995.1 Candidatus Hydrogenedentota bacterium
CCGTGAAGTCACCCGCCGGGTAAATGAACATATCTCTGAAATTTCGCTGGATTTCGAGCGGGAAGTACTGCCGATGACCCCCGCCGGCAACGCCACGGAGCGCCACGTGTGCGCGGCATACGAGAAAAAATCCAGGGTGTTCTGGCCGGACAGCGCCAGTCGCGCCCGCTGGTGGGCGGGAAAACTGGGGGTGGATGAACAAACAGCGCTTTCAGCCGTGGATAACCCGCCGGCCATGCAGGCGCTGATCCGTTCCAAACTGATGAAAAAAGGAGGTCCGGGATATATCGTGTCGGAACCGGACGCGTTTCCGAGCCTGCAGACCGTGAATGCGTTCACCCTGGCCAACGGCGCCATTCCGACGATGACCTTTCTCGACGGCACTTCAGCGGGAGAGCAGGCGCTGGACGAATTGATGGATCTTATGCAGGCCTCCGGCGTGATTGCCGCAAATATCATTCCCGACCGGAACTGGAATTACCGGGACCCGGAAGTCCGTTCACGCAAAGCGGCCTTAATGCGGGATTTCCTGGCAAAAGCCCAAAAACGCGTCATGCCGGTTTTCGCGGGCACCGAAATGAATGCCCACGGCCAGCGTTTCGTGGATGATTTCACCGCGCCGGAAATGGCGGAACACCATGAGCAGTTCAAACAGGGCGCCTGGTTTCTCCATGCCCACACCGCGCTCCAGATCCGGGATGGCATGGGCTTCCACAGCGACTGGGCCCGCAGTTACCTGCCGCTGAACGATAAACGTGTTGCGTTCTACACGGAAGCCGGCCGAAAACTGCCACCCCTCGCGCATCCTGACCTGCAGGCGTTTCACAGGGAAATGACCCCATCCGACATCTTGAGGATTCTCGAGCAGCGAGCCGGGTGAATTTTTCCAATCCTTTTCCAGCCCGGGTTATCAGCGATCGGTCAGGAAATGTCAGGGCCGACACAATAATCCGGTAGAAGAGGGTTTCGAAATCGTCTCCAGCAGCCAGCCCGATGATTGGGTAAGGCGGGCTGATCGTGGTAAAATTACGGGGAGGTCGGCGGCGCCGGGTTGGCGGGGTAGCTCGGTGTCAGATGTTACCTTCCCCAATGGAGTTGACAACATGAGTGTATCACGGGTATTCAATTTTTCGGCCGGACCGGCCACATTACCGCTTCCGGTGCTGGAACAGGCCCAGGCAGAACTGCTGGCGTATCCCGGAGCCGGGGCGTCCGTCATGGAAATCAGCCATCGCTCCGCGACCTTTACGGGAATTCTCGAAGCAGCCAAGGCGGATCTGAAATCTTTGCTGGGCATTGGTGACGAGTATCATGTCCTGTTTACCCCCGGTGGGGCGACCATGCAGTTCACCGCACATGCCATGAACCTGCTTCAGGGGCGTAAAGCAGACTACCTGCTGCTGGGCGCGTGGTCCGGAAAAGCCTTCAAAGAAGCTCAGCGCTACGGAACGCCGCGTATTGCCTGGTCCGGAAAAGAAGAAGACTTCAGGCGGATGCCCAAGGATGAGGAGCTGAACCTTGATCCCGAAGCGGCCTATGTGCACATCACGTCCAACGAAACCATCGAAGGCATCGAATTTCACCGGGAACCGGAAACCCACGGCAAACCGCTGGTCTGTGACGCGTCTTCAGATTTCCTGTCGCGTCCGCTGGACATGTCGCGCTACGGGCTGATCTATGCCGGCGCGCAGAAAAACGTGGGGCCTTCCGGCACCGCCGTGGTCATCATCCGCCAGGATCTGCTGGAACAGTGCCCGGGGGGACTGCCGCCCCTGCTGGATTACAAAGTGCTGGTTGAGAACAATTCCCTGTACAACACCCCCGCCACGTTCACGATTTATATCATCGGGCTCGTGCTCCAGTGGCTCAAAAACACCATCGGCGGCCTGGAGAAAATGGCGGAGATCAACCGGCGCAAAGCGGCCATGGTATATGAAGTGATCGATCAGAGCGGCGGTTTTTACCGGGGCCACGCGCTGCCGGAAAGCCGTTCCCTGATGAACGTCACGTTCCGGGTCGGCACGGAGGAACAGGAGGCGCTCTTCCTTAAAGAGGCCAAGGCCGCCGGCCTGGACGGCCTGAAAGGCCACCGTTCCGTAGGCGGCTGCCGGGCATCCATTTACAATGCCATGCCGGAAGAAGGCGTCAAGGCGCTGTGCGACTTTATGCGTGAGTTCCAGCGGACCCGGGGATAAACGGACAGTCGAAAGGTATCACATTGGCCCACGCGCTGATCGCGGGATGGGGATATCTTGGTTCTTACGCGGGCAGCCTGTTGGCCCGCGCCGGACACCGGGTAACCGGAATGCGCCGCAGCCGGCCGGATGTTTCGCTCCCCGCGGGAATTTCCCTTATACAGGCCGATCTGCTTTCCGACCGGACATTGCCGCTACCCGATGATATTACGTGGGTAATCTACGCGGTAGGAGCCGACCGGTTCACGCCGGAAGCCTACCGGGCCGCATACGTGGAAGGACTGAAACGGCTGGCGGACGCGCTAATTCAAAAGCGGATCCCCGTGGAACGGTTCTGTTTCGTGTCCAGCACATCGGTTTATCCGCAACAGGACGGCGAGTGGGTGGATGAATCCAGCCCGGTCTGCGGCCGTCATTTCGGATCCGCCACGCTGATCGAAGCCGAGCAGGTGGTTTCTTCTCTGCCCTGGAAGAACACCGCAGCGCGATGCGGCGGTATCTACGGTCCCGGCCGCACCCGCCTGATCGACGCGGTGCGGTCAGGACAGGCCCGTCAGGTACGGCACCCGAAGCTTATCCTGAACCTGATCCATCGGGATGACGCCGCCGGCGCGCTGATACACCTCTTAAACCATCCATCTCCGCCGCCCATATGCAATTTGACGGATCTGGAACCCATTGACCGAAACGAACTGCTGTGCTGGGTAGCCGCAGAACTGGGCATGCCGGCGCCCCCATGGGAGGAAGAAACAAGCCTCTCGGAACCGGCCAGAGGCGGCAACCGCCGGGTATCCTCCCGGTTGCTCCAATTGCTGGGCTTCACTCATCGGTGGCCGACTTTTCGAGAGGGGTACCGCGCGCTGATCCAACCTTCTCACGGGGCGAACGCCCCTTGTACCGAGGGAACCGATCAGGAATAAAGACATACTACCTGTTTGTATTAACAGGTGTTGAATCATAAAACATTTGTTCAATTGCTAATCAGCGGAGGAGCTGCGTGGAATGTTGTCCTTATCGGTGGGGATTATCTTTATCACCGGACTGGCAGCTCCCTATCTCCTGCCCCGCCTTGGGCGGGCCGCTCCATGGCTGTTCAGCCTGATCCCACTGGGCATACTCGCCGGGCTGCTTACCCACATAATCGGTTCCGTCAGCACATTTCCGTGGGTTGAATCGCTTGGGCTGACGATTCTTTTTCGCGCCGAGGGACTGTCCTATCTTTTCGCCGTGCTGATCACGGGCATCGGGGCTGTTGTCACCCTGTATTCAGGCGGTTATTTTCACGGTGACAGCCGGGCAGGCCGCTGGTTCTGTTTTCTTTTCCTCTTCATGGGGTCCATGCTGGGCCTGGTCCTCTCGGACAATGTGTTCAGCCTGTTTGTATTTTGGGAACTGACCAGCATCACCTCGTTCCTGCTGATCGGTTTTGACCACCACAGGCCGGAAGCCCGCGCCGCGGCGCTCCAGTCCCTGCTGGTCACCGCTGGCGGGGGGCTCAGCCTGCTGGCAGGACTGGTTCTGCTGGCGCTTATCACCCACACCACAGACCTGGGCGCAATGGTCGCGGCAGAAATTCCGAACGATTCCCCGCTGCTGCCCTGGGTCGCAGCGCTTATCCTGATTGGCGCGGCCACGAAATCGGCCCAGATCCCTTTCCAGTTCTGGCTTCCGAACGCCATGACCGCGCCAACGCCGGCCAGCGCGTTTCTGCATTCGTCCACGATGGTTAAAGCCGGCGTATTTCTGCTGTTCCGTCTGCAGCCGCTTTTCGAATCCATTTCCTGGTGGGGACCGGCGCTTATGCTCGTGGGCGGGCTGACGGCGCTGACCGGCGCGTGGATGGCAGTGCGCCAGCACGTGCTGAAACCGCTATTGGCCTGGTCCACCGTATCCTCCCTGGGGCTGATGGTCATGCTGATCGGCGCCGGCACGCCGGAGGCGCTGTTTGCCGCCGCGGTGTTTATCCTGGCGCACGCGCTTTACAAGGCCGCTTTGTTCCTGGTGGCTGGAATACTGGACCATGAGACGGGAGAAAGAGATATCCGCCGGCTGGGCGGCCTGCGCCAGGATATGCCGATCACCGCGATAACCGCAACCTTGTCAGGGTTGAGTATGGCGGGTATTCCGCTGACCGCCGGTTTCGTGGCCAAAGAATCCATGTATGAAACGCTGCTGCACGCGCCGGCGTACGGATGGATGCTCCTGGTCTGTGCCGTGCTGGCAGGAGCTTCTTTTGCCGCGGTAGCGTGGTCGGTCTCGGTAAAACCGTTCCACGGCTCCCGGCTGCCCACCGACCGCCACGCGCATGACCCTGGGTCAACCATGTTTTTCGGGCCCCTGATGCTGTCCGGTCTGGGCATTGCCGCGGGGACGGTGCCCAGCCTGCTGCTCGAACCGCACGCGGCGGCCAGCGCACCGACCGCACACCACGTTCCGCACCTGGCGGCCTGGCACGGCTTTAACCTGCCGCTGCTGCTGAGCGCCATAACCCTGGCGCTGGGCGGAGTCGTCATATGGCTGCGGCACCGGAAAGCAGCAGGCGATACATCGTCTGCGTTAAACAAACTGGGCACAGAACGACTGTACTATCGGGCCATGGACCTGCTGGATCGGTTCAGCACACGCACTGCCAACACCGTACAGCACGGACTTCTTCGCATTTACCTGTTCAGCGTGCTGCTGGGCGCCATGGCCATACTTTGGCCGCTGGTCTACCGCCACGCGGCGCCACTGGACAACCTGATTACATCCTGGGCAGCGTCCGGAGCGGCGGAAACACGCTGGCACGAATGGGCGCTTCTGCTGACCATGATCATGGCGATCGGAGCCACGGTGCACGCGCGGACACGGCTGGGCGCGGTGACCGCGCTCGGCGTTGTCGGTTATGTTATTGCCGTGATTTTCGTGCTCTACGGAGCGCCCGATCTGGCGATGACCCAGTTCGTGATCGAGACCCTGACGGTTATCCTGATCGCGCTGAGTTTTTCGCATCTGCCGCCATTCCGGGATCTTTCCCCGTTATGGGTACGGGCGCGGGACCTGCTCTTTGCCGTGACGGGCGGTGTTGTCATGACGGTCCTGACCCTGGTCGCCCTGAATGCGCGCAAGCACGAAAGCGTTGCGGCGTATTACATGGAAAACAGCTATAACCTGGCCCACGGCAAGAACGTCGTGAATGTCATCCTAGTGGATTTCCGGGGCATTGACACGCTGGGTGAAATCACCGTCCTGGCTATTGCCGCGCTGGGCGCCTTCGCGCTGCTTCGCACGCTGCCCGGCCGGAAGCGGGGAGAAACGCCATGAATTCCGTGATTCTCCGCACCGGAACGGTGTACCTGCGGCCTCTGCTGCTGATTTTTTCGGTATTTCTGCTGCTGGGCGGCCACAACCAGCCGGGCGGCGGATTCACAGGCGGGCTGGTGGCAGGCTTGGCATTCGTGCTTGAGGCGCTTGCGTTTGGTCTGGACCAGGCCCGGCGCACCCTGCGTGTTCATCCGTTGACCCTCGTGGGGTGCGGCCTGCTCCTTTCCGCAATGAGCGCTTTCTTTTCGACGCTGCTGGGCAAACCCTTCATGACAGGAACCTGGTGGGTCTGGCATGTACCGGGGTGGGGGGAACTGGCAGTGGGCACGCCGTTTTTCTTCGACCTGGGCGTCTACTTTGACGTGCTCGGCGTCACGTGCCTGATTATTTTCAGTTTGCTCAACGCGGGAGAAGCGGAAGGAAAAACCTGATGGAATTCGGTTTCGCGATTGCCATAGGCGGCCTGTACGCGGCCGGTTTTTATATGATGCTGCGGCGCAATATTGTCAAGTTCATCCTGGGGCTCAGCCTGCTGGGACATGGGGCCAACCTGCTGATATTCACGGCGGCAGGGCTCACCCGGGCCAACGCTCCGCTGACGGCGGGCGGCTCTGGTACTGTCATGGCGGATCCTGTACCTCAGGCGCTGATCCTGACCGCGATCGTCATTGGTTTTGGCGTAACGGCGTACATGCTGGTACTGGGCGGCAGGGTATCCCAGCTGAGTCAGGCAGACGATGTGGACGCGCTGCGGGAATCGGAGAGGGGTGCCGAATGAAACTGTTCTCAGGGAACCAGTTCATTTTTACTGACCGGGCGCGCCGCCCGCGGAGCGCTGCCGCATGATGCACCTGCTCCCGGTATATCCCGTAGCGGGGCTGATCCTCTGGGCGGCCGTGAGCATCACGCTGCACCGGTATCCGCTGGCGCAGATGGCCGTTACCGCCCTGGCGCTGCTTTCGGCGTGGGCGGTGAGCCTGATATTACTGTACACAGCCACGTTCAGCGGGCCGATCGTACTGCTTGTGGGCAACTGGCCGGCCCCCTTCGGCATCACGTTCGTGGCGGACCGGCTCAGCGGGCTGATGACGGTTACGGCGCTCACGGTCTCTTTGTGCGTATGGCTTTACGCCGCCTTCAGCACAGCCCGGGAGGCAACCGGGCAGGGTTTCTATCCGGCCATGCTGGCCATGATTGGCGGCGTATGCGGCGCTTTCCTCACCGGCGATCTTTTCAACCTCTACGTGTGGTTCGAAGTGCTGCTGATGGGGTCCTTCGTGCTGATCGCACTGGGGGGCGGCCGAAAACAGCTGGAGGGGGCTCTGAAATACGTATCAGTCAATCTGGTTTCATCGGCCCTGTTCCTGGCCGGAGCGGGCATTCTCTATGGCGCGCTGGGAACGCTGAACATGGCGGATCTGGCCGTCAAAATGCACCTGCAGGGCATGCCGATGCTGTCCAGCGCGGTTGCGGCGCTGTTCCTGTGCGCGTTCGGCATCAAGGCCGCGCTGTTTCCTTTCTTCTTCTGGCTGCCCGCGGCATACCACACGCCTCCAGCGGCGGTCAACGCACTCTTTGGCGCACTGATGACCAAGGTTGGGGTGGTGGCGATGATCCGCGTATTCACCCTCATCTTCAACCATGAGACAGAGGTCACCCATACCCTCCTGCTGATCCTGGCAGGAGTCACGATCGCCGTGGGAGCGCTGGGCGCATACGGGCAGTGGGAGATTCGCCGCATATTTTCGTTCTCCATCATCGGGCAGATCGGTTATATCATCATGGGGTTGGCCCTGAACACGCCGCTGGCCCTGGCCGGAGCCCTGTTTTTCATGATCCACAACATGATTGTTAAGACCGCGCTGCTGCTTACCGGCGGAATCGCGGGAAAACTGATGGGAACGGAGGATATCCGCCGCTGCGGAGGGCTGTATGTCGGTCGGCCCCTGCTGGCATATGCCTATCTGCTTTGCGCCCTTTCTCTGGCGGGCGTACCGCCCCTCTCCGGATTTTTCGGAAAACTGGCCCTGATCCGGGCCGGTTTCGACGCCGGGGCATGGGCCGTGACGGCCGTGGCGGTGGCGGCTAGTTTTCTGTCTCTTGGGTATGGCATGAAGGTGTGGATGTACGCGTTCTGGGGACCGCTTCCGGCGGGCATCCCCGATACGGCGCCGGGCATGCGTTCTCCGAGTGTGGAATCTTCCGCGCGGGGAATGATCTGGGCGGTGGCTGCCCTGATCGGCCTGATGCTGCTGCTCAGTGTCGGAGCGGGGCCGCTGATGCGGTTCTGCCTCGCCACCGCTGAGGGACTGCTGGATCCCCGGGAGTACCTGCAAGCCGTGCTCGGCCAGGGAGGAGGCGCGCTTAAATGAACCTGTTTGCCCTGAACCTGCTGCTGGCGGTCCTATGGTGCGCGCTGACCGGGTCTTTCGCGACCCCGAACATTCTGGTTGGATTCGCACTTTCCCTCGCCGCGCTGTGGCTGACCGCCCCCGCATTCAGTCCGAACAGCCGCTATTTTGAAAAAATGCTCAAGGGCAGCCTGTTCCTGGGATGGTTTTTTAAAGAAATGGTCGTCAGTAATTTCCGGGTACTCAAAGCCGTGATTACACCAGGCATCTCGTATCACCCCGGCACGTTTACCCTGCCGATGGACTGCGCGAGCGATCTGGAGATCACGCTGCTGGCCAACCTGATCACCCTCACCCCTGGAACTCTCAGCGTTGACGTGTCCCCGGACCGGACGTCGCTGTACGTGCACACCATGTTCGCGGAGGATCCGGACGGCGTGATCAAAGACATCAAGAACGGCCTGGAAAGGCGGCTGCTGGAGCTGCTGCGATGACACAGGTAACCGCCAACGTGGTAATGGTTCTGCTGGGCGGAGCCGTGGTGCTTACGGCATACCGACTGTTCAGGGGACCGACATTCATGGACCGTGTCGTGGCGCTGGATCTGCTGGGCACCATTGTGGCCGGATTTATCGCGGTATACGCCATAGCGACAGACCAATCTGTTTACATTCGGGATGCCATTGTGCTGGCCGTGGTTTCTTTCCTTGGCACGGTAGCCTTTTCCTATTACGCGGAACGGGGAGGAAAACCGTGATCACGGATGCCATTACCTGCGGACTGCTACTTTTCGGCGCGTTGTTCACGGTCACGGCGGCCGTGGGCGTCGTGCGTTTCCCGGACGTGTTTACCCGGATGCATGCCGCGTCAAAAAGCGGCACGCTGGGGGTCATCAGCCTGGCAGTCGCGCTCGGGCTGCATTTCGGCAGCGCGGATATTGCCATCCAGGCCATGCTGATCTCGCTGTTCCTGCTGCTGACTGCTCCGATCGGATCCCATATCGCCGCGCGCGCCGCTTACCTGAGCGGAATCCGCCCCTGCAGGGAATCCGTCATTGACACCCTGGGCGATCAGCTGGACGGCCGGACAAGTTCCTCTCCTCCAGCTGATCATTCTCCCGAAGGGCCGACAGACACAAATTCTGAGGACGGCGCGATAATCCCGTCGGACCAACCACTACCAGAAAAACCACGGGGCTGACAATCACCCACCACCACGGCCAGGCGACCCGAAACCCAAACAGGGGCTCGAAAAGCCACGGCTGCAAAAACAGGACCCCCAGCACGCCGATAATCAGCGCGGCAATGGCGGACCCGGAGGTACCCCGGCGGGTAAACAGGGCGGCCAGGAAAATGCCCAGCAGCGGCGCGTGCGCAAACGCCATAACCCCCAGCGCGAAATCGATCAGGGTGCTCCGGGACGATTCATGCAGGAACACTGCCACCACGGCAAAACCGGTCAGCATGATACCCATCAAGGCCACCAGAAACCGCGGAACGCTATCGGCTGTGCCTCCTGCTGTTTCCTTTCGCCGGGGAATGTTCTCTCCCCGCCATGCCTGGCGCAACGGCTTCCATATATCCGACAGAAAACACCCCGCCATGGCGTTGATCGCCGAATCGAACGTGCTCATGGCCGCCGCCAGCAGTCCGGCCAGGACCAGGCCGCGCAGTCCCCGTGGGACCTGTTCCAGCACGTATCGCGGAAAAAGGTTCTGGGAATCCGGCACCGAACGCGGGTCCATACCCTCAACGCTTAGTCTGGCGTACAGCAGCAGTCCGATGCCCAAAAAGAGCATGACTACCGGGACAGTCAGCAGGGTAGACACACCCAGGGCAGCTGATCCCCGCGCGGCCGAACGGGAAGCCATCACCCGCTGAAGCATGTCCTGGTCTACGCCATGGGTCGCCAGCGTAACCATGACCATAGCCCCCGCCGCGGCCCAGATGGTGTAGGGCCGCTCAAGGGTCAGTTTCGCGTCAATCAGCTGCAGCTTACTGCCGCCGGGCGCGGACTGCCACAGACGCACCAGATCCGGCCACGGCATATTCAGGTCCCGCCACAGCAGCAGCGCGCAAAGAATCCCTCCGCCAGCCATAATAAAAAACTGGATTACATCCGTCCAGATCACCGCCCGCAATCCCCCCGCCATGGTATAAACGATCCCCACCCCACCCATCAGCAGCAACATGGGCACCAGGTCTTCCGGCCGTGTCGTCCCCCGCCACATCAGGGAAAACACAATGGCCGCCATAAACAGGCGCGCGCCGGATGAAAGCATCCTACCAACCAGAAACAGCATTGCCGACGCGAATCTGACAGAAGGGCCAAAACGGGCTTCCAGCACCCCATAGATCGTCAGCGTGCCGGCCCGATACAGCGCAGGAACAAAAAATACCGCGATCAGCACCGTCGCCGCCAGCGCGCCGATGTACGTGGCCAGGTACGTGAGGTTTCCGGTAAGCGCCAGTTGGGGGACGCCGACAAAAGTCGCCGCGCTCAGCGCCGTGGCTACCACGGAAAGTGCAACGGACCACGCGGGCATGGAACGCCCCGCAAGGAAAAAATCGTCCTCACCCGATTTCCGGGATACCAGGAAACCGATCCCCATCATGGCGGCCAGGTAACCGCCGATTACCAGGAAATCCAGCATAATCCGTTCATATAATACCGCGGGGCACATTCCCACACGGCCCATTTCATCCCCGGTTCAACCGGAAAAATCACAACAAATCAGCGGCGGCGAACCCAGGCGTTTCGGCTGTATTTTTCCCGCACCAGCCTTTGGACCGTTTCCTGCTCCCAGGGAGTCAAATCTCGGTTGTTCTCTGCTCCAAACGCCCGCGCCAACCGCTGGCGCATTTCCGCCGGAGTCAGCGGCAGCCGCCCCAGGAAAGCCTCGTGGGTTCGGTTTCCCCGGTAATCCGGACGGTCCTCGGGCTCACGGATGTAACGGGCAATCGCCTGGATATCCGGCGCGTAAAGCAGGGTGCCATGATGCAGAAAAGCGTTCCGTTTTCGGCGCTGGGCGTTTCCGGAAACCTTGCGTCCCCCAATCGCGAGATCGCTGATTCCCGCGCGAACTACCGTGTCGACATCGGTGGACAATGCCGCCGCCAGGGCATCCAGAACAGACGCATAGGAGTAATGCAGATCCCGGGATCCGGGCAGCGTATCGTATCGAAGGGCCAGCGCGTAATTCAGACAGCCGGGACCCTGAAGCACGCATCCCCCCGCGCTGCACCGGCGCGTGACGGGAATACCATCAATACCGCAGCGCAGCGTGTCCACCTCATCTTCCACCCCCTGGGCGGAGCCCAAAACGACAAAGCGGACGGGGCTCTCCCAGAACCGCAACGTGTCCGGCAGGATTCCCGCGTCAACACCTTCGAGCAGGGTTTCATCCAGGGCAAGATTGAAGTTCGGCAGGTCAAATGTGTAATCCAGCGCCTGTATCGGAGCCGTCATGTGGAGAAGATGTGCCACTGGATACCCTCAACAGGAACAGTTCAGCTCCCGGGCGGCTTTGACCTCGTCCAGCCTGCCGACAGGCATGGAGGTGGGCGCCTGTTTCAGGGCTTCCGGATCCGCTTCAGCCAGGCGCGCGATCTCAATCATGGCCTCACAGAAAGCGTCCAGCGTTTCGCGGGACTCTGTTTCAGTGGGCTCGATCATCAGGCACTCCGGCACGGTCAGAGGGAAATAGACCGTCGGCGCGTGGAATCCCCGGTCAAGCAGCGCCTTGGCAATATCCAACGCTTTCACCTGTCCCGCGGCAACCTGCCGGGTGGCATTCAGGACGCATTCGTGCATGCAGCGATCCCCGAAGGGCGCGTGGAAATGGTCTTTGAGTCTGGCCAACACGTAGTTGGCGTTCAGCACGGCCGCTTCCGCCACCTTCGGCAGGCCGTCTCTGCCATGGGCGCGGATATAGGTCCAGGCCCGCAGGCCAACCAGAAAACTGCCAAAGAACGGCGCTATGGCGCCGATGCTGTGTTCCGGGGTCATCAGATCGAAATCCCCGTTTTCCCCGCGAATGATCCGGGGGCCGGGCAAAAACGCCTCCAGTCGTTCTCCTACCGCCACGGCGCCGGAACCCGGTCCGCCCATGCCATGCGGCGTGGAAAACGTTTTGTGCAGGTTGAAATGCATCACGTCAAAACCGAGGTCTCCCGGCCGCACTTTGCCCAGGATGGCATTCAGGTTGGCGCCGTCGTAATAGAGCAGCGCGTCCTGTTCGTGGGCAAGCCGGGCGATTTCAGCGACCTGCCGCTCAAACAGGCCATGGGTATTGGGACAGGTAAGCATGACTCCCGCAACCGTCTCATCCAGCGCCGCGCGAAATGCGTCAAAATCGATTTCGCCGTTCGGAGCGGAAGGAACCGTACGCACGGAAAATCCGGCCATCGCCGCGCTGGCCGGATTGGTGCCGTGGGCCGAATCAGGCACCAGCATTACCTTCTTGCCATGGTTGCCGCGGGTCCGGTGATAAGCGGCGATCATCAGCACGCCAGCCAGCTCGCCATGGGCGCCCGCCATCGGCTGCAGACAGCCCGCTTTCATGCCGCCGATTTCGGCCAGGAACCGCTCCAGCTCCCAGATAACCGCAAGAGCTCCCTGGCAAAGGGCGCGCGCTGCCGGAATCGTGGCCCAATGGGGATGCAGACCGGTAAATCCCGGGAGTGACGCGGTCAGCTCATCGATCCTGGGATTGTATTTCATCGTACAGGAGCCCAGCGGATAAAAGTGGCTGTCCACGCCGAAATTCCGCCGGGAAAGCCCGGTGAAATGGCGGATAACCTCCAGCTCAGACACCTCGGGCAACGCCGGCGGATCACCTCTCATGAGCGAATCCGGCAGGGGCTGGACAGCCTGCGACAGCGGATCAAAAATGGTTGTACCGCGGCCAGGAACACTTTTTTTAAAAATCAGCTTCATGCGCAAGCCTCCTCCAGCGCGGCCGCGAACTGCTCGAGCTCGTCTAATGTCCGCTTTTCCGTAACCGCCACCAACAACTCGTCGGAAGCTCCCGCTCCCACCAGCGACAGGGGAATTCCCGCCACGTACCCCCTGGGAATCAGGTCTGCCACCACATCCTCCGCATTCCGGGGCAGCCGCACCGTGAACTCATTAAACGTAGGCCCATCATTCACGCAGGGAGCAACATGGCTGATCCGTTTCTTCAGCCACTCTGCTCCCGCTCTGCAGCGTTCTGCCACGTTCCTGAGCCCGACCGGTCCAGCCAGGGAGAGGTAAATCAGCGCGCGCAATGCGCACAGCGCCTGGTTGGAACAGATATTGGAGTTTGCCTTTTCACGGCGGATATGCTGCTCCCGGGCCTGAAGAGTCAGTACAAATCCCCTCCTTCCGTCATGATCCACGGTCATGCCGGCGATACGTCCGGGCATTTTCCGGATAAAAGCTTTCCGGGAGGCCATCAGGCCCAGATAGGGACCGCCGAACCCCAGCGGAATCCCCAGAGGCTGCCCTTCGCCTACCGCGATGTCCGCGCCCATGGACCCCGGCGTTTTCACCACGGCCAGGGATATGGGATTGAAGACCGCCACCAGCAGGGCGCCCGCCGCGTGACAGGCCTCAGCCAGTGCGGAGTAATCCCAGAGGGTGCCCCGAAACGCGGGATTCTGTACGACCACGCACGCCGCATCCTGAGGATCCCGACCGTCATTTAAATTCAGGGAAAGGTTTGCCGCATGGGTATGGACCATTTCACGCCAGCGGGGGTTAAGGGAATGGTCCAGAACCACCCGGTTCCTTCCGGTCGCTCTGCAGGCCATGGTCACCGCCTCGAATACGGCTGTTCCGCCGTCATACAGGGACGCGTTTGCGACTTCCATGTCGGTCAGGCGGCAAATGGCTGACTGAAATTCATAAATAGCCTGCAGGGTACCCTGGGCACATTCTGGCTGGTAGGGCGTATAGGCGGTAAGAAATTCGCCTCTGGCGGTAAGGGCATCCACCGCAGCCGGAATATAGTGGTCGTAATACCCGCCCCCAACAAAAGAAATCAGATCCGTACGGTTTCCGCGGGCGTAGGTTTCAGCGAGTCCCCGAACTGCCGGCTCATCGAGTCCTTCCGGAAGATTCAGCTGACCGTGTTTCAGGTCCTCGGGAATGGCGGAAAACAGCTCCTCAACCGAACCGGCGCCGATTACGCGCAACATGCGTTCCTTGTCGGCATCCGTCAATGGAATCCAGTTCATGGAAAAAACCTTTTTTATTCGACGGACTCAGGATTCGCCCTGACAGAATGCCCGGTACGCGATATAGGACATCAGCTCCTCGTATTCTTTCTGATTGATACCGTCCAGTTTAAAAATCCAGCCGCGCCCGAAGGGATCCCGGTTGATCAGCCCGGGATCGTTCTCCAGGGCGTAATTCACTTCGATTACCGTGCCGCTGACCGGAGCGAACACATCACTGGCCGCTTTGACGGATTCCACAATGGCGGCTTCTTCCCCGCGAGCGATCTTTTTTCCGACCGCCGGCAGTTCCACGTAGGTAATGTCCCCGAGTTTTTCCTGGGCGAAATCGGTAATCCCAACCACGTAGACGCCATTGGACTCGCCGATCCACTCATACTCATCGCTGTACCTGAGACTTTCCGGGTTCATTGTTCAGCTCCTTTTGTTTGGAGATTTATTCGTTTGTGTTGATTTTTATTCTGCATGTGCCTTTTTTGTATGCGGGAGGAGATACAACAGTCAGATTCAAATCACGGGGACCCGCCGCCAGCCGCGTATCGGTTGCGGCCGCCGAAGGTTCAACACGGGCTAACCCCACGCCAACCCCCAGGCTGGGTCCAAAAGTGCCGCTGGTAACTTCTCCAACCCGCTTGCCATTCAACCGCACCTCAAACTCATGCCGCGGAGCCCGCCGATCTTCCGATATCACCGCCACCAACCGGTTGTAATTCCCGCTCTCCCGCATCTGAATCATCCGATCCCGCCCGGGAAAAGGATGGTCCCAGTGGATAAACCGTTCCATCCCCGCTTCCAGCGGCGTCGTCTCCGGCCCGAAATCCTGTCCGGACAGCGGATAGGAAACCTCCGTCCGCAGGGTATCCCGGGCCGCAAGACCGCAGGGCATTACCTCCTGATGGTCCAGAAGAGCATTCCAAACTGCCGACGCGGAATCAGCGGGAACGAACAGTTCATATCCCAGTTCACCGGTGTAGCCGCCCCGGGTCACGTAACAGGGTATACCCAGAAACGACGTTTCGGTTCCCGTCCAATACGCCAATTGCCGGGCCCATTCTCCCTCCATCCTCAGGAGCACCTCGCGGGCAAGCGGTCCCTGCACGTCAATCTTGGCAGTATGTTCTGAAAGGTCCTCCACGCCGGGTATTGCGGTCAGTATGGTCCGCACCTGATCCAGGGGACCGGCATTCGTAACGACAAAATACCGATCTTCGTCCAGCCGCAATACCACGATATCGTCAATGATTCCCCCAGATTCGTTCAGCAGCGCGGTATACCTGCAACGCCCGGGAGACAATCCCGGCAGATCGGCCACGGTCAGCGAGCCCAGCGCGACAGCAGCCGGTTTCCCGGTAACCAGAAATTCGCCCATATGGGAACAGTCAAATATGCCGACCTGTTCGCGGACGTGCAGATGCTCATTCAAAGCCCCGGAAAACTGCAGAGGCAATGCCCAGCCTGCAAAGTCGGCAAACTTCGCCCCCTTTGCTTCATGCGCCTGAAATAACGGGGTTTTCTTCACGGCCGCCTCCCCGGACTTAAAACACAGTCCAAATCCATCCATCCCGCTTTATGCCCAGGCGACCGGCTGAAAAATCCACTGCTTCCCCGTGGTCAATCCCACGCTGACTCGCCAGTTACAGTGGATGAGCGGGGTTAATCCGGGTTTATTATGCCACAAAAAAAATCGAAAATCAATTTTACGCCCCCCATCAAACCTCGCGTTGCGGAAGCCCGTTTACTCTTCAGCCGGAGCGGCAGAGGGCGCAAAAATCGCAAAAAGGCTTTCAAAGGGCCATTTGATTACCTGAACGATCCACAGCACCACGAACTCAATGGGAGAGGTCAGCAGGTGGATCAGGGTATCCACGAAAATCTGACCGGCGGCGGCAAAATCTTTTTCCATGTCGTATCTCCATATATTGTATTTTTCCTTAAAAAATTTATCCTTAAACACTTTATCTTGTGTTACTATATCATAAAATTAATACAAGCGCAAGCAAAATTTTTTGGGAAAACCCTTGCGCCCTACCTGACTCTTGCACATCCGTTATGGCGGGGGAGATAATCAGAACCTGTACTGGGCGCCGGCGTACACGTTGGAATTGTTCTCAAACTGGCCAAAGAAGGTATGGGGCGCCTGTCCCAGGAAAAGATTGGCTCCGGCATCCACAGACCAGTGATCATTCACGGCATACCGGACAGCCGGCCTGAGATACGCGTCCTGATCGGAAGGGCTGTAATAGAGAAAAAGAGACAGGGTAACGGTCTGGTTCAGCAGCAGTTGGGTCAGACGCAGGGTTACCACGTGCCGGTTTTCATCTCTCGGAGGCATAAAACCGGGGAGGGTCCTTCGGTAGGATCCATAATCCAGCATGCGCTCCAGGTAGTACTGGATGCCGGCAGTCAGTTCCCGGGCAATCTCCTGTTCGTATCCCAACAGAAGCCGCAGTTCCCCGTTATTGGTCAGGGGATCCGTTCCCGCGCGGTCCTCAAGGGAGTCATAGTATCCAGCCTCCGCGCTGAAAATGCCTTTGCCGAGCGGACCGCGGGCACTCGCGCCAAACACCCGCAGACGGGGGAAGACCGCGGCGGGCGGAAACAGGATCCGCATACCGCCCGGGCTTTTCCAGTAACCGTCATAACCGTACAGCGCAACCTCGGTAGCGCCGAAATTTCTGGATATCCGCAGGGCCCACTCGTCGTTATCAAACCATTCTTCAGGTTTTCGGGCGCGCAGGGGCTGGTCGTTTCCTGTCCGTCCGCCGGCCAGCGGACTGAAGTAACTGATCCGGTCCCCGGTGATGAAGCGGTCACTGTCAAACTGGGGGGTGTACACCAGTTCTACGTTAACAGGACCGGGAAACCATCCTACCTTCACGGCATCCGACGGCGCTTTCAGGTATTCCAGATCCCGCCCGATGAAAAAGGAATTCCAGTCCTTGGGAAACAGGTCATTGATAAAAAGCAGATCGCCCACGCCCCAAGCGAGCGGCTGCCTGCCCAGACGGATGTCCAGGCTGTCAGTGGGCGTCCAGGTCAGCCGGAACTGGCGCAGGTCGGTCTCGGCCCGTTCCAGCACGCCATCCAGCAGCACATCCCCCGTGAAGTCCAGGGTAAGCCGGTCGGATAAGACCTGGCGGGTTTTCAGCTGGAACCTGGATTCCGCCAGTGTGGCGTCGCGATCCATGGCATCATCCTGCCGCAACCGCAAGCCGAACCTGCTGTCGAAAAATCCATGCCAGTTCTCACGATCCGTGAGGGAATCCCACAGAGATGCTTCACCGGTGTCTGCGGCATATTTTTCCGGGAACGCCGCAGAGCTCTGTCCCAATCCTTCCGGCAGCGGCGGCGCCTGCTGCGCGGAGCCGTCCCCCTTCGGAGAAACCGCCGCATTGCCGCTGTCCAGCCCTTCCGGCAGGGCCGGAACCGCGGAAGACGAGCCGGACCCCAACCCTTCCGGCAGTGGCGGGACAGCCGGTGCTGAATCCGCCGGTTTCGCGTCGGAGTTTAACCCTTCGGGTAAAGGAGGCACCGCCTGCACGGAGAAACCGGAATCTGACGCGGAGTTCA
>JAKOTZ010000201.1 GCA_029776995.1 Candidatus Hydrogenedentota bacterium
CCCCGGTGCTGCCTCATGAACCGGCGCGCGCGGGGCGTTGGAGATGGTTTAACGCGCTGGGCCAGGAAGATAAAAAAGAATGCGGCATTCATATCCACGGCAGTGGCATCTGAATGCCGCATTGCTGCATGACTGATTCAGAGCCGGGTCAGGCTTCTTCGTACACCTTCCAGCCGAGGGCGTCCGCCAGCCCGTACACGCTTTCCTTGAGATCACCGTACGCGGTCACCCGGTGCCATCCGTACAGGTCCCACATGGTGAACAGTTTTTCCAGGTCACCTTTGGGCGCGACGGCCAGTTTGGTGCGGCAGGCGCGGTCATCGGGGTCGTTCGCCACCGCGATGCCCTGATGCAGCAGGATCTGTTTGCGGTCCGGCCCCAGTTCCATGGTGGTGACGGTGAAGCCTCCGGGCAGGATGGAGCGCACGGCCGCGCCCTGACGGTCCTCGGAATGGGTGAGAATATAGTAGGGATTGGCCGGTCCCTGGGGTCCCAGCGCGCGGTTGGAAGCCACGCAGTGGGCATAAATGATCTGGCCTTTCGCCGTGTCGATGACGGGATCCGAAATAAATCCGGTGCGGCCTCCGGTCATGGCGGCGAAAGTCAGCATGGTGGCGGTGGACCTTACGTCGCATTCACAGGCGCCGACGATGCCGTCATTGCACAGTTCGTGGAATCCCAGGCAGGGATAGGCATGGATGTGGTTCCCGTAAAATCCGCCCAGGCAGTTAATGGTTATCGCGTTGGCGCCGTGTTTTTCCAGCAGCGCTTTCATGCCCAGGTAGAAGGCGGCGGAAGTCACCAGGGTTTCATCCGTGACATCGCGCACACCCAGGGCGGACTGCCGCCATTTTTTGGCGATTTCCAGGGCGGCTTCCCGGTCGGCGTTCTGATGTGCTTCGTTCAGCTCGGCAAATGGCCGGTATTCCAGCGCGATGTGCCCCATCCAGGGTTCTTCCACGCGCGCGTTTTCGTCCAGGTAGGCGAGAATTTTCGATGATTTCAGATACTGGAGCGTATCCTGGGTGGTTGCGGGTTTCAGCGGGTCTTCCAGGGGAAGCTGTTCTCCGGATCGGGCAGTTCTGGATTTACGGACGGCCGCCACAGCCGGGCCGAATGTCTGGGGACCTTCCTTCCATGCCTGTTCGAAACACCGCACAGCGGCGGCGAGATCCTCTGGATCGGATGACGCCACGAATCCCATGTGAGGGGTGTCGGCCCGCAGCATCCCGGCGGTGTACACGAGGAAACCGCCGCTTCCGCCGTACTGGAAATCCACATAGAGTACAGGTTTGCCCGTCTCGACGGTTTTCTGTACGACCCGGTTCCAGCAGTTGAGCTGAAATACCACATACCCATCGACCGGTTTTCCGGAGTCCTCCTTCAGCAGCGCGGCTGTTTCCTCTTCGTTGCGGGCGGTACTGATGATGAATTCCACGTCCGGCATAACCTGACGCAGCAGATTGGTTCTGGATTCCATGACCGGCCGGAAATCGAATCCCACGTTCGGCCAGTCCGGCGAGGGCTGTACCGGCTCGTGCAGGGCATAGATTACCCGGATGCGTTTACCGGCCGCAGTGTTTGCCGCGTAGGCCTGTCCGGATGCCGCCGTAAGGGAGCCCGCGGCGGCAATGCCGCAGGCCGCAGCACATGCTGACGTCAGGAACCCCCTTCTGCTGACCGAGCAGCAGGCGCACCCTACTGGAAGCTTACTGGTGTTTGTCATGGTGTGGACCTCCATTTCTCCGTTTGACCGTCAGGTTCAACGACCCCGTGAACCCAAAGCCAGTATGGCACAGCAGGATTTCCGTTGCAAGTAATTTTAATTAAGTCCGCGGTCAGTTTTGAAACAGAGCGGAACCGGGATGTAGGAATGAAGATCGTTTTGGCAAAAAAAGACGATAAGGAGACCTGCCGATCGGGTTTCCACGGGCAGAAAAGGAGGAACACAGTTGCTGATTTTTAAATCAGCAGTACCCCCCGGTGTCCAGTTAACCGACTGCTGTCAGCGCCGCCGGCCGCGCCGGTCATTTCGCTGGGGCCATTCTTCCGGCACGCCAGGCGTTTTGTACCAGAGAAACCGGGGCTTCATGGTTCCGAAACCGGCGACACGTCCACCGCGCAACCGGCCTATAGGGACCCCCTGTTCGTTGACGATCTCCGCTTCGTAGCCATAGACGTCATCGTCTTCACCGTCCAGTTTCATCTGGACTTCTTTTACGTACCCTCCATGGGAGATTACCTCATCCAGATTATTGAGCGTTTGCAGGAGCTGGCGTTCTTCCTGGGACGGGCCGCATCCTTCGGCGGGAATAAAGCGCAGGCCGATCAACAGGGCGCTGATCAGGATGCCAACGACCGCGAAGGCCACTTTCGCGATTTGTGTTTTGTTCCAGTCGGGCGTATTTGTCATCAGGCGCGATTCCTGTGCCGGAGTTAGTCTTCACGGGTCCGGTCGAGGAGGGTGCCCAGAAACAGCGCCATACCCCGTCCCACCGGAGCCTCACCGGGATAACGGATAAATTCAACATGGCCGTCCATGTAAAGCACATTCGATCCGCCCGGCACATGGTTGAAGAACCGCACGTTGCTGGAGATGGTGTCAAACATGACCCAGATATCGCTCTGGGCCCGCGCGCTGGCCGCCGGATTGTTGATGTCCGTGATCAGAAACCGTTCTATACCTTCGCGTAGCCTGTAGATGGTGTTTCCTGAGCCGTTGCCCATCGGTACATTGTTGAAAGGCGGTACCTGTTTGTCGGTGTCTACAATGCGGAAACTTGCCGCTATGGTATCCGCATCATTTGAGGCGCCGGCGCGGGCGGCGATCACTTCGCCCACCACCGCGGTGAAGAGGCTGATAAACTGATAGGGACCGGTACCGGTGGGATCATCCAGGATGATGTTATTAGGCAGGCCGGGCAGAATACTGAACAGGGTCTGAAGGTCGATACTTTCATCCTGGTCACTGCATTTATCGAGTATCCATCCGAGGTAGGCATAACTCATGTCGATGACTTCGGGATCATCCCGCAGGGTTTCGGCCATGGTTTTGCCTTCATCTGGTCCGCTGTTAACGTCGGAAGGGCACAGGATGATATTTGCGTCGGTTAGGTATTCCGGGTAAATGCTGCGAACCATGGGGCCGATGGCGATGTCCGCGTTGTTCACTGAATACGCCAGGAACTGCATGGGAGGGAAGAGTCCCCGGCTTTCCCCGGAATACATTTTGTAAATCAATCCCCACTGTTTTAGGTTGTTCTGGCAGGAGGCCCGTCGGGCGGCCTCTCTGGCCCGCGCCAGCGCCGGCAGCAGGATGGCCGCCAGAATACCGATGATCGCGATGACCACCAGCAGTTCGATCAGGGTGAATCCGCGGCGGTTGGCAGAGAACCTGTTCATAGCCCGTCCTTTTTGGGTTGTTACTTCTAACAGTTACCATTTAGACAATTTTCATTTTGAGCAGGTTTCAAAGCCATTCGAGCGAAAAGGCAACCAAACGGTTGTTTTTT
>JAKOTZ010000205.1 GCA_029776995.1 Candidatus Hydrogenedentota bacterium
AGCGCTTTGTCCCGGCTGTTTTCCCACTGGGCCAGGCGCTCGATGATCCGGAGCAGCCGCTGCCGCTCCCGCTGCCGGGCTTCCGGCGTGGGAAACAGGTCGGGGCAGTCTTCGGGATCGTTCACGCACTGGGCAAACAGGACGGCCCGGGCGACGGTAAGGGGACGCCGGGCCCACCACAGGTGCAGCGTGGAAGGATGGGCGCTGTGCACGTTCTTCTCGTGGGCGCCCCCTTTGTTGATTTGGTCCAGGGGCAGTACCGTCTCAATCAGTTTCCGGGGGTATCGCATAAACCTCCTTCTCCCGCTGCAGCAGTTCGCTGACTTTGTAATCCAGGGTCGCCACGCCGAAATCGGGCTCTTTCCCGAAGGGCTGGCGGATATAGTATACGGTTCCGGACGCGCCGTTCTCCCAGTGCACCAGGGCCAGGATCCAGCTGTCCGGCCGGTTCAGGGCGGTGATGACTTCGTTGCGGGTAAAGGTGACGGTATCGGCGCCCGCAATCCGGCCCTTGACTTCAATAAACCGCAGGCTGCCGGTGTTGGGGTCCCGGCTCTCAATGTCGTAGCCGAGCCGGTCCAGTTCGCGGTCCGCGGGCTTAAAGCCGAGGCTCCGCTCAATCCGCATGACGGCGCGTCGGGCCCGGGCCGCGGCATCCTGGGTGTCCCGGGCCGTGTCGGGCGTTTCGGCGCCGGCGTCGGCCGCCCGGGCCAGCAGCCCCGCCGGCAGCACCAGCGCGGCGGTCACCAGGACAGGGTCGGACGCCGAGATGTTCTCCTGGCGGTCCAGGTCGGCCATGCGCCGGTCGAGCCGGTCAGTCAGTTCCTTGGCGCGCCGATCGGCCTGGGCGGAATTGAACCTGAGGTTGGGATGGTTCGCGGCTTCCCTGGCCTGAAGCTCGGCCGCCCGGTGGTCCCAGTACTGGATCTCCGCGAGCAGCCGCTCCCGTACCGCGGCGCGAACCTTGCGGATATAGTCCAGCCGTTCGGTCCGTACCCGTTCGAGCCGGGGCCCGACCATGTTCATGATGCAATACTGGATGGCTTCGCCTTCCAGCCGGTCCGGTCCGGCCTCGGCCATCCGCTTCAGCCAGGCGCATTCGGGCCGGGCCAGCAGGGTTTCCAGCGGCGGATCCGTATCCGGTTTCAGGGGACGGTAGTCCAGATACGGCGCCGCCTGCGCCCGGGTCCAGCTGCCGTCGGCCCGCCGCTCGAGAAAGGCGATATCCTGGAAAATGACCCGGGGCTCGCCCGTCCTGGGCTGGGTCAACTGGTCCCGGATGGCATATTCCACCAGGAAGAGGAGGCGGGGCGCCACGCCCGGGTCGTTCGGATCCACCAGCGCGGCGCCATGGCGGAAAAGCTCGCGGTACCGCTCGAGGATGAGGTCCTGGGTGGCTTCAAACAGGGGATGCCCCGGGGTGATAAAGGCCGCCTGGGGTTTGCCCGGCGGGTGGGTCGCTTCGCGGTGGAAGGTGACGCGATCATACCGGGACAGCACCGGTTCGGCCCGGCCGATCTGCCGGTCCCGGTGGCGGATGGCGGAAGGCACATTGGTAATTTCCCAGCGGCGCGGTTCCCGGGGGTGTATGGATCCGCCCAGCCGCCGGAAGGCCTCCATAAACCAGGATTCCACGTGATGGGGCTGCAGCCGGCGCGCTTCGGCCCGCTCCATCTCCTCGCGGATCCTGCAGATCCTGGCGCTGTCGAGGATCTCTTTGGACAGGGCCTGGGTGTCCAGCAGCCGACGGAGCTGTTCGGGATCCACCGATTGGTCGATGACTCGTTCCAGCCGGCCCAGCGCCTCATGCTGGTCTCCGTGGCGGATGGCCTCGATGAGCAGGTCCCGGAAGGGCCGGTCCTCAAATTCCAGTTTGCCCAGGACGTCGAAGACCTTTCCGCCCAGGGCTTTTCGGGCTTCCTCCAGTTTCTTCAGCAGCCGGTAATATACGTATCCCTCGCGGGTTTCGTGGGCCACGAAATTCCACAGGTAACAGGGGCGGGTCTGGCCGATACGGTGGATCCGGCCGAACCGCTGCTCGATCCGGTTGGGGTTCCAGGGCAGGTCGTAATTGACCATGAGGTGGGCCCGCTGGAGGTTGATGCCTTCCCCCGCCGCGTCCGTGGCGATCAGCAGCCGGGCCCGGAAATCATTCAGAAAGCGCTCCTGGATCTTCTGGCGCTCTTCGCGGCCCATGCTGCCGTGGATGGTCAGCACCGCGTCGGGATCATTGCCAAAGAGATTGTCGCAGCGCTCTTTGAGGTAGTTCAGGGTGTCCCGGTGTTCGGTGAAAATCACGAGTTTTTCTTTTGGGTCCCGCGGCGGCTCGGGAATGCCCTCGGTGTGCCTTGTAACGCTTTCCGCCGCGCCGTTCCGGGGCTGGAAAAGGTAGTGCAGCACCTCGGACAGCTGCTGCCATTTGGCGTCGCGTCCGCTGCGCCGGACGGCCCGGGCCTGTTCTTCCAGCTTCTTCAGGGTCGCAATTTCCGCCTCCAGCTCCCGGGGGTTGGCCGCGGCTGTTAAGGCGGAGACCATCTCCCGGCTGTATTCCTCCCATTCCTCTTCGGGCAGGTCTTCCAGGTCATCCAGGTCATCCGGATCGGGCAGCCAGGAATACCTGGGCGCCGGACGGGAACTCTCCCCCGTTCCGCCCATCCTGATCTCCTGCAGGTTTCTTTCCAGGCGTTCCCGGCGGCGCTCCAGCGACTTGAGGATTGCTTCGGGCGATGAGGCGAGCCGCCGCTGCAGAATCGTCAGCGCGAAGCCCACGTTCTGCTTGCGGCCCGGTTCAAGCTTGTTCTCTTCAGCCCGGTTGAATTCCGTGTTGACGTATTCGGTCACGTCGTGGTACAGCCGCTGTTCCAGGTCCGAAAGTTCAAAGGGAATCGTCACGGCATACCGCTCGGGAAACAGGCGGGAGCCGTCAAACCGTACCAGGTCCTCCTTCACCGCCCGCCGCATGAGGTCCGACACATTTACCGCGTGCGTGCTGTCCCGGAACCGGCCCTCGAACCGGTCTCCGTCCAGCAGCGCCATGAAAAGCTGGAAATCTTCTTCCTTGCCGTTGTGCGGCGTGGCGGTCAGCAGCAGGAAATTCCGCGTCTGCCTGGCCAGCAACTCGCCCAGCTCATACCGTTTCGTCTTTTTCAGTTCGTTGCCGAAATAGTGGGCGGAAAGCTTGTGGGCTTCGTCCACTACCACCAGGTCCCACCAGCAGTCGGGATGTTCCAGTTTTTTCTGGAGCTCTTTATTCCGGGACAGTTTGTCCAGCCGGGCCAGGATCAGCGGCCGCTCCGCGAACCAGTTTCCGGTTACGCTGCTGTCCATCGATTCGGTAGTGAAGATTTCGAAATGAAGATCAAAACGGCGGTTGAGCTCGTCCTGCCACTGCTCCACCAGAATCCCCGGGCAGACAATCAGGCAGCGCTCCAGCTCGCCCCGCAGCATGAGCTCCCGGATGTACAGGCCGGCCATGATGGTTTTGCCGGCTCCGGGATCGTCCGCCAGCAGGAACCGCAGGGGCTGCATCGGCAGCATGCGCTCGTATACCGCGGAAATCTGGTGGGGCAGCGGATCAATGCTGGAGGTGTGCACGGCCATCATGGGGTCAAACAGATGGGCCTGCCGGATCCGGTACGCCTCCGCCACCAGCCGGAAGATCGCGCCGTCCGCGTCAAAACTCCACAGCCGCTCCCGCTGCGCCAGGCTGAGCCGCGCCTCATCGTGCCGGTACAGCAGCTGTTCCCCCAGCCGGTTGTCCGACAGGTTGCGGTACACCAGCGTGACCGCCTCGGAACCGTGCCACGTCACGCTCTCAACTTTTACGTCCGCGCCCGTAACGAGCCCCCGGACAATAGAACCTGCCGCCAGTTCTTCCAGCTTCATCACGGGAATCCCCCATTGAGGCGAACCTTATCCATACAGACACATATATCAGTACGTATTATGCTGATCCCGCTTATGCCGCGCAACCGCAGAGACAGCGCCCCCGCCGATACCGGGAGAAATATTATACAAAAGCCCGCTCCAAAGTTTACGGTCGTCCGCTTCCGGTCTGAAAAGGGATAATGTTTTGTGACATTTTCTGCTGGGTCAAATAAAAATGCCCGCCCCCGGGGGCGGGGACGGGCGCGTAAAACCGTTCTGAGCGTTACGGTCAGTTGGATTTCTTTTCCGGCAGCTCGGTGACCAGGCATTCGGTGGTGATGATCATGCCGGCCGCGCTCACCGCGTTCTGCAGGGCGCACCGGATCACCTTGGCCGGATCGATGATCCCGGCTTTCACCAGGTCCTCGATCTGCCCGGTCGCGGCATTGTAGCCCACGCTGCCCTTTTCCTTCAGGACCGCGTTCACGATCACCTGGCCTTCCTCGCCGGCATTCTCGGCGATCTGGGCCAGCGGCGCCGCCATGGCCTTCCACAGCATCATCGCGCCGATCTTCTCGTCGCCTTCCAGCTCCAGCGCGGCCACTTTGTCCCGGGCCCGCAGCAGCGCCACGCCGCCGCCTGCCACGATGCCTTCCTCAATCGCCGCGCGGGTGGCGTGCAGCGCGTCATCGGCGCGGTCTTTCTTCTCCTTGAGCTCGACCTCGCTGGCCGCGCCCACCTTGATCACCGCGACGCCGCCGGCCAGCTTCGCCAGCCGTTCCTGCAGCTTCTCGCGGTCATAATCCGAGGTGGTTTCCTCGATCTGTTTGCGGATCTGGTCGCAGCGGCCCTTGATGGCTTCCTTCTTGCCGCCGCCCTGGATGATCGTGGTGTTGTCCTTGGTGATCTCCACGCGCTTGGCCGTGCCGAGCTGGCTCAGTTCCACCGACTCCAGCTTCATGCCCAGGTCCTCGCTGATGAAGGTGCCGCCGGTCAGGATCGAGATGTCCCGCAGGATTTCCTTGCGGCGGTCGCCAAAGGCCGGCGCCTTGACCGCGGCCACGTTGAGCACGCCCCGCAGCCGGTTGATCACCAGCGTCGCCAGCGCTTCGCCTTCCACGTCCTCGGCGATGATCAGCAGGGGCTTGCCGCTCTGGACCACCTTCTGCAGCAGCGGCAGCAGGTCGCGGATGCTGGACAGCTTCTTTTCATGGCACAGGATCAGCGGATCCTCAAGCACCACCTTCATGTTCTCGGGATCCGTGACGAAATGCGCCGAGATGTAGCCGCGGTCGAACTGCATGCCGTCCACGATCTCCACCTCGGTCTCCATGCTCTTGCCTTCTTCAATGGTGATCACGCCGTCCTGCCCCACCTTCTCGATGGCGTCGGCGATAATGTCTCCGATGGTGGTGTCGCCGTTGGCGGAGACGGTGGCCACCTGCTTGATCTCATCTTTGCCCTTGACCTTCTTGGCCATGGCGGAGATGGCGTCCATGGCGGCCGCGAGCGCCTTGTCCATGCCGCGCTTCAGGTACATGGGATTGGCGCCGGCCGTGACGTGCTTCATGCCTTCGTGCACGAGCACCTGGGCCAGCACCGTGGCGGTGGTGGTGCCGTCCCCGGCGATGTCCCCGGTCTTGCTCGCCGCCTGGCGCACCATCCGCGCGCCCATGTTGGCGAAGGGTTCCTTAATTTCCACTTCTTTCGCCACGGTGACGCCGTCCTTGGTCACCTTGGGGGCGCCGTAGGATTTTTCCATCAGCACGTTGCGTCCTTTGGGCCCCAGGGTGGCTTTGACTGCGTCGGCCAGGGCGTCTACGCCTTCGAGCAGCTTAACCCGCGCTTCCTGTCCGAAAACCAGTTGTTTGGCTGCCATAACCGTTCTCCTTTCCTTTTACCTGTTAGCTCTATACGTATTCAGTTACGCAAAGATGAACTTTTCATGATATTGAGGGGGATCTGACGGCGTCGCCGAAGTATTGGCGCTCAACGCCGTCGAGTGCTAATAACAGTATAACACATTTCCGATTCCCTGTCAAGTCCCCGCGCGTCCTTTTTCCCAATGCGCCTGAGTCGCAGATGCGCTTCGCCGCGTAAAACCGCCAGGGAAACGGCGGAACAGCCCTGTTTTAAAAGCTGGCGAAAGTACTGATCTATACAATGAACAAAAATTTTTAATAACTAAACCGATTTTGAATTGACATTTTCGGATCCGCAGGGTACAATTAACTTATACACAGGCAGGCAAAAGGAGAAGCTTATGCGCGGGAAAAGTCAATTTCATACCTTTCTTCTGGTCGGCGCCCTGATGGCCGCGGGTATCCTGCCGGCGGGCTACGCCCAGGTCTATTACTTCGGGCTGCGGCATGACACCAGCGGGCCCGTCATGCTGTTTCCCCAGGACGGCGAATCCATCCTCGTGGAAGGGCTTCCGGACAGTCCTGAAGCGGGGCTGTTGCAAATTTCCGCGGGGACCGGCCCCACGGTCCAACTGGACGGCGGCCTTTCCGTGTCCCTGTGGAGCATGTACTGGGGGCCGGACAAGAGCCTGATTGTCGGCGCCGGTTCCCTGGATGCCGATCCGCCCGCCCCGGTTTACCTGCTGCAGATTGCGCCGGGACCCTCTCCCGATATTACCGCGCTCAGTGTGGTCCTCTGGGATCCGCAAAGCGGGTACCTGTACCAGCCGATGACCGGTTTCGGGACAGCCGGGCCGATGACGGACGCGGTATACCTCTATCTGCCGCCGGCGGAGCTTTTCTCCCGGCTGAGCAGCGCGGGGGCGCTCTATCCCCGGACCCGCCTGGCCATCGGAAACCCCGGGTTGACGGAACCGGTTTCCGGCAGCCACGCGCGCTATCAGATCGGTTCCGCCCAAAAGGGTGGGATCGCGGATAATCCGCAGTTCACCCTGGTGTTCGGCGAACCGGTCTACGGCGGCGTGCCCGGAACGCCTCCCAGTCTCATGGGGGCCGTTTCTTTCTACCTGCCCGGCGGACAGTTGCCGCTGGTTTCCCCCCTGGTGTTGGCCGCCGCCGGTGATGGCGGGCTGGTGCTGGTCATCGAACAGGAAGCGGTTGTGTATCAGGGGCTTCCCGTAAGTTTTTCCGGTGATCCGGCATCCCCGGGCAAAGCCAACAGCGGCACGGCCGTGCGAGGCGCCTTAGGGAACGGAACCCTGCAGCTGAGCCCGGCCGGGGATATTCCAGGTTCGGCCACCATGACAGTCACGGTGCCCAAACAAACCCAGGGCGCCACCTTCGGAGAACGGGTTAACGCGGGCATCAGCGGCATTATGCCCCAGGGCGGTACCCTGCCCGGTGGCGCGACCCAGGAATACCAGGCAATCCGGGAAGGCGGCCGCACCATCGGCGCCGGCCAGGTTACCGAAATTATCAAGCTGGTTAACCGCCCGGACGGCAGTGACCTGGGACCGCTGGCCGGCATCCGTTTCGAAGTGCTGGATAATTCCAAAGGGAATACGGGTTCTTTCGACGTGATTCTGAAAAACGGCGGTGCCAACAAAAGTTTTCAACTGCCCGTGAATATTGAGCCCGGCCGGTACCATTTGTACATCACCGGCATGTCCCGGCCGCCCAGAAATCCGGAAAGGCCTTATCGGTTCTCCGCGACCGGCGACAGCGTGATCCTGAGCACGGACGGCCAGTTTATGGTGGAAATCGGGGTAAATGAGCCGGGGGTGAACAAAAGCACGGTCAGCGAGCCGGCGGAATCCATAGAGTTCCGTTACCCGAAGATTGACAGCGGCATGCCTAACCGCGTTTCCGTGAAACTGGCCCCGCCCACAGGCGGCTGGCCCCAGGGAACCGCGCCGGCCACCCTTGAACTGTATGAGCTGTCCATTGCCGGCCGGGACGGCGAATTGCCCTTCCGGAAAGCCACACAAGGCGGGTTCTTCGAAATCGGCGAATCCGTATGCCTGGAACCGCCGGACGCGCCCAATGCCTACAATTTCACGTGGTATAAAGACGGGCAGGAGATTCCGGGCGCGACCGGCTCCAGCCTGTGCCTCAGCGAATTAACCCCCGGCGACAGCGGCGTATACCGGGTGGCCTACGAGACGTCTTCCGGAGAAAAGGCCCAGGCGGAATATTTCTTCCACGTCAACGTCACGTCCAGCGTGCCCGTCGGCGGCGGTCTGGTGGTTGGATTGGCCGGGCTGGCGCTGATGGAAATGGGTATCCGGCGGATCAGGAAAAGGCGTTCCGACTGCTGAACGCCTGGTAAGCAGCGCGAAAAGATATAAGGGTGTACTGTCGGCTTTTTTAAGCCTGGCCGGGCAGCGGTTCCGCGCGGAGCGTCGCAAAAGATGAATCCGCCCCGCTGCCGGCCGAAATGGCGCCGGCGCTTCCCCACGCGTCCATCCCGCGCTGGATGCGGCCCTGTTCAAACCAGAAAAAGTCGACGTCCCGGGAAAAACGCATGTCGGCTCGCCTGAAGATGCGGATACCGGGAATCAGCCCGCGCGTCCGGGCCACCACCGCGTTAAAACGCTCACGGTCAATGCTGAACCGATCGGCATGGCGGGTTCCGCCGCGGCCGGCGGGGATAAACTGGTAAAGATGCCAGGCGTGCACCGGCATGCGACGGGAGATGTTTTCTACCAGCCCCGCCAGACGGTCCATGGCGTGCAGGGATTCCCGGTTGACCACCGTGCTGAGGGTAACCTCGCGGCCGGCCTCGGCCAATGCGGCCAGGCGGTCCATGATCACGGCGAAATGGCCGGACGGTGGCTCGCAGCCCCCCAGCATTGCATAAAAGTCGGCTGCCCGGTCCGCGGAGACCTTCAACCCGGATCCTGTTGGACGGAATCGGTTGTGCAGCCTGGGCGTATCGCCGTCCAGCGGCAGCACGAAACGGTCCGCCCACGGGACCCGCTCGAATCCAGGCCGCAGAGCCACGCCCGCCGTGCCCAACTGCACCAGAAATCCCCGTTCCCGGGCCATCCGGCAGGCCAGTTCCCATCCCCAGGGCCATTCCGCCGGTTCCCCTCCGCCCAAAACCACGTTGCGCGCTCCGGCCGCGGACAAAACATCCAGAAACTGTGCCAGCGCCTGGGGCGGCAACGTTTCCACCCGACCCTCCGTGGCACAGAACGGGCACCGCAGGGAACAGCTGCCCTAAAGAAAAATAACCGCGATCGGACGGGCGGGATATCGTGAAAACCAGTCCAAGAGGATATGTTCCGGGTATGGTCGGGGAGGCGGGATTCGAACCCGCGGCCTCCTGCTCCCAAAGCAGGCGCGCTAACCGGACTGCGCTACTCCCCGAGGCAGCCTCACCGATTCAGTCAGCCGGCTACATCATACTATTTTCCGGAACCGGCATACCACTTCCCCTCGTGGCGTCCTCCCGGATAGGGCTCAGTTTGGGACCGCGCCGAAACGCTGCAGCGCGCGGGGCACAAACCATTCCCGCTGATCCATGCCGAAAGGATAGGTCCGGATGCCGTAAATCCGCCGGTCCACGGCCAGCAGCGCCCTGGGCGCGATCAAAAACAGATAGGGCTGTTCCTCATCCAGGATTTCCTGGAACCGGTGATACATGCGGATCCGTTCATTCCGGTCAAAGCAGGCGCGGGCAGCCTCAATCAGCCGGTCGGCCTCTTCGTTCACAAAGCCAACGTAATTGGACCCCGCTTCGGCCTGGGAGGAGTGCCAGACCTGGTAGGGATCAGGATCGGGCGGCATCTGCCAGCCCATCAGCACCGCCTCGAACTCGCGCTTGTCCACCCGGTCCAGCAGCGAAGCCCACTCCAGCGGGCGGATTACCAGCTCGATGCCCACCCGCGCGAGCGCCTCCTTGTACAGGGTCAGTATCTGCTCCGCCAGGGGGTTCTGGTTGGTGGTGGCCACTTCAAACTTCAGGGGGAGGCCATCCCGGTCCAGCAGGCCGTCTCCGTCGGAATCCCGCCATCCCGCTTCAGCCAGCAGTTTCCGGGCCGCTTCCGGGTCATAGGGAACCGGCTTGATATCCGGGTTGAATTCGGGCGTGCCCGGCATGAACCCCGAAGTGACGATGGTGGCCAGCCCCTTATAAATGCCGTCGCGGATGGCCTCGCGGTCCATCAGCATGGCCAAGGCCCGCCGGACGCGGCGGTCGGCGAACCGGGGATCCCGCAGGTTCCACCCGATGTAATTGTAAGCCGGCCGGTCGTAGGCAAACCGGTTGAACCGGGCCGTGAACCGGGGCGCGGCCGCCCGGCGCTCCCACACATCCGGCCGCAACGCCATGGCATCGAGGTCTCCCCGGGCCAGCAGCAGAAAAGCGCTGTTGTCTTCCGTCAGGATCGTGTACACGATACGGTCGAAGTATGGCCGGTTCCGGGTAAATGCCGCGCCCCACCAGCGGTAATTCCGCGCCAGCACCAGTTCTTGTCCGGTTTTCCAGTGATCGAGCCGGTAGGGCCCGGATCCCACGGGGGAGCGGTTGGCCGGATGCCGGTTGAAATCCCCCTCTCCGTAAATGTGCCGGGGAATGATGTACATGCCGCCGATCATGACCAGATGCCGGTAATAAGGCTTGTCGCAGGTGAACCGGACGGTGTGCTCGTCCAGCACGTCAATGGCCGTGATGTCCACGAAATAGCTGCGAAGCTGTGGGGCGTCCACCTCCGGCGATCGGATCATGTCAAAGGTAAACTTTACGTCTTCCGCCGTGAGGGGATGGCCGTCCGAAAAGGTTACATCCGGCCGAAGGTGGAAGGTGTACTGCAGATGATCGTTGGAAATTTCCCAGGAAGAGGCCAGCCAGGGCCGCATTTCCAGGGTTTGGGAATCCCGGTCCAGCAGCGGATCGAAGATCCAGGCCAGGATTTCATCCGCGTAAGCGTCCGAACTGGTCAGGGGGTTCAGGTGGGGCATTTCGGCGGGCAGGCGCAGCCGCAACCAGTCTCCGCGTTCGGGTTCTGCGTCGGGCATGTACTCGGTAATCGGAGGCGGCGCGTGATCCGTATCCGCCAGGGATGAGGACGGCCCGCAGCCGGCCAGTGCCAGCGCCATCAGCGCCAGACACGCTGTCCGGTAAAACAGCCGGTTTAACGCCCCTTGCCGCATGGGACCTCCGCCGTCACCGGAGAAACATCCGCAGGCGTTTTTCCACGTCGGCGCGGAACCGGTCCACCGCGGCGAGGGTAAACGCGACAGGGTCTGGTCCATCAGGCGCGGCCACCGGCGTTATGTCCATGGCGAAAATGGCCGCCGAGGACGTGTCCACGTCATGGGACGCATGGTAGGTGGCATTGGCGCGGCGGCGTCCCAGGGTGGCGAGATCGTACCGTTTGCCGCCTGCGATCTGTGAATCATAAACGCCGACCAGGGCCGCCTGCAGGTTTTCATGGTCCGAAACGTCAAACACCACTTTTTCCTGGTCAGAAAGCCAGTCGAGGTCCCGCCAGACTTCCACGCCGTAGACCTGGTCGGGGCGATATTCCCCGGCCACGCGGCGCAGCGCCGCCACCAGCGCCAGCGCCACGCCTACGTGGGTATCATGTTTATCCGCCAGGTTGTGCGTGTAGATGGTTTTGGGACGGCATGCCAGTAAGATCGCCGCCAGGTCATCCACGGGGCGGGAATCACCGGTGTTTTTAATGGTGGAACTGGGATGGTCAAGCAGAAACTGCGCGGCGTATTCGCCGATGATGGCGGCTTTCCGCTGTTCCTTGCGGCGCACTGCAACCATGTCCGCATCGGAATAAGCGGCGTAAAGCCCCGTGCGCGCCGACCCGGCGCCGTTTGTCACGGTGACGCCGGTGAACCACCGGTCCGGCTGCTGGAAGCAGGCGAGGATAGCCGGCGCGGCCAGAATCTCCAGGTCATCCTGGTGCGCGCCCACACCCATGTGGGTGGTTCGGGAAAGGGCTTCGACTTCCGGGACGCCGTCCGGAATGAACAGTTCAGCAGTCTCCATTGAAAACTTCATGGGATGGCTCCTTTTGATGCGCTGTTATCAGGTCAGGGTATTTCCGGCAGGCTGGCCGCAGCGATGGACTGTCCCACGCGCCGGATCTTCTCATCCGGCAGATGGATCCGCACGGCGGACGCGATCTCCGGAAATTCCCGATCCAGCACGCCCTGCGCCTCGGTAACCAGCAGGTCTCCGCCGCGGCCCGACGTGCAGCGGCCCAGCACCAGCACGTGCCGCAACTGGTAGAAATGGGCGTAGTGCGCCAGCCCGTATCCCAGAAAGACGCCCATGGTCCGCCAGATGGCTTCCGCGCCGGGGTGGCCGGATTCCAGTTTTTCCTGGACAAATTTCAGCCGCTCGGCGTCGGTTACATTGGCGGGCAGCGTGATGCCGGCCCGGTCGCACAGGCGGAACACGCACTGCTGGGAGAAATACTTGGCGCCGACGCCGAAATCTTTCGACCAGTCATCCACCGCGGCGTCCGGGTTGTAATCCACGGGACAGAACGCCAGCTCGTTAAGCCAGCCGGTAATGTTGCCTTCGGGCGTGACGTAACCGCCGGCTTCGCTGCTGCCCAGGGCGACGCCCAGCACGGCATTGTCCTCCAGCGCCATGGATCCGGCGAGGGCCGTCACTTCACCGTCATTCACTACCACCAGCGGCACCCCCATCTCGCGTCCGATGCGCAGGAACATATCCCGGATCTCGCCGTAACGGTCCCGGGGCACTGCGCGGAACAGCGAAGCGACCATGGGGCGGTTGTTGACGTACACCCCGGCGGAACTCCCGCCGATGGCATCCACCCGGGGCAGGTGGGACGCCGCGGAACGCAAAGCGGCCATAATCTCGTTGTAGTGGTAGGCCGGGTCCGAGTGTTTTGCCGGCTCCCAGATTACTTCTTCGCTGTAAACCGGGTTGCCGTCGACCACGGCGGATACTTTCCGGTCTGACGCGCCCAGATCGAAACCGATACGGCAGCCGTTCAGGTGGCGCCCCAGGGATGAGGTGGTTTCATGGGTTTGGGGAACTTCATGGGGCGCGCAGTGGATAACCTCGAAATCTTTTTCATACACGTCGCGTCCCATGAATTCCGCGTCGAAAGCCCGCAGTCCGCCGGGGGCGTAACACTTTTTCAGGAACCGGGCGATCTCTTCCGAGCCGCCCACGTATACTTTGCAGGCGCCCCGCTGCCACAGCAGGAATTTCAGCAGACGCTCCGCGTAAAACAGGTTGGCTTCGGATTTAGGATGTTTATCGGGAAAAACCACCGTTTCATAACGGGATATCGAACCGTCGCCCCGTTCTAACCCTAACACCAGCGGCTCGCCGCCGCCGGCCGCCTTGACGGCTTCCAAAAAGGCCCGGTTGGCCAACGCGGCCGGCCGGAATTCCGGTTCAAGCATCGGGGTTGTTTCGGGCGGTACCAGCATCCAGGGCTCAGACATATTCGCTCTCCTTCCTCATGTTTCCGGGCATTATAGCAATTTCGCGCTGCCGCGGAGATGGTCCCGTATCAGCGCGCGGTCAGGGGGATTGCGCATCGCGCGCCTGCTGGATGGCTTCGTGGATTCCCGGAATGTCTGGGTTTATGGATGCCGCCCGGCTCAACGGTTCCAGGGCGTCCCCAGATTGCCCGAGTTTGATCAGCGCGAAGCCCAGGGAAGCCAGCATGGCCGGATCGTCCGGACATCCGGAGGCAGCTTTCCGGTAAGCATCCACGGCGGCCGGGATGTTTTCTTCAGCCTCGCGCGCCCGTCCCAGGTAGAACCAAATCCGGCAGGCGGAAATTTCGCCTGCCAGGGATTCCCAGAACCGAATGCGGGCGGATAAATCGGTACTCAGCGCGCGATCCGCTTCGTCATACGGGCGGAAATCATCAGGGTTCCATCGAATTGCCGTGGCAAGGATTTCCAGCAGCTCCTCCACGCCGCGATTCAGGGCCCGCGATGCTTCGTATTGGGCCGGCCATGCCCTTGGACCGCAGGTCCGGGCGTAGTCCAGCAGACGCAACCAGGCTTCCGGCTTGTCACGGCTGCAGTCCCGCAGGGCTTCCAGTTCCCGCAGGCGCGCGGGCCAGCATCCCGGATTTTTCCGGACGATTTCTCCCCAGAAAGCCGATTTTTCTTCTGCGGTGTAATTGCCTGTAATACGATCCACCAGTTCCAACGCGGCTGTATCGCCTAGATCCAGCGTTAATGCCTCTGCGGCGGTATGCAGGGCGCCCTGGACCTGGCCGGACTGTTCCAGGGCGCGGGCCAGCAACACCCGCGCTCCGTTCAGGGTTAGGTCCTCGCGCAGAGCCCGGCGAGCGTAAAGGATTGCACCGGCATGGTCTTCAGAATCCAGGCAATGGCGCGCCAACAGCTCCCAACCCTGTCCATCATCCGGGAACCGCCGCAGGAATGTAAGCAGCGCGTCTTTACGGCTGTGAGCATCCAGGCGTGGCAGTTCAAGCTGAAGTTTGGCCCGCTGTACCCCCCGGCGGGCGGGATGGGCAGGGGCCAGTTTCTGCAGAACGGCGCTCGCTTCGTCCTTTCGGCTGCTGTTAAACAGGTTCCAGTAAAGGCGCGTACCGATCCAATAGTCATCCGGGTGTTTCTGCCATACCCGCATCAGCGCCTGGGTCGGATCGTTATCCATCAATCGGGCCTGTTCTTCCAGCGACTGTTTTCGCCGAGCGATTCCGGCGAGCATATTCTCGAGGGAGCTGCCTCCCCACTGGAGCATTCCTTGGACTATCTCGCAGTGTTCTGCCTCTTCCGCCGGGGTAAGGGCGAGCCGGGAACGGACTGTTTCCCGGTCCGGCGGCTCGGGCGATACGGATGTGTCCGGTCCGGCAAGCAACCGCACGACGTGTGGAAAACAGGCCGCGGCAAGCAGCCAATTACCCTCAAACGTCGGGTGTACATTGTCATAAATTTCATCCCCGCCTGGAATCCATGTTTCGGGATCTTTGTCCGGCACGTTTTCCACCAGGATGGCCTTTGTGCCCCGCACAGCGCGTCTGGTGGCTTCCAGTATAGCCGATGGGGCCCGGCTGATCACTCAGTCACGGTCCCGAGCGCGGACCAGCCACTGCTTTGCCTCGCGCGGATTCCCATTTTTCAGGAGGAGTTGCCCGATTCGCCAGCAGAGCTCGGCGTGCCGGTCGTCTATTTCAGCCGCCTTGCGGTATGCCTCCAGCGCGCCTGCCTCGTCTCCCGATGATTCTTTTTCCTGCCCTTTCCGCCAGAATGTTTCCCATTCGGCGCGCGCCCGCGGGGAAATGTTTTTACCCAGAGCGGATACCAGCGGCGGCCAGTCTTTAAGGTTGGTCAGCGGAGGGATAACGAGTGCGGCCGCGCCGCTATGGTCAGCCAGTGCTGCCATCTCCCGAAGGTTTTGCTCGAAGTTGCCCAATACCCGCCGCGCCGGTTCGCCATCCGGGTCGATGGGGGTCAGATAACGCCACACATCCGCAGGTGAGACTACCCGCGCGGTAAGTTCCCGGAAACGCGTTACTCCTTCCATCATCTGATAAAGCCGCAGCCCGCGGATCATCAGCTGCAGGCGGATCCGCGGTATACTCGGCTGGTAACCGCTGGTGATACTGCTGCCCGCGCCAAAAGGTCCGATAAATTCGTTGTTGCCCATGCAAATCAGAAAGAGGTCGGGTTGGTGCTGCGCGCAGGCCCGGGCGGCGGCGGCCATCACGTGGGAATTCGCCCCGGGGGATGCCACGCAGCAGAACTCGAAACGGCGGCCGGGGAAACGGTCCTCAAGCATGGCCTGAAGCGCGCGCCAGAACGCATACGCGGAATCAGGAGGGGTGCCGTTTGCCGCGGATCCCCCGAACACAAACACCCGGAATGTGTCGGGTGATTTGTTTTCGGGAAATGAAAATTCCAGGTCGTCCCAGTGGACGATAGCCCCCAGAGGCAGGTTAAAAAACTGCTGATAAAAGGCGCGGTTTGAAGTATACCAGGCTCCCGAGTCGGTTTCGCGGCGGATCAGGAAATCCGTGGAAGTTCCGAAGTTCGCCCAGCGCAGCGCGCTCTCGACCGCCAGCAGCAGCAACGCTGCGCCCATACCTGCCGCGGCTAACCCGATCAACCATTTGAAGGCGGAGGGCATGGTTTACCTTCTGACTCCGGACGCGTGCCACATCCCCGCTCACCGCGCGCACCCAGTCCTGTCGGCTCCGGCGGGAGGGGATTATTTACGGGGCGCCTGCACTTCCTGGCGGGTGAGTACCGTGTCGATCAGTCCGTAATCCTTGGCTTCCTGGGCGCTCATGAAGAAATCGCGGTCGCTGTCCCGGCGAATGACTTCAATAGGCTGGCCCGTATGGCGCATCAGGATTTCATCGATCATCTCGGCGATGCGCATGATTTCGCGCGCCTGGATTTCGATGTCAGTGGCCTGTCCCCGCACGCCGGCCATCAGCTGATGCAGCAGGAACCGGGAATACGGCAGGGCGTACCGTTTGCCGGGGGTGCCGGCGGCCATGAGCACGGCCGCCATACTGGCCGCCTGTCCCAGGCAGATGGTGACCACATCCGGCTTGATGAACTGCATGGTGTCATAAATGGCCAGGCCTGCGGTCACGCTGCCCCCCGGGGAGTTGATATACAGGCTGATATCCTTGTCCGGGTCTTCCGCTTCGAGGTAGAGCAGCTGGGCGATGATGTAATTCGCGACGTAGTCATCAATCGGCATGCCCAGGAAAATGATCCGGTCCTCGAGCAGGCGGGAATAGATATCGTAGGCGCGTTCGCCCCGGCTGGTCTGCTGGTAGATGGTCACCGCCCGCGGATCAACCGGCAGGCTGTCTCCCGTCCAGCCTGGAGCCAGGACGCGCGCGGGGCAGTCCAGATGCTGTTCCAGCGGAGGTTCAGGCCGACGGCGCATTTTCTTTTCCTTCCGCCTCGCCGGCTGGCTCTTCATGGGGCAGTTCCTTATCCACGATTTTGGCGTGGGCCATTACAGTGTCCATCACCTTTTTAACCAGGATATCCCATTCCGTGCGGCTCCGGTTTTCGCGCTGTCCGAGCCAGGCACGGGCCATCTCGTAGTCCACGCCGGCATTGTCGGCCAGGCTGTGGGCCTCCGATTCCAAGTCTTCGTCCGTGACTTCGACGCCTTCTACTTCAGCGATTTCCTGGATTGCCGTGATCCGCTTGATTTCATCGATGGCCCGCTCCCGGGCTTCAGCGCGCAGCGCCTGTTCTTCTTCCTCGCTCAGTTCGCCGCCGCGTTTGCGTTCCTGAACCAGCTCCTCGAAGGTTGAACGGGAAATGGAATCGATCATGCTCTGGGGGATCCGGAAGGCGCTTTCCGAGATGATTTTCTGCAACGCGTTGGCCCGGGCGAAAGTGTTGGACTGCTCGTTGAGGCGTTCCCGCATGGTGGTTTCCACCGTATTGCGCCAGGCTTCCAGGGATTCAAAGCCGGCCTGTTTCGCCAGGTCATCGTTCAGCTCGGGCACCACGCGCCGCTTGATTTCCTTGATGGTGATCTTGAACCGGGCGGTTTTTCCTGCCACGTCTTTATTGCGCCAGTCTTCCGGGAAGGTCACATCGGCTTCCACGGTCTCACCGGTTTTCCGGCCCAGCAGCGCTTCTTCGAAGGGCTTCAGCAGGCGGGACGCGCCCATCAGGTAAGGATAATTTTCCGCGCGGTTTCCTTCAAAGGGCTCGCCCCCGATGGTGCCTTCGAAATCGATCATCACCTGGTCGTCCATCGCGGCGGCATCTTCCACCACCTGGTAGGAGGCGAACCGCTGGCGCTGGTTCTCCAGCATCTCGTCAATGTCTTTGTCTTCAATGGTTACGGTGGGCCGCTCCACTTCGATTCCCCGGTAGGAACAAAGCTCCACTTCGGGCGCCGTCTCAAAAGTCATGGTAAATTCAAGGGGGCTGTTGCTTGTCCAGGCTTCCACCAGCGCGTCAAAGTCCGGTACTTTCGGGCTGGTTACCGGGCGCAGGTCCCGGTCTTTTACCAGTTTTTTAAAGGATTCGTCGAGCATTTTCCGGCAGGCGTCTTCGCGCAACACCCGGCCAAATTTGTTCTGCAGCAGTTTTACAGGCGCTTTGCCTCTGCGGAAGCCCGGCAGTTCGACAGTCCGGCGCATTTCTTCCAGCTGGCTGTCGATTTCTTTGAGGATATTGGCCGCGGGGACGCTGGTTTTCACGGTGTAGTCGCAAGCCTCCCCCACGCTGACCTCGAAAACAGGGGCCTCCACGAATTCGAACTGCTCTTCATCATGGTCGTGGTGGTGGTGGTGGTCATGGTCGTGATGGTGGTCGTGGCCATGATGCGCATGATCGTGCCCACCCTCATGCGGGGCATTTTCCGGGGTTTCAGCCTGCTGTTCCGCGCCTTTTACCGTTTCCTGATCGCTCATTTCGAAACTCCAGTTTTTAGAGGCATACAATACTTCATCACCGCCCAATCCAGGCCGTCCGCGGTCTTTCGAAGAAACTGTTGCCGCAGACAGCATTGTTCCCTGACGCGCTACGGAATCCACCGGGAACCGCCAGCCGGGCGACGGGACAATACAACCCTAAAACAGCATATCAGGCAGAGGGAGCCGCAGTCAAACGCCCATCACGAAAGGTGCCGCAGATGCCGCGGGGCGGCGGGCGGAGCCGGCTCTGCCGCGCGGACCGGAACACGCCCCGCTCTGATGCCGGCTGACATGCTTGCGGCTGCAAAAAAGCCTGTGCTATAATTTACTTCCCTTGGGGGTCAGGCAGTCTCCGGTCTGGGAATGCGTCAGGCCGGAATGGACATAGCGGCGTACAACAGGAGAGTTTCCGGTGAAAAAGGATATCCATCCGAAAAATTATCGCGAAGTGGTGTTCATGGACGTGGGCGCCGGGATCAAGTGGTTGACCAAGTCCACGGTAAAGACGGATAAAACCATCGAAATCGATGGAAAAACTTATCCGCTTTACACCCTCGAACTCAGCAGCGCTTCCCATCCGTTCTTTACCGGCAAGCAGAAGTTTGTGGACACCGAAGGCCGCGTCGACCGCTTCAACAGAAAATTCAGCGGCAAGTAAGCCGTTTTCCTTCCGGCTTCAGCCATGGACGCCCTGTTGCGGGAAAAACTGCTGGCCGTGGTGGCCGAAGCGGAACGGGTGACCCGCGAGCTGGCTACGCCGGAAGTGGCGACGGATCCGGTGAGGTGTGCCAGGCTGGCCAGAAAAAACAGGGAACTGTCCGAGATCGTAAACGCCTTCAGGCAGTATGAACAGGCGGAGTCCGAATGGCAGGAAGCGGTGAGGGTCCTTCGGGAAACCGAAGATGATGAGTTGCGCGAGTTGGCGAAGGAGGAGGAACACGCCGCCGCTGACCGTATGGAGTTGCTGGAAGCGCGCATCAAAGAACTGCTGGTGCCCCGGGACCCTAACGATGAGCGGTGTGCCATTGTGGAAATCCGCGCGGGAACAGGTGGAGAGGAGGCGGCCCTGTTCGCGGCGGACCTGTTCCGGATGTACAGCCGGTACGCGGAAAGCAGGGGATGGACCGTCGAAATTCTGAACAGCAATCCCACGGGTCTGGGCGGCTTTAAGGAAATCAGTTTCCGTGTCGCGGGGGACCAGGTGTTCAGCCAGATGAAATGGGAGGGAGGCGTTCACCGGGTGCAGCGGGTTCCGGACACGGAATCCCAGGGACGGATTCACACCTCCGCGGTTACGGTTGCCGTGCTGCCCGAGGCCGAAGAGGTGGATGTGGACATCAACCCGGAAGACCTGGAAATAGACGTGTACCGCTCCAGCGGCGCGGGGGGGCAGCATGTTAACACCACCGATTCCGCCGTCCGCGTTACCCACAAGCCCACCGGCATCGTCGTTACCTGCCAGGATGAAAGGTCCCAGCATAAAAATAAAGCACGGGCCCTGATGATTCTCCGGTCCCGCCTGCTGGAAGCCAAAATCATGGAGGAAGCGGTCGCCCGGGCCGCGCAGCGGAAAGTACAGGTGCGTTCGGGGGATCGCAGCGAAAAAATCAGAACCTACAATTTCCCCGAGAACCGCGTCACCGACCACCGGATCCAGCTTTCGCTGTATAAACTTCGCCAGATTCTGGATGGCGACCTGCAGGATCTGATCGACGCGCTGGCAGCTGCTGACCGGGCCGCCCGCCTGGTGGAAATGGAGACATGAGACCCTCCACGGTGCGCGATGCTCTCCTGGAGGCCGCGCGCGCGCTCACGCCCCACAGTGAAACGCCCCGCCTGGATGCGGAACTGTTACTGGCGCGCGCCATGGGACGGACCCGGGCAGCCCTGCTGGCCCGGTTGTCCGATCTTCTGGAAGACAGCGGGATCCTGCGGCAGTTTGAACGCATGCTCCGCCGCCGGCAGGCCCGGGAACCTGTGGCGTATATCCTGGAATCCGCAGATTTTTACGGCTTGACGTTCCGGGTACGTCCACCTGTGCTTATTCCCCGTCCGGAGAGCGAACTGCTGGTATCTGCCGCCCTGGAATATCTGGAGCAATTCCGGCCGGAACAGCCTCGGCTGCTGGATCTTTGTACCGGTTCCGGTTGTGTGCTGCTTGCCGTTAAGCGCCACCACCGTGGTTGTGAATGCGTCGGCGTGGATATCAGCCCTGCGGCTGTCAGTCTGGCGCGGGAGAACGCAAAACGACTGAGGCTGAAGGTGACCCTGCTTACGGGTAACCTGTTTGATCCGCCACAACTTCGGGATTTCGCGCCATTCCACGTTATTGTCGCGAATCCGCCGTATGTCGCGCTGGAGGAGTGGTCCGGGCTTGCACCGGATATCCGGCTGTATGAAGATCCGGGGGCGCTGTTGGGCGGACCCGACGGGACCGATATCCTCAGGCAGATTGTGCGTGCCGCGCCGGGTTGGCTGACGCCCGGCGGAATGCTCGCGGTGGAAATGGGGGAGGACCAGCACGGCGCCGTCCGGGAAATGGCCGAAGCGGCCGGATTTACAGATATCCGGCTGCTTCCCGATTTGGCCGGCACGCTCCGCGCGCTTACCGCGCGGCGGCCGTAGCGCCGTTTCGCTCGGTTCCGGATTCTTTTTCTTCTAACGGTTTCAGCAGGGCGTCCCACCGTGCCGCCATCAGTTCACACTGGGCCGCTTTCGCTGCGAGATCAGCCGGGACGTAGAAATAATGGTTGGTTGCCTCGTATCCGATCCGGCTGTCTTCGCGCTGGATGCGGTACAGCTGCCGCGCCAGGTCGCCTTCCGCGCTGGCCTGGTCCCGGAGGGTTTGCAGTATACCGGCCAATTCTTCCGGGCGCCGCACTTTGGCGAGCGCTTCCCTGGCCTGGTAAAACCTGACCTGCCGGGCCGCGCTCCGAAAATGAATGCCACAGGCGCGGATCACCCGGATTTCCGCTTCCAAGGCCGCCTGATGCCGGCCGCCGGCTGATCCGGCTGGCATATTGGATAACGCCTTTTCCAGCATTGTCGCGCCGTCTTCGAAACCTTCCGCCACCTGTTCCATCAGCGCCGTGAACGTGTCTACCGGATAGGGACCGAGCCAGGCGGGGACGTCGTCATACGGGAACCCGACCATGGTTGACCGATATCCCGTTGGACGTTCCCACAGCGGAGCGGCCGGACCTACGTGCTGGGGGCCGTTGTACAGGAGGGACCCATGGTAGGGGTACGACGAAAAGGCTTCACTGATCCGGGTCCAGGCCTGTACTGCCACATCCGCCGCACGGTCTCCAAAGCGTTCCGCGGCCACGGCATGAAGGGCCTGGTTCGCGTCTATATCCTCATGGTCCATCAACCGGGAAAAAACCTCCAGATTGGGAGAAGGGCATCCGCCCAGGGTCCAGCCGGTCATGAATCCGTCCAGGTCAAGCCCGCGCAGCCGTTCCGCGTGTTCCGCGACCAGCCGTACGGCAGGCACATATGGCACACTGCCCAGTTCCCAGGTGGTGCCCAGCTGGAGCTTCGCGAAACGCGGCAGGCCAGCTGCCCGGGCAAGATCCCAGTGGCGCAGCGCCCGGGGGCCTGGCCCCACCGCCGAAAGGCAGTATTCGCCTACCGATACGGCGACCCCGCCCCGGTTCAGGGGCAGGCTCCACTCGCTGACACTCATCAGAGCCACATGTTTCGGCAGGTTTCGGGTGATCGGCTCCACCCAGTCATCCGGCCATCCCCAGTCCCACGCGACCAGGCGGGCCGCGCTTCCCGCGTCCGACATGCCCGCCGCGATGGCTTCATGCAGTTCGACAATAACCTTCGGCGGACCCGCCGCCGCGCACCGCGCGCAGCCCTGGCCCTGAAAATGGGACCAGCAGTGCGTCAGGTTTTCCGATCCGGATATGGTGAAAATGCCCGCCAGATCCGGGGCGGCCCGACATATGGCCGCCACGCTTTCCCGGATCCACGCGCGCACTTCCGGCGCCGAAGTGCACAGGGTGGCGTAATCCCCTTCCGCGACCCCTTTCAGTTCGGAGTGCGTTTCAAAGAACGCCAGCGGCATTGCCCTGGGTTCGTTCAGGTAGAGCCACAGTCCGCTGCCCTGTTCCCGCAGGCGGCGGGCGAGCGCTCCAAGGTCCTGCTGCCGCTTTTCCCAGTGCTCGCTGAGTTCGGGGTTCCAGGGGAACGGCGCCAGTTTATAAAGCACGCCCTGAAGCCAGGTCCCCCTGACGCCCACGTCGGCCAAACGCTGGATATACCCGTCCGGGTAGGAATCCCGGCTGTCTTCCAGCAGCGGATCGCCATACAGCGCGAAATAGGAGCCGCCGTACCGGGGCTTGTCTGCGGGGGGCGAGATCGGGGGATCTGTCCTGTCTTCCGGCGCGGACAGGTCTTCCACGAACTGGAACAGACCGCCGCCGGACTGGGACAGATCGGGAAAATCCCGTCGGATAATTTCACCGATCCGGCGCAGCCGGTCCCCTGTCGCTTCATCCGGTTCCTGCCAGCGGAGGGGAGCTACCCGGGGTTTCAGGCTGCCCAGCTTGATATACAAAAAGTCGTCTTCTCTCAGCGCATATGCCAGTTGCGCTTCAGTCCAGTTCAGCAGCTTCAGCAGCTGTTCCCAGGGAAGAAGATGCCAGTTTCGGCGGATAATCGTTACGTACCCCCGCCGGGGTATTTCCGGCGAAATCCTGGGATCAGGCTCCAACCCCATCAGTGAAGCCAGACGCGTTACGTCCTCTTCCCGCGCGTCAATGGCCTCGGCGAGCCGATCCGGCGGAACCAGCGTCCAGTTCAGGAATACGTACGCGCTCAGCCGGTCCGGAAAGGGCGGCCAGGACAGCGGCGGCGACCCCGGTTCCGGAAGCGTGTGCCCCGCCGCGGACAGAATCATCAGCGCAACCGCAATCCCATGCATAAGCAATCCTCCTTACACTCCCGATGGATCACATAGTAGCAGGAACAGGACTATTTCGGGTAAAAGAGGAGGTTACGGGGCTGATTCAGGCACCGCGCGGATCACCTGCTCGTGGTCGAACAGGGCTTCGATCCGGCAGCCGGGTTCCAGCACCAGGTAATCTTCCGGCGCCCATGGCCCATCAACTAGACGCTGGAGCAGTGAAATATTGCCCGGAATCCGCTTCAGGACCAGTCCTTTTTGGACAGCGGCCGCCTCCAGTGCCTGGACTACCGCTGGATGGCTGGTTTCCGGCACGTCGATAAACCAGAGTTCACCATCCTCTGTCCGGTATTGCCGCAGGGCATCCAGCACGACCTGCGCCCCTTCTTCGCCGTACCGGGCGGCCAGTTCCGTAAAGTCGGGCTCTCCGTTCGTCCACAGCGCGTTCGGCGCTGAAAAATCGCCGCCGCTGTTCCGCTCCGCGTAACTGGCCGAGGTCCACGGGCGGCTCAACTGGTCCCCGAAACAGCGCAGAAACGCCTCTCGGCTGCCGATGAGCAGGGTTGCGCAGTCGTGCGCGCGGGGAATGATGACAGGCAGGTTCCGGGCAGTCAGGCCGTCCGTCGCCCGGCCGCACAGGCCGTAGGCCAGAAGGATTCGGTCATATTCTTCCGCCGGGGTTTCATTGATCACCCGCTGCAGCCGTTCCCGCAGCCGGTCAGGCTGATTATGGGCGCCTTTTTCAATAAAAACCGGATCAATCCTGTTGGGAGACCGGGCTACACACCAGCAGATTTCACGGGTCAGCGCGCTGCAGGCCAGCAATCGGAGCCTCAACAGATCAACCTTTCCGATTCCCGCGGAATTGGGAATCAGGCCGTGCCTTCACCGGGATTCGGCGAGAACAGTTCCCGCTTTTGTTCAACTTCCTTGTATTCTTCCGCTGTTTCAAGGGGTTCGCGGCTTTCGTCGATGATGGGCCAGACTTTGGCGTATTTCGCGTTCAGCTCAATGTATTCTTTCCATTTTTCCGGAACTTCATCTTCGGAAAAGATGGCGTGTACCGGGCATTCATCGACGCAGACGCCGCAGTCGATGCATTCATCCGGATCGATCACCAGCATGTTTTCACCCTCCCGGAAACAGGCGACCGGACACACCGTCACGCACTCGGTATACTTGCATTTGATGCACGGCTCGCAGACAATAAACGCCATAATACGCTCCTTACCGCTGATATCGGGCTGCATTATACAAGCGGGAACGAATCACACCCAATTTGACCCGTCCGCTGTGGTTGCGCCGATATAAACACGGGTTTTGCGTCGGTTATTCCTTATAAAGCAGATC
>JAKOTZ010000208.1 GCA_029776995.1 Candidatus Hydrogenedentota bacterium
GTTATGGGAGCTGAGGTGCATATGAACGATCTTACTTTTTTTTCAGCCGCAGTAGGTCAACATAGCCGGCGCGGAAGAATTACCGCTTACGGCATTGATCTCGGCACGACCAATTCTGTGGTGGCCAAGGCTTCATGGGAACCTGGTAATCAACTGAGATGTGAAGTACTGGAGATTGACCAGCCGCTGTTTCCAGCGGGATCCATGACCAGTCCGCTCGTGCCTTCCATCGTTGCGGATCTGGGCAATGGCAGCGTGCTGGTTGGTGAGGGAGCAAAGCGTTTGCGGACGAGGCCCCAGGACGCCAATCTGTTTCCCGAACGTAATCTTTTTTATGAAACCAAGAATGATATGGGGCTGCGTAAAACCTATCATCGGGCGGCTGAATCCTTTAATCATGCGTCTAAAATTGCCGGCCACATCCTCGGATTCCTTAAAGATGCCGTTAACCAGCAGGTCGGCGATGCAGTGGCCGATTTCTGTGTCACCGTGCCGGCTTCATTCCAGCTGAACCAACGTCGTGACACACTTCGGGCATGTCAATACGCCGGTATTGATCTGGAGGACGAAGATCTTCTGGATGAGCCGACGACCGCGTTGATCGATTATTTTATGACGGAAGGGACTCCGGACACTTTTAAGACTGGCAAAATAAACCGGTGTGTAGTATTTGATTTCGGCGGCGGGACCTGTGATGTGGCCGTCATGGAAATTACGGCGGACCGCGCGACAAAACAGTTGCAAATCAATCAGCTTGCGGTATCCCGCTATCACCGCCTCGGCGGAGGAGATCTGGATGCGGCTATCGTGTACAACCATTTGATTCCCCGGTTGTGTGAAGAAAACGGGATCGATCTGCTGGATTTGAAGTGGGCGGAGAAAAAGCGCGGACTTGAACCACAGCTGCGGGGAACCGCGGAGGCCCTTAAAGAAGCGCTGTGCAAACAGATTGACCGGCTGAAACGGTTCAATAAATACGACCATGCGGATAAAAAAAGCATTGAAGTCAGGCAACCGGGGTTAACCGTATATCTCGGTCAGCGCACACTTACACTGTCACGGCCCAGCCTTAATGCGGATCAATGGGAAAAGATACTGGAGCCATTTTTCGATGAGGATATCTTGTACGCGCGCGAAACGGAGTACTATTTGGTACAGTCGATTTTAGCGCCGCTTCAGGACGCGCTGGAAAGGGCTGGAAAGAAACCGAAGGACATAGATTTTTGTCTGATGGTGGGAGGCAGTTCCCTGATTCCACAGGTCCGCGAAAAAGTAGATCAATTTTTTCACAAAGCGGCAATCGGTTTTTTTCAGGACCCTATGGATATCCAGCTTTCTGTTGCCAGAGGGGCGGCATGGAGCCGGCTGTACAAAGCTATGACGGGGAAAAATCTGGTTCAGCCGGTACTGCACGACGGTTTAGCCCTGGTTACCGCGGGCGATCGGCTGCTGCCGATAGTGCCCGCGCACACCCCTCTGCCTTATCCGAAGGACAATAAATGGGGGCAGGTAGAACTGGTGGCCGCAGGCAACAGACGTCTGGACGTGGACCGGTTGCAGTTTAAGGTGGTAACGGAACGGGAACATCAGGTTATTTTTCACCAGGTTTGGAAAATCCCCGGCAGTGTGTCAACTGGCTCGGAAATAATTATGGAATATCGAATTACCGGCGGTAAACAATTTCAGTGCAGGGCATTCCTCAGGGATGATCCTCAGACCGTCTTCGAACACACGGAGGAAAATCCGTTTGTTAATGTCGTGAACCCCAACCAGATCCGACTGCTCATCGAGGAGAAAGAGGAAGAACTGAAACAAAAGAATCCCGCGTCTCCTGATAACACGTATGATTACGTTCAGATCGCAAAATGGTGTGCGGAGCTGAAACAGTATGAACGAGCACTGGACTGGCTGAGGCTTGCCCTGAAAAATCTGGGGAAACCTGACGCAGAAATCCTGAACTTGCAGGCGTTATATTTCAGGGAACTTGGAAACCTGGAACGCGCGGAAAAATTTTATCGGGAGGCAGATCAGGCTACACCACATTGGGACGGTCCCCTGTTTAATCTGACGCTGCTTTATCTGCATCAGGCACGACACCAGGAAGCGCTTCAGACCATTGAGGACGCAATCAAAAAAGGGGGTGAAGACGGCCCCAATCTCACGCTCAAAGCGCGTTGTCTGGAACGTGCGGGGGTGGATGCGCAAAAATGCCATGCGATTTACAGACAGGCGGTCAAGGCGTACGGCAGGTTGGAAACCATGCCCGACTGGGAACTGGGATGGTATGCTGCAGCAGTAAAGTCCCTCGGCGATGAGGAAGCCTTAGAACTGGCGAACAAAGAGATTGCCAGACGCAAACGGAAGGGTAAACGGATACTGGATACGGACGCCCCATTGCCAGGAGTTAAAGGTGGATCGTTGGCGAGGAGAAGTGGATGAGCATTTGGTTGCTGCCCCGGGGGGATTTGACTCCGGACCAGACGCGGGCGGTAGAAATGGCACCGGACCGGCACCGGGTGATTCTGGGGGTCGCCGGATCCGGCAAGACACAGGTACTGGTGCACCGCGCAGCCTACCTGGCCGAGACCTATAACATTCCACCGGAACGGTTCCGCGTGTTTGTGTTTACCAATGTGGTGAAAGAGTACATCCGGTCCGGAATTCAGTTTTTGGGATTTCCTGATGAAACCGTTTCCACCTTTGACCACTGGTGTCGCCTCTTTCATGAGCAGGAAATTTCTAAGAGACTACCCAGAATAGAACTTTCAAAGGGTGAATTGGACTTCAAGAAGATCCGGCTGGCTGTCCTTCGACGCCTGAAGAGTGTCAGACCACCTAAAAAATATCTGGATTTTATCCTGGTAGATGAGGGTCAGGATCTAAGCACTCAGGCGTTCGAAATTATGACCCTGGCCGCCAATCATGTGACAGTGTTTGCCGATCCGATGCAACAGATTTTTGAAGATGGGGCCGGTGAAAACGAAATTCTGCAGATGATGGGGCTGCAGCGGGAAAATGCCATACTGCTTGGCGCCTACCGTAATTCTCCTTACGTGGCGGAGCTTGCGGCGCACTTTATTGACTCAGACGTCCGAAAAAAACAATACCTCTCAACCTTGGCAGTCAGGCAAACCGCCAAAGAACGTCCTCTTTGCTATATAGCGTCGGATCATGATGACGCCATGGACCACCTTGCGGAGGTGATCCGTCAGCGTAAGCTGCTGAATGAACGTGTGGGTATAATTGTATCCCAGAAGAAAAAGGTGCATGGGATTGCCAGTGCAATGAAAGAACGGGGCATTGATATTGAAATGGCTATCCCACCCCAGAAGCCGGGCATGCCCGTATCCTTCGACTTCAATAACGACAGGGTGAAAATCGCCACTTACCATAGCGCGAAAGAGCTCACGTTTGACAGTGTTTTGCTGCCCAAAATCACGGAGGAAGCTTTTAAAACCATTTCCCGGGAGGCTCTTCGGAAACGCATGCTGTTCGTGGGTATCACGCGGGCTACCCAGTGGGTATATCTCAACACCGTCAGAGGAAAAGAAGCAGATACTTTCGATCTGCTTCGGGAAGCAGCCGCGGCAGGTCATCTGATCATTCAGGATAGACGCGTTGCAGCGGGAATTTCCAAAAAAGTTACCCGTCCCAGCGACGATTATGATATGCCTTTCTGAATCAGATCTATCACATATATGCATTATATTTTATACCACCATGTTAGGTTTAAGGAATTTAAAAATTAACAGTTCCTACTAATACCTAAAAAACATCGTTGCTACCCAGGCTAATGCCGACGGCACATAGCTGATGAAAAAGGCGGAAACTGGAGATTTTCGGTATGGGGGAGGAATCTTTTGATAAGATTATATTCTGTGGCCCGTGGTTTGTGCGTGGGGGTGCCATGGAAGGAGTATGATAAGGATATATGGACTTTTCGGAATTACAGGAATTAATTCGGCTGTTCGAGTCGACCGGCCTCAGTGAAATGGAAATCGAGGAAGGGGGGCGGCGGATCCGTCTGTCCAAGAAGATGTCCACGGAGGTTATTCTGGCCGGGGGCGCGGTGCCGGTTTCCCCGGCGGCTGCGCCGCCATCCGCGATGCCGATCCAGAAATCAGCAGGCATAGCCGGTGCGAAACATTCCGAAACGCCGCAGCTGGAAGAAGGCCTGATTACGATAGATTCTCCCATGGTGGGCACTTTTTATAACGCGCCGGGACCGGGCGAGGCACCGTTTGTACAGCCCGGAGACACGGTAGAATCGGGACAGGTGGTGTGCATCGTGGAAGCCATGAAGATCATGAATGAGGTGACGGCCAAGGTGCCGGCGATTGTGGAAGCGGTCCTGGTAAACAACGGGGATCCGGTGGAATACGGCCAGCCGCTGTTTGCGGTGCGTCCGCTGGCATGAGGATGAATCTGTGTTCCGCCGCATTCTGATTGCCAACCGTGGAGAAATCGCCGTCCGGATTATCCGGGCCTGCCGCCAGATGGGTATTACCTCGGTGGCCATTTACTCAACCGCGGACCGGGATTCGCTGCATGTGCACCTGGCGGACGAGGCGATCTGTATCGGTCCGCCGGAGGCTGTTGAGAGTTATCTGAAAATCCCCAGCATCATCGCCGCGGCGGAAGTGGCTAACGTCCAGGCGATTCATCCGGGTTATGGGTTCCTGTCAGAAAACGCGCGGTTTGCCGCGATCTGCCGGGAGTGCAAACTGGGGTGGATCGGTCCCTCTCCGGAAGCCATGGCGCTGAGCGGTGATAAGGCGGCCTGCCGCCAGGCGGTGGCCAAAGCGGGCGTTCCCGTGGTGCCGGGATCGGAAGGGATCGTGCAGACAGTTGATGAAGCCGTGGCCATCGCGGAAAAGCTGGGATATCCCGTGCTGGTTAAGGCGGCCCACGGCGGGGGCGGGAAGGGCATGCGGATCGCCCTGAATGAAGCCGCGCTGAAACACGCGGTGGGCATGGCCCAGAATGAAGCGGCTGCCGCATTCGGCAACGCTGGCGTCTACCTCGAAAAATTCATCGACGGGGCCCGCCATATTGAGGTGCAGGTGCTGGGGGACAATACGGGCCGGATAATCGCGCTGGGAGAGCGGGAATGCACCATCCAGCGGCGGCATCAGAAGCTGATCGAAGAAACGCCCAGTCCCGCGCTGGGAGATACCCTTCGGGCTAAAATGCTGCGCGCGGGAGTCAAGGCCGCCCGGGCGATCGGATACACCAGCGCCGGAACGGCAGAGTTTCTGCTGGCCCCCTCCGGACATTTTTATTTTATAGAGTTCAACGCGCGGATCCAGGTGGAACACACGATCACGGAGGAAGTCACCGGGATTGACCTTGTTTGGGAACAGATCCGCCTGGCGACGGGAGAGCCGCTCGGGTACACCCAGGTGGTTCCTGAAGGTTCAGCCATCCAGGCGCGGATTTACGCGGAGGATCCGGACCATCATTTCCAGCCCTGCCCCGGGCGGGTGGACCAGCTGCATCTGCCCGGCGGTTTTGGCGTCCGGGTGGACACCTACCTGTATGCGGGTTGTGACGTTCCGCGGTATTATGATTCCCTGGTCGCCAAGGTCATCGCGCGGGGAAGAGACCGGTTCGAGGCGATAGACCGCCTTTCCTGCGCGCTGGATGAAGTGCACCTGGGCGCGATTCGCAATACGGCCGGCCTTTGCGCCAGAATACTCCGAGGAAACCGGTTCAGGCAGGGTGACATCACCCCGGACCTGATTGACGAGTACCTGCCCCGGTCGGAGTCCTCGTAAGATGATTCCCCGGGAACAGAAAGACAATCCGGAGGACATGCCATGAAACAGAAGATGGTGTTGGCCATACTGGCACTGGCAGTGTTTGCGGCCGGCATGTGGCTGGCGGTCACGGCGGCGGATGTGGGCAATGTTGTCAAACCGGCGCTGCGGGGCTGGCTGGCATCATGGGCGCCCGGGCTTCTGGACCACCCCATGGTGCTGAGGGGATTCCGGTTTGGGTTGGGGGCGGTTCTCGTGCTGATCGGCATTTCCGTGCTGGCGCTGATCCGCTGGCGTCAGCGCAACCTGAGCTTCCGCACGGAGCACGGGGAAGTCCGGGTGGATTTAAGCGCGCTCCGGCGCGGCGTAACCGATGTGGCCCGGGCGCTGCCGGAAATCCGCAAAGCGGCCGTAACGCTGCATCCGCTGAAGGATGGCCGAAGCATTGAAGTGCATACCCGGCTGTGGCTTCGGGATACCGCGGGCCAGGGACTGAAACGCACCGCGGAAACCGTGGCCAACTGCATTGAAGAGGCGGTGCGGCTGACGCTTGGCCTCGGTGGGCAGGTGCGGGTGAACCTGGAAGTTGTGGGTATTGAAGTCGACGTGCATGAGATTACCCGGCGGGTGCAGGGGAAAATGGAAGCGGAATCGATCGAAGCGGCGCTGCCGCGCCCTCCTCTGGCGGCGGTTACCCTGGACGTGAACGGATCAGCCGCTTCCACTCCCGCGCGGTCCGGTGAGGAGAAACAGAATGCGGATTCCGCCAGCATTTCCGGCAGCGGAACCGTTGCCGCGGCGCCTGCCGCCCGCACGCCGGTGACGCCGCCGCCGGATGCCCTTAATGACGAAGAGCTGGCGCGGCTGGCGGCCATCGAAGCGGAACAGCAGCCCCGGGAAGATGGTGCGGAAACCAGGTAACGCCCTTGGGATTCGCCAAAAATCTGAGCCGACCGGTCTCTATCTGGGAGGCCGGAACAATCAGCGCAACCGGAATAACCTGCTTTTTCAGGTTGTTTAAGTAGCACTTAACGTTTTTGGGCGAAGGATCATCATTATGGCCAGAACTGAATCGACCATGATGTTGCAGCTTGGTGCG
>JAKOTZ010000232.1 GCA_029776995.1 Candidatus Hydrogenedentota bacterium
ATTCTTTTTCCAGATCGCCCCAATTTTTCAGAAACTGCCTCAACATGCGTTCCACCAGCTCTCTTCCGGAAGGGGGCGCGTCGAAAAAATACGTTTCCGGCATCAGAAATCCTTCCAGGGAAGAAACAGGAAGTCCGGTCAGCTGAATCAGCGCGGGATCTTTAGCTGCCTCCAGAAAACCTTCCGGATCGGGCGTCAACTCAGCCATCTGAAGCAGGGTAAGCCCCTCGGGGATTGTGATTTTGTACGCTGGTTCGGTTCCATCCTGTCCGGGACCGCTTCGCAGTTTTTCGAGGATCTGCGCGGGTGACATTCCCAGCGTAAACCGGTATTTTCCGTGTCGGATGGGGCGGCTGTCGGGAATCATTTTGAGGGCCAGCCTGAAGAACAGTTCATGTTCGACGAGTCCCTCTTTACGCAAAATCGCGGCCACTTCTGCCCCGGAGGCTCCCTCCGGAATAGTAACGGTTTTCTGTGCGGAAAGCGATCCCGGGTAGAAAACATAATCAAGGACAATCAGACCGATGCACCCGGCGAAGACCAGCGCAAAAAAAATAACGCCCGCGCCGGCTGCCAGCGCGCGAAGGATAAACCGACTGTAAAAACGGGATAGGGAGATCATATGTCGGTTTTTTCCTTTTGAACCGGTACGTATTCCTGTCGGGAAGGCACCGGACGATCCAGAAAAGTCCGCAGAATATGGGCGGCTGCTATGGCGTCTTTTTCTCCTTTCCGGCGGTTAGCACGACGTTTTTTTTGCGTCACCTGCCCGGCCATGGCAGTTGTAAAGCGTTCGTCCTCAAAATAGATTGGGATTTCGGTTGGCAGGATTCCCCTAAAAGTCTCGGCAAATGCCCGGGCTTTACGGGCCTGTTCGCCCTCTTCTCCTCCGATAAGGCGGGGCAGCCCGATGACCACGGCTTTTACTTCCTTTTCACGGATTATCTGCATCAGCTCACGCATGGCGGCTTCCGGTGGAATTGCGGAGATATGACCGGCCGGTGAGGCAATGATTCCCAACGGGTCACTCAGGGCAATACCGATGCGCGCGTCGCCCGTATCCAGCGCTATGATGCGTCCCAATTCAGCCGTCATTTCGTAAGTGTGCTCCCTTAGAATCATGTGTCCCGGGGTAGAGTGCCATGATTCGTTTACGCCAGTATCGCGAAGGTTCGCTATACAGTTTTCTGCCAAGCCCGACAGCTTTCTCAGCATGTTTTTTCCGGGCAGATTCAATCGTATTCAGCAGCTGGCCAACCGGATCCTGTTCTGTATTGTTCAAAGATGACCCCGGCAGTGTAATCCGTTCCCGCAACAGGAACAGGTCCCGCTGGCGTCCGAGATAATCTGTGAGATGGTGCAGTTCCCGTTCCCACGCGCCGAGCATGCCGGGCCAATACCAGCGGATGAAGCCGATCTGGTAACGCAAATCTTTCGCCCGCTTGCGCCAGGTATGCCAGATATCCTGTGGAGCATTTCCCTCTCGGATGACACGTAAGCATTTTTTTCCGGCTGCGTAACTTCGGCAAATGCCCTGGGCGATAACCTCTTCCATTGGGAATTTATCGCTGAATACGATCTTATCCAGAATCGTTTCCGCCTGATTTAACAGGCTCAGCGCCTCGTCAATAGCGGCTGCCGGATCCGGCGCAGCCTTTTTTTGAGCGCGCAGGGTTTGTTCCAGCTGTTCCAAGAGGTGTAAGGTCGTGTTTTGCTGTTTTCCGTGGAGCCATACGCATATTTCAATTAAAGCGTCGTGGTCCCTGTTCTCGGAAAGCCGCGCCTGGGAATCCCGTAAAAGATTATTCAGTTGCTGAAACTCCTGTCCTGATAGTGCGGCCCTTCCCAAACGCAATGCGGCCCGCGCCATTTTCAGGCAGCGGCGGAAATCATGTATCGCTTTTTCCGGATCGGAGGCAGCATTCTCCAGTTCTTTACGGGCTGATCCTAAAAACCCGGAAATCAAATGATGAAAAGCTTTATTCGGGTCATCCGACTGTAACTGCATAGAATCCATGCTTTTATTTTACGTGATGTGCTGAAAACGGATAAATGGTTCAGCCCCGCGTGACGCGGTCTGCGGTCCGGCCGGTTATGATGAGAAACAGAAAGAACGGCCCCCCGATCAGTGCTGTAATGACGCCCACCGGCAGTTCCGCCGGCGCCATAATCGTACGGGCTACCGTATCGCACAGGGTCAGCAGAATGCCGCCGCCCAGCGCGACCAGCGGGAACAGCATACGGTGCCGGTATCCAAAAATCAGTCGACAGGTGTGGGGCACCATAATTCCGACAAAACCGATGGGTCCGCAGACGGATACAACCACGCCAATCATCATTGAAACGGTAAAGAACAAAATTTTGTTGATCCGGCTTACGTCGACACCTCGGGTCATGGCAGTTAATTCCCCCGCGCTGAGGAGGTCGAGTTCGTCACTCAGGTACCCCAACACCCCTACTCCGATCGCCACTGCCGGGACCATAATGACCAGCGTATCGTACCCCACCATACCGACACCGCCCATCATCCACCGCAGCAGGCGATAGGAATCATGAAGGCTGGAACTGTACTGCAGTACAAGCAGAATGCTCGACAGCATAAAGCTCAGCGCGACCCCCGTCAGCAGAAGCGCCGGAACGGAAAACCCTCCGCGCAGCCGGATCAGCCCATAAAGCAACACGGTACAGGTAATGGCCCCCAAAAATCCGAAAACTGCCGTGGACGGCAGCACGACAAACAGGGCCGGAATTCCCAGGCGGATGGAAAAGGCAGCGCCGACAGCCGCCCCCGAAGAAATGCCAAGGGTATATGGAGTGGCCAGCGGGTTTCTGAAAAACGCCTGAAAAGCCATACCGGCGGTTGCCAAAGCGCTCCCGGCGCAAAAAGCCGTCAGCGTCCGCGGTATCCGTATATGCCAGAAAATCAGCCCTGCCGCCGTTTCCCCGTGAATGTCCTTTATATCGTTCCAGGCAAGCTTCTCTATTCCCCACCATGGGGTGATCACCAGCACAGCGACGGCGATGGCCGTAACGATTAAGATTCTTCTCATCGCATTCGTTCCCGAATATCGGGGAAGGCGGGACGGATAAACCATTTCCCCGAACCGGCGGGAATCAGATCGAACGCTGTGTCATACAGCGACTCCAGCAGGTTCTGTTTCTCGGGCAGATCTGAAACCGTTCCTTGGAAAAGCGTCCTGCCTTCTTTCAGGGCAAGCAGATGCGCATTGTTGAGGAACGGGATGTTCAGATCATGCGTCACCATAACCACGGAAAGGTTCCGTTCGAGGCGCAGACATTCCACCAGTGTCATGATTTCAACCTGGTGGCGGTAGTCCAAAAAAGCCGCCGGTTCATCCAGCAGCAGTACCGGTGTTTCCTGGGCTACTGCCGCCGCAAGCATAATTTTCTGAAGTTCACCCCCGCTTAGCGAGGCCAAGGGGCGATGGGTAAATGATTCCATGCCCGTCAGCGCAATTGCAGCCTCGGCGGCTTCCTGATCCTCGCGGGAATAGCCTCCCCAGTGTCGCCGCCGCGCATAACGGGCGGTGAGCACATACTCGAATGCCGAAAATCCCGCGGGACGCTCGGGAAGTTGTGGCATATAGGACAGATATCGGGCAATGTTTAAACGGCTGTGGTTATCAATGGGCTTTCCCGCCAGCAAAACCTGTCCGGAGGCAATGGGGACCAGGCCCAGCAGTGCATACAGCAAAGTTGTTTTCCCCGACCCATTTGGACCGATCACCATTAGGGACTCGCCGGGCCGGAGCGATAAAGAAACATCATCCAGTATGGTTTTGGCGCCCGCGCTGACGCGGATGTTCCGGCATTCAAGTATAGGAACCGGTGGCGCGGTCACGGCTGGACGTAAAACTCCGACAGGTCAGGGTGTAATCTGCGTGCTATCTCCTGCGCTGTGACCCATATGGACGGACCCGGGATGGTATGGTGGGCTCCGCGAATCAGGTATACCCTGCCGTTCTGAACCGCTTTCAGGACATGCAGTCGATTCCACGCATCCAGATAAAGCTCATCCGGATACCTGCGAGTATCCTCTTCGTTGACAAATTCGATTACACACTCCGGGTTCAACTGAATTATTCCTTCCATTGAAAGCATCGGATACTCCACATGATCGTCCGGATACGCGTTTTCCCCGCCGGCAATTTCAAGCAAATCATTCAGAAAGCTTTTTTTTCCAACAACATACACCTCGCTCAGGGTATTATCGGCCGGATTGCGTCCCGATGACAACAGTGTCCGGGGATGACTCTTATCACGGGTGTGTGTGCGTATAGTTTCAAGACGTTGCGTGAGTTCCTCCGCGACCTGCCGGGCCTGGACAGTCTGGCCGGTCAGGAGGCCAATCCTCGGAATACTGGCCAGAATATCGGCCACTGTGGTTTGCTCTATGATTTCAAAACGTAATCCCAGGGATTGCAGGCGCTCCCTGTGTTCCCTGTGCGACGGCAGCGCCAGCACGATATCCGGCCGAAGCGCCACGATACTTTCGTAATTGGTGTCCAAAAAACCGCCGACCTGCTGACGGGTTAAGGCTTCTTCAGGCCACGCGCAGAACCGGGTTACGCCGACGACCCGATCCCCGGCTCCCACAGCAAAAAGCGTCTCCGTCAGGCTTGGCGCCAGCGATACAATGCGGGAAAATCCCTGAGAAGGAATCCCGTCTGAATCCTGTCCGCTAATCTGCCCGCCTGGATGGCAGCTAAA
>JAKOTZ010000240.1 GCA_029776995.1 Candidatus Hydrogenedentota bacterium
GTTCCGCCGCTTCTGGGTGCCTGGTTTCATTATCGCAAGCCGCTCCACCGCAAAGAACAGGACCCGCTCAGATAATTGGGCGAATGGATCAGCGCCACTGGGAAAGCGCGCTGGCCAGTACCTGTTCCACCCGCCTGCGGGGCTGGTGAAAATACGAGAGCCCGTGTCCGGCCAGCATGATGTCCACATCCAGCCGGGCGAACCGGCGCAGAGACTCAATATAAAGGGGCTTGTCGAAGTCAATCGATCCATCCCATCCGAAGTCACCGCAGAGCAGGGTTCCTATGACGTCACCGCACGCGGCAATCTGGCGGTTTTCAAGGGAAAATACCCAGGCTGTACAACCCCGGGTATGTCCCGGAAGGTGCATAGCTGAAAAGGTCACTCCTCCCACGGAAACCGTGTCGCCATCTTCCACCGCCGTGTCCACCTCACAGGGGACAAACGGCTTATGGTAAAGGTAGCCGCAGCATCGTTCGTCCCCGGCCGCGATGGCGGAAGCGGTCTCCCGGTGAGCGTACAGGGTGACGCCGCGCTGTTTCAGCAGATGGGCTGCGCCCGCGTGGTCCCGGTGGGGGTGGGTGATCAGGCAGGCGCGGATCTCTTCCGGGTTTAATCCCCAGTAGCGCATGTTATCGAATATCTGGGGCAGCGTGTCGCCGTTGCCGCAGTCGATCAGCGCGATGCCTTCGGGGGTCTGAATGGCATACGTGTTGGCGTCTTCAAAAGAGGCGTCAACACCGCACCAGGTAATGCCGTTCAGGTCGCCGCCCACCTGATAAAGATTCCGAAGCAGCTGCATGGCGTCACGCTCCAAATGCTTAAGGCCCAAGTATGATATACCATGCGAGTTTTGCGGGCGACAATCGCGATTACCGGACGGTTTTTGCCGAACCCGGATTGCACAGGCCGTGTCCAGCATTTATACCTGCCGCTGTGGCGCTGTATCTGCGGTTGTCATCCAGGAGGATTTGCCGTCCGCTGATGCCCGGGTATTGTACTGAAAACTGAAATTATGAGATAATAACAGCACGCAGAGGTCATCAGTTATTGTCGTTATTTTCAGTGCGATTCAGCCAGATTGCCGGTACGGGGTGCATGTGATCGATTCACGAAGTCATGCGGGAGTGGTTATGGAACGCCAGCCGAAAAAGACGCGCGCCAAAAAACCAAAGATTCGTCTGACCATTTTTGATGTGGCGAGGGAGGCCGGAGTCTCCACGAAAACGGTCAGTAAGGTGATGAACAATCAGCCGGGTGTCAGCGAGGAGACCCGCGCGCGCGTGTTCAGGGTGGTGCGTGAGCTGGGTTATCACCCCCATTACGGCGCGCGGTCGCTGCGGGCAGCCCGGCGAAACTGTGTCGGAGTGGCGGTTGCGCCCCCCCTGGGGATGGTTCCGCTTCGGGAGGATTTTCTGGTCTGGCTGCTGGCCAAGCTGTCGACTACATTCTCCTCAGACGGCGCCTACCTGACTTTTGACACCAGCCGGTTAAGCGAAGGCAGTATGATTGATTACGGGCGGGGGGTCTGGGAACGGATGTATGACCTGTGTTTCATCGTGGGTCCCTTTCCGTTGAACGACAATACCATCAATCGGATCCATTTTTCCGGTGTGCCCTATCTGGCATTGGGACGTCCTGTCCCATGGGAATCCTGTAATTACGCGGCCGTGGACCTGGAACGGGCGGCATATGACAGCGCGAAATTCCTGCTGGCCCGCGGACACCGTCGGATTCTGTTGCTCTCGGCCTTTGAAGGGTACAGCGCGGAGTGGGAACGCAGGGAGGGCTTCTGCCGGGCTTTGGAAGAAAGCGGGATCCGGCGTGAAGACGCGGAGCGCATGATCGTGGATGCCGGAACGCGCCCGGAACACCTGCGGGATGTGCTGGAAAAGGCGCTGAAAGCGTTGGAGTATACGGCGATCATTGACTCCACGGCCTTTGAAGACGCGGGAGCGATCCGGATGGGATGTGCCCAGGCCGGGAAAACCCCCGGAAAAGACCTCGAGGTTGTGGTATGGACCTACGAGGAAGAGGGAACGATTCTCCCGGAAGCCTCGGCCCATGTCTGGATTCCCGTGCGTAAAGCGGTATTACGGGGGATTGAAGAAGTGGCCCGACACCTGGCGGGCGGATCAGGAGAGCAGGGCCCGACGGCGGCATCGGTTTCACGTGATTTCGGCGCGGGAATCACCCTGCCGGTAATACAATGCCTTGAGCCGGCTGTACTCAGCACGCAACGCCAGCCGGCGGTTGCGCCGCGGCGGACGATCCGGATAGTGGATTTGCTCTGACGCGTTAAGACCGCTTGAATTTCTTGAATTTCTCCGGAGTGACCATTCTGTGTCCGCTTTTGATTTCCGGTTCCGGCATCTTTTTTGAAGGGTCCAGCAGGCGGGTTGCCGGCGTCATATTGCGGCGGGCCTCCAGAGAGCCGTGCACATCGTTGATTTTGACGCAGGGTTTGGGATTCAGGGTTTCCCGGAGAGAGCGCATCGCTTCCGCCCATTCCTGGTCCAGTTTCATCAGGCACGCCTGGCAGAGCCGTTTACTTTTACTGATGGCGGGTTTGCCGCATCGCCCGCAAAAGTATTTCTGGTCCTGATCCTGTTTTTCCAATCGCCCGGAATCCAGCATCCGCAGAATGACTGCCGGGCTTACCCCAGCCAGTTCGGCTACAGCCTCCATGCCCATTCCCGGGTGCTGGGCGAGCACATCGGATACCTTCTCGTAATCTGCCAGCTCATGAGGTTCACAGGCCGCGCAGACCAGTTGGTGCCCGGTTTTAGTGAACATCTTTTTACAGCGGGGGCACTTGGATATTTTTCCCGAGGGTGGCTGTTGGTCCAGAGGCATGGTCGTTATCCCTTTATCCTGCGGCGGTATGCCGCCACTTTTTTTACGGCTTCAGCAACAGATTCTATCTGCCGGTCGGTGATACCCGGCCAGAGCGGCAGTGAAAGGACCTCTTCAGATGCGGCGGTGGCTTCAGGCAGTCGATCCCGCCAGTCGCCGAACTGTTCCCGGAACCACGGGTGCAGGTGCATCCCGTAAAAATGGATGCCGGTCCCCACGTTTTCATGCCGCAGATCATCACAGAACTGGTCCCGTCCCACCTGAAGGCGATCCAACCGCAGCCGGATAATGAACAGGTGCCAGGCCGAACGGGCATACGACTCTTCCCGCGGGAGTATGATTTCGTCCACGTCCGACAGTTTTTCCAGATAACGGGAAGCCACCTCGCGCCTTCTTTGCTGAAATTGGGCCAGTTTTTTCAGCTGGCAGACGCCCATTGCCGCGGAGACATTGCCCATGGCGTATTTGAATCCCGGTCCGGTAACTACGGCCGGACCGGGCACCGCGCTGCGGCCGTAGCGGTCCCAGGCTGTCGCGCTCATGCCGTTGGCAGCCATTTTTTTCAGTTCTGCCGCAACCTCCTGCCGGTCCGTGGCGATCATGCCACCCTCGATGGTGGTGATATTTTTTATCGCGTAAAAGCTGAAGCACACATAAGCGCCCCGGGCGCCAATGGGGACACCTTTATAATACGCGCCCAGCGCATGCGCCGCATCCTCGATGACAGGTACGCCGTACCGGTCCGCCAAAGCGCGGATTTCATCCATACGGCAGGGGTGTCCAGCCATGTGCACCGGGATTACGGCTTTAGCCCCGGCTGTCAGGGCGTCTTCCAGTCTGGCCGGGTCCAGGTTCAGCGTGTGCGGCTCGATGTCCACAAACCAGGGTTTCACGCCCATCTGGTACAGGGTGTTTCCCGTGGACGCCCAGGTGATAGGGGTTGTAGCGACGGCATCACCGGGCTTGATTCCCGCGTGCACCAGGCTGGCGTGGATGGCCGCCGTGCAGGAAATCAGCGCAACCGATCCCTGTGACCGCACCGTTTCACTGAACTGGCGCTCAAACGCGGCTATGTGTGGTCCCGAAGTCATCCAGCCGGAACGTATCGTCTCCAGGACGGCCTGTTCCTCCGTTTCATCCAGACACGGCCGGGCCAGCGGAATAAAACGCGGAGCAACCGGTTCTCCCCCCTCCCTGGCAGCCACCCTCCGCAGCTGTCTCCACATAAGACGGTTATGGTACGCAGGATCATCAGGGCGCCAACGGTTACGTGTCAATTCCGCGGTCAGTTCCTGAAGAGTCTGGAGGATCCTATGGTTTGAAAGGCCAGCCAGGCTGATTTCGGACGGGGGCAGCTCTTTGTCGGGCTGCAGCTGGCGGGGGGGGGTTAGGTCCCCACTGGAATTGTCTGCCGATATGGCTGTGTCAGCTATTGCCTCGGCGACGAAGGATACGGGCAGGACCCCCATTTTCGCGATTTCGGCGGCCATTTTGTCCGGGCCGGAACCCTTTGCCAGCGCTTCCAGCACATACCTGTGCGCGGGCAGATCGAAACGCATCCGGCGTGAAACGCCGAACAGGGGGCCGCATCGGAAAATAAGTACTTCCATGCCGGTGTCGGCTAAAGCGCGGACGGACTCCTCAGCCTTGCGGTGGGACATTTCCAGCGGTTTCTCGTCGTGGCCGGGAGCGTTCGTGACCAGCACAAAACGCTTGACTCCCGAACGGGACGCCACCACGGCAAGCTCCCGGGTGGCCTCGACATTGACATCCCACACGGTATCTTCGCCCAGTTCGGAGAAATCTTCGGTACCCAGCATTGCGAGGTGAATAATCCGGTCAATGCCGTTCAGCGCGTCGGATACGGACTGAAGGCGGCGGATATCTCCCTGTATGGCCCGTACGGTTCCCTTCAGCGGGGCGTACAGGGATTCGAATTTTTCCGGCGCCAGGAAACAGAACCGATCCAGGACCACGGCTTCGTGACCGGCTCCGGCAACCTGCTCCGTGACCAGCGAGCCAAGGAATCCTGCACCCCCGCTAATCAGAATCCGCATATGTAATACTCCGTATTTTCCCCTCAAAAGTATTATAACAGGTGTCAGCATTCAGGCCGGTTATCCGTGGGAGCCGCGAATCAATACTGACGGGAAAAATGTTTTGCGGTACCAGACGGGAATATAATTTGTTGGACAGAGTCCTGGAAGGCCGTTCGGGCGTGGAGGTAATGGCATATGTTATGGAAGAGCAGAAAAGGTGAACAGGGGATAGGGGGTGAAGACAGGTCCGACAGAAATGTTTCACCATCCGCGATTCCGTCTTCCGAATCCACGCAGCAGCGATCCGCGGGTGCTGGAACGCCGCAAACCGCCTCTATGGATCTGCTGCCCCGAATACTGTTCCAGCAGGGCAAGGTAAGCCGGGAAGCGATTAAGCGGGCCATGCTCCGGCAGCGGGAAACAGGGGAATTTATCGGCGACATTCTGATCAGGGAAGGGCTGATTGACGAGAATTCACTGCTTTCTTTCGTCTCAAAGAACTGTCGCATTCCCCATGTCAGTATCTTGAACTACATAATCGATGACGAACTCTTAAAGCTGGTTCCCCGGGACATCTGCATGAAACATCGGGTGCTTCCGCTGGACCGAATTGGCAGGAACCTGACGGTGGCCATGGTAAACCCGTTGGACGGGGCGGCCTACGAAGCACTGAAGCAATGTTGCCCGGACCTGCGGATCAAGCCGATTCTGTGTTCGTCGGCCCAGTTTGAATCAGTTTCAGGGCGTCTTTTCGCGGAGGGGAAGAAAAAAGGGGGGATGCCTACTTACATTCGGCGCCTGAGCGCGGAAAGTTCCGCTGATAAGGCGTCGCCTGACGCCAAACCCATGGATCAATCTGAATCTATTACTGTTTCGAAAGCATCGACGGCAGATACGGCTGAACTGCCGCCGCTCGCGCCGGATGCCCAGGCAGCGCTGGAAAAAGCCGGCGATGCTGTTTCCGGTAACCCGCCGGCGGAAATTCTTTCCACCCTTTTCACGCCCCATGAAGGAGAGGATGAGGAAATCGGAGAGGATCTGAAAGAGCTGGCTCAGGAAGCGGAAACCGACGACCTGGATTCCACGGCGCAGCGGCTGACCCATGTGCTTGTGGACAGTATGCGTAATGCCTACGGCGTGCTTGCCCGAAAGCTGGATTTGCTGCGCGGGGTTCCTCCGCAGGAGATTGCGATGATTTTCGCGATGGGCAAAGTGCATGAGTTTCTGCCTGGAGAGGTTGTATTCGAGAAAGGATCTGTTGGAGAAAGCGTATTCGCTATTTTGTCCGGGAAGGTGGAAGTACTGGACGGTGAACGCCGCATCGCGCTGCTGGATCAGGGAGAAACCGTGGGAGAGATGGCGCTTGCGGAACAGCAGACCCGTTCGGCGACGGTGCGGGCTGTTGAGCAGACCGCGCTTTTGGAATTTACGCTTGAAGATATCCGAAACCGCTTTAAACCGGAAGTGTCCATTCAGTTGCTGCTGAATATCATTACGACGCTGAGCGGCCGTTTTCACCTGAAAATTCACGGCGGCTGACCGGACATGTCCGCAACCGGGTAAAACCGGACTGTAATATCAAGGGTCCGACAGATCAGACGGGTCAATGTTGAGAAATACAGGGGTGAAGCCCCTCAAAGGAGTGTTATTTATGTGGTTGTTCCGGTTCTACGCGATGTTTTTTACGGTTGTGGCAATAAGCCTGTGCGCGGCAACAGCGGAAAATCAGGGAAGCGCGGAAGGAGCGTCTCCGGGAGATCCCCTGGTTGTTCGGCTGGGATTTCCCTCGGACGCCCGCGTCCTGATCATTAACGGCGATGACTTCGGGATGAATCACGCCACGAACGAAGGGACCATTAAAGCGCTCAAAAGCGGGGGAATCACTTCCGCGACGGTCATGGTGCCCTGTCCGTGGTTTCTGGAAGCAGCGGAATTCGCGCGAAAAAATCCGAAAGCCAACATCGGCGTTCACACGACGCTGACCAGCGAATGGGGCAGGTACAAATGGGGGCCGGTGGTTGGCTGGAAAGCAGCTCCCAGCCTGTGCGATCCCATGGGTTATTTCTGGGATGATGTGCCCCTGGTGTACCTGAGCGCCACGCTGGAGGATGTGGAAAAAGAAGTGCGCGCCCAAATCGACAAAGCCATGCAGGCAGGCATCGATATCACGCATATTGATTCGCACATGGGCACCATGCAGTACATGCCCGCTTACCACGAGCTGTATATCCGCATTGCCAAGGACTACAACCTGCCCTGCCGGATGGCGGGCCGGGACCTGATGGACCGGTTCGGGGGCGGGTACCTCATTGACATGGCAGACAAGATGGGCGTGCTTCATCCAGACGTGCTGTACATGGATGATCCTCCCTCCCTCGAAGCTACTGAATCTTTCTGGAAAGAACGGATTCAGGGACTGCAGCCCGGCAAAGTATCGGAAATCTACATTCACTGCGCGGTGGAATCCCCGGAAATCCGCGCCACTACGGGTTCAGCCGGCCGGAGGATCGCCGATACTGATTTTTTCAGTAACCCGGAAACCCGAAAATGGATATTGGAGCAGGGAGTGGAACTGATCAGTTACCGCGAATTGCGGCACCTTCAGCGGGAAGGAAAACCCATGCCCCGCACGCCCATTGAGCCCTGGGAATAGCCGGTGCGTTACGGTCCAAATTGAAACAAACAGAGTAATCAGATAAGATTACGCAAACGGAGGTCACTTTATGCGAAAGAGTCATATGATTTCAGGATTGAGACTGTTCGCCGTGTGGGCGTTGACCCTGCTGCAGCCGATGGGGTGGGGCGCGGGAGCTCTTTCTCCGGCGGTAACGCCTGTACCCCGTCAGGATGGGTGGTGGCAGGAGCGCCACCGCCAGTTTAATGAGCGGGTCCGGCAGGGCAATGCCGATATCGTGTTCATTGGCGACTCCATCACGCACGGCTGGGAAGGAGAGGGAAAAGAAATCTGGGATACCTGTTACGCGCCCCGCAATGCCGTGAACCTGGGCATCGGGGGAGACCAGACCGGCCATGTGCTCTGGCGGCTGCAGAACGGAAATCTCGAAGGCATCCAGCCCAAGGTGGCCGTAATCATGATTGGGACCAATAACGGTCCCACGGATCAGACGGCGGAAGAGATTTCCGACGGCGTCAAAGCGATTGTGCAGCTGATCCGCGAAAAAACGCCGTCCACCCGCATTCTGCTGCTGGCGATCTTTCCCCGGAACGATAAACCCGAGGAGGTGCAGGCCAAACTGCGCCGGGCTACGGAGCTGTTTTCCGCACTGGACGAGGACCCCATGGTGGAGTTCGTAGATATAAACTGGGCTTTTGTGGACGAGCAGGGGAAGGTACCCAAAGAGATTATGCCTGACCTGCTCCATCCCAATAAAAAGGGGTACGAACTGTGGGCGGAAGCGCTGGAGCCCTGGCTGGGTAAAGCCCTGGGCGAAGCAGACGGCCTGACGCCACTTTTCAATGGCAGAGATTTTACGGGACTGGAAGAAGTGGGCGGCGGTCCGTCTTCCTGGCGCGTGGAGCACGGCATGCTGGTTACCGTGGGCGGCGGGGGGAACTGGATATCCACCACCCGGGAATTTGGCGATTTCGAACTGAGCCTGGAATTCAAATCCCCTCCCGGCGGCAACAGCGGCGTATTTATCCGGACGCCCCGGGAAGGGAATCCGGCGTTTGAAGGGTCTGAAATTCAGATTCTCGACGATTATTCTGACCGCTATAAAGAGTTAAAGCCCTACCAGTACTGCGGCAGCGTGTACGCGACGATTGCCCCGTCCAAACGGGCCACAAAACCCTCCGGGCAGTGGCAGAAAATGGTAATCAGGGTTCAGGGCCAGAAAATTCAGGTTACCCTGAACGGCGAACAGATTATAGATGGCGACCTGTCTGAACATATGGATAAAATCAAAGATCATCCCGGGCTCCAGCGACTGAAGGGGTACATCGGCCTGCAGAACCACGACACGCCCATGTATTTCCGGAATATCCTGATCCGGGAACTGTAACAGCCGCCAAGGCACAACTGCAAGGAGGACCGTTATGCCTAAGATTGCCATGATCGGAGCCGGCAGTATTGTCTTCACCCGCACGTTGCTTATGGATCTGCTTGCGGTGCCGGCTTTCCGGAACAGTGAGTTCCGGTTCATGAGCCGGACCCTGCCCAAACTGGAACGGCTCGACCGGTATGTGCGCCGGGTTATCCAGGATAATGGGCTGGGCGCGTCCACCATGATTACCACGGACCGCGGTGAAGCTATCGACGGGGCCGATTACGTCATTGCCATGCTGCAGGTGGGCGGGCTGGACGCCTTCAGGATGGACTATGAGATACCCAAAAAGCACGGCGTAGACCAGTGTATCGGGGATACCATGGGCCCCGGCGGCATTTTCCGGGCGCTGCGGACGATCCCGGTCATGCTGGATCTGGCCCGGGACATGCGCGAACGCTGCCCCCGCGCGGTGCTGCTGAATTACGTCAATCCCATGGCGATGGTCTGCTGGGCCCTGGGCACCGTTCCGGGACTGCCTTTCGTCGGCCTGTGCCATGGCGTGCAGACGACCCTGGACCTCATTGCCGGCTATCTTGGGCTGCCCAAACAGGACATTGATTACGTCGCGGCGGGCATTAACCACATGGCATGGTTCCTCAAGCTGGAACACCGCGGCGAGGACCTGTATCCGAAATTCCGGGCCGTCTGTGAACGCCCCGAATATTACATAAACGAGAAAGTCCGCATCGAAGTGATGCGGCATTTCGGGTACTTCATGACCGAAAGTACGGGGCATCTCTCGGAATACGTGCCGTGGTTCCGTTCCAGCCAGCGCGCGCTGGAACGCTACTGTGACGAACCCGCCTTTGGCGGAGAATCCGGGGCGTATTACAAATGGTGCAGGCTAGTCGCGGAACAGCTGGAGCAGAAGGACCTGCTGGCCGAGGAGTCGTCTGCCCTGACGCCCCGCAGCGTGGAATACTGTTCCTATATTCTGGAAGCGCTCGAAATCGGAGTTCCTTTCAAATTCCAGGGCAATGTCCGGAATGAGGGATACATTGCCAACCTGCCGCAGGGATGCTGTGTGGAGGTTCCGGTCTTTGCCGACCGTACCGGGCTGCATCCCACGGTAGTCGGTCCGCTTCCCAGCCAGTGCGCCGCGCTGAACATGAGCAATGTTACGGTGCAGGGGCTCGCCGTAGAGGCCGCTGTGACCGGAGATCCGGAACTGGTGGTGGCAGCCTGCGCCCTGGATCCGCTGACATCAGCCTGCCTGACGCTCAAGGAAATCCGTGATATGGTGGCTGAAATGCTGGACGCCGAGCGCCAGTGGCTTCCCCAGTTCGAAGGGCGCAGCCCCAGGCCTACCCCACATATTGATACGCCGCCCGGGACGGCCCACGCGCCCGTGCCGCTGGATCCCGCCCTGGCCGTGGTACACCGGTTCGGGGAACTGGCCCGCCGCGCGGAATCGGAACAGCAGGCACACTGACCACACGGGAGAAGGACCATGACTGATTCAGGAACAGCAGGGCATCGGATAAGCCGCCGCCGCTTTCTGGCGACAGCGGGGGCCGGGTTATTCGCGATTCTGCCCAATCGCGGCCACGCGGGACAGGCCGCGCGTCGGATAGGACCGAACGACCGGGTTCGGGTAGTGGTGATTGGAAACGGCGGCATGGGTACCCGCCATACCGAAGCGCTGTGCGCCAATCCCCAGTGTGAACTGGTGGGGCTGTGCGACGTGGCGAAAGGACGGAGCATGCCGCTGCTGGAGAAAGTGAAAACCTGGCTCGGCCAGCCCGTGCCCGTGTACCAGGATTTCCGGGAGGTCCTTGCCCGCCCCGATGTGGATGCCGTTTTCGTGGTTACGCCGGACCACTGGCATCCCCTGCTGACCATAATGGCCTGTCAGGCGGGAAAAGATGTCTACGTGGAAAAACCGGTATGCACAACCGTCGAAGAAGGCCGGGCAATGGTGGAGGCCGCCCGGCGCTATGGGCGGGTGGTCCAGGTGGGCACCCAGCAGCGCTCGATCCCCGTGTTTCAGAAGGCCATCTCGCTCGTACGCGGCGGCCGGATCGGGCAGGTGACCCATGCCACGGCCTGGGTAGGGGTGAACGGCTGGCAGGTCCGCCAGGAAAACTATACCGATCCACCAAAAGGCCTGGATTGGAACCTCTGGCTGGGGCCGGCCCCGTGGGCGCCTTTTTCCATGGAACGCTACATGGACTGGATGGGCTGGCATGATTACGCCCGAGGCGGACAGCTGACCAACTGGGGTATCCATCTGGTGGATGTCCTGCAGTGGGGAATCGGGCAGGACCGGCCGCTGAGCGTGCAGGCCTTAGGCGGCAGTTACCGGGGAAACGCCGGACAGGACAACTACGAAACCATTGAGGCTGTTCTGGAATACGCCGGCGTGACGGCAACCTGGGAACAGCGGCACAGCAATACCCACGGGGGCAAAGGGTATGGCATCGCCTTTTACGGCACGGACGGCGCGCTGTTTGTGGACCGGGGCAGCTTCGTGGTGGAAACCGCCGACGGCCGCCGCGAATGGGTGGGTGAGCCTGAAAAAAGCTGGGCATATCCTCCGCACCACGACAATTTCTTTGAATGCATCCGCACGCGTAACCGGCCCGCCGCCGATATTGAGCAGGGTTTCCGCTCCACCTCGGCGGTACTGCTGGCCGGCATCGCCCTTAAAACCGGCGGCAAACTGCGGTGGGATGGCGATCGGGAACAATTCATCGGTAACGCGCAGGCGGACCGCCTGCTTCGGCGCGCCTACCGGGCGCCCTGGCACCTTTGATTCGGGAGAATCTCGCAATGCGTAAAGTTGCAATAGCATTCGTGGCGGCAGCCTGTTGGGTTATGGCTGCTGCCGCCCTGGAGGGAGCGTCCCTCCCGGCTGAAGGAGACCGGATTACCGTCACCCTGGATGTTCTCCTGGACCGGCTGGCGGGCGCGGATGACCAGGTTCGGGCCCAGGCCAGACAGATCATTCCGCGGTATGGCGCGGATGCCGTTCCCGGCCTGGTGAAACTGCTGGCCCGGGAAGAAGCCCCGGTATGGAGAACTGCTTTTATTTGTCTTCGGGACATAGCGCATCAGCCTGCCCCCGTTACCATGGACCAGCGTGTCGCTGCTCCTCCCCGGGTTGCCGTCCAGCGGGCGCTGGCCGGCGTGTTTTTGGAAAACGCCAGTGAAGCGCTGGTTCGCCGGGCGCTTGACCTGATGCCTCAGGTATGGGCCGAAGGGGATGATCCTGCTCCCGTGGTTGCGTTGCTTGACCGTCCTGAATTGCGTGAAGCCGCGTTGCGCGCCCTTAACGAAACGGCAACCCCGATGTGCCTGGATGCGGTTGCGCGCTTCGCGGAGGATACTTCACGTGACCCGGTGGCCCGTCGGGAGGCGGCTATGGCGCTGATCGGACTTTCCGGCTGGTCTGAAGCATCCGCAAGGGCCCGGCGGCTGCTGGCGGATCCTGATCCGGGGGTGGCAGCCGTTGGCGCGCGCCTGCTGGCGGAATCCGGGGAACCAGCCGACTGGTCCGCGCTGCGGTCCGCGGCCGGCTCACTTCCGCCCGATATCCCCGATTCGCTTCGCTTTGAATTTTGGGATGCCTGTCTGCGGTTTGTCGATCGCGCGGCCCGGGCCGGGGGGCAGTGGGAACTCGCCATGGCCTGGTACCGGGACATTTTGGCATCTGCCCCGGATACCGTAACCGCTTCTGGAGCTGTGATGGGACTTGCCCGTTTTGGCGATGAAACGGCAGTACCCGACCTGTTGGCGGTACTGGACCGGCCGGATGCGGAACAGCTGGCCAATCCGGCGCTGAGCGGACTGCTGGCGCTTCGGGGACGCGCCGCCGGACGCGCTATTGTGGACCGCTGGGAACAACTGCCCGAGGATTTTCGCGCGGCTATTGTGGAGCACTGGGGGACCTCCGGCGGCGATTTCGAAGCCGAGTGGGCCAATGACCGCGCCCGGAACGCGGACCGGCCGGTGCGGCGGGCCGCTGTCAGGGGAATGGTAAAAGGTTCTCGCACTGCCGCCGCGGAATGCCTGGCCGCCTATCTCGACGCGTTCCCGGACGAGCCCTTCGATGCCTGGGAACTGCCCCTGCGCAGGTATGCCGCCGAAATGGTCTGGGGAGACGAAGCCATGAAACGGGCTGCCGCGCTGGCCGCGCTGCAACTGGTTCGCCGGTCCAAAGACGAAGAGACCGTGTTTGAGGCCATGCGGTGGCTGAAGGCGTATCCTGTTCCGGAAGCGCTGGATGTGCTTAAAGCGGAGATCAGGTCGGGCGGATTGTCCGGAGTGCCAACCGATGCCCTGGCGGCGCTGGCCGCTACCATGATCCGCGACGGCGACCGCGAGAACGGTCTGGCCCTCGCGCGGGAAGCCCTTGCCGGCGCGTCGCCGGAGAATTCCGGAAAAATATTGACTGCCCTGACCGCCGGAGGCATTGCGCCGGAACTGACGGAGCTGTTGGGGGTGATCAGGTCCTGGCAGGTATTGGGGCCTTTGCCCTGGCAGATTTCGGCCGGTTTTTCGGGTGCATTCGCGGAGGAACCGCAGATAGATTTCTCCGCTGAAGTGGATGGGTCAGGGGGAAAGGTAACCTGGAAATCCGTAAAGGAAACAGGCCCCCTTGGCGAAGTGAATCTGGCGGGGGTTCTAGGCATGGTGGAAGGCGCCGCGGCCGTGGCTGTGTGCCGGATTGTGGTTCCCGATCCGGCCAAGGCGGTATTGCGCTGCGGCTCGGACGACGGTATCAAGGTTTGGGTCAACGGCAAGGCGGTTTTTGAAAACGATTGCGACCGGGGAATGGCGCCGGATCAGGACCTGATACCGGTTGAGTTGAATGCCGGCGAAAACCGGTTGACTGTGGTGGTTACCCAGCGGGCCGGCGGGTGGGGATTTCAGGCCCGTCTGACCGATGAGCAGGGCGGTCCGCTCCAGTTCAGTGTTGTTCCGTGACCGGATGTATTCGGAAAGAACGCAGAGGATAAAAACATGAGAAAATGGTGGTTTGCCGTTGCCGCGGCTGTCTTGACGGCCGGCTTGTCGGGCTGGTCCGAAGAAAACAGCGCGTTACAGTTTGAACGGGTCCGAATCGGCGGCCATGATGCCACTTTTGAGGCGGCCGCAATCTTTGATGTAGACGGAGATGGCGTAAAAGACCTGGTATCAGGGGAATGGTGGTATCCCGGCCCGGATTTCCGGGATCGCGTACATATTGCGGATATCCGCCACGTGGATACCTATTATGACGATTTCTCCAACTACCCCATGGATGTCAATGGGGACAGCCGGCTGGATATTGTGACGGGCGGCTGGTGGGGCGAAACCCTGTACTGGCGCGAAAATCCGGGCGGCAGAAATCCGGGCTGGATCACCCACACCGTGGCCAAAGTCGGCAACATCGAGCGCTGCCTGTTTTATGACCTGGACGGCGACGGATGGCCGGAGGTGATGCCCGTTACGAAGCCGGTACATATTTTCCGGTTGGTCCGGGACGCGCAGGGAAAGGGTACGGGACGTTTTGAACAGTTCACGGTGGAGACGGACGGAGGGGGCGGACACGGCCTCGGCGCCGGTGACATCAGCGGGGACGGTCGCCCTGACTTAATCTTTGCGTCCGGCTGGCTGGAAGCGCCGGCAGACACGTGGGACATGAAGGGCTGGAAATGGCATCCGGAATGGTCCTTCGGACTGGTCAGCGTACCCATTCTCACGCATGACGTCAACGGGGACGGCCTGGCGGATCTCATCGTGGGCGAAGGACACGGATACGGGCTGTTCTGGATGGAACAGCGCCGCGATAACAGCGGAACGCGCGCCTGGAGCCGCCATGACATTGAAACGGATCGATCCCAGTTCCACGACCTGCAGTTGCACGATATAAATAATGACGGCAGGGTGGAATTGGTTACCGGGAAACGGTTTTGGGCCCATAACGGCCACGACCCCGGCGCCCGGGATCCGATCGGGCTGTATTACTACACCATCGACAACGGGAAATTTACCCGGCATGTTATCGATTATGGCCCGCCTGACCGCGCCAGCGGAGCCGGCATTTACTTCTGGGTGGAAGACGTGGACGGGAACGGCTGGAAAGATATTCTCGCGCCGGGGAAGGAAGGGCTGTATCTATTTCTCAATCGGGGACCGGCCGTACCCTGACGCCGCAACGCCAAACTAAGAAAAAAGACGCCGGATTCACGCTGAATCCGGCGTATTACTGTCTGGCCTGGTGGAGCAGAGGGGGATCGAACCCCTGACCTCCGCATTGCGAACGCGGCGCTCTCCCAACTGAGCTACTGCCCCGGTGCCACATATCATAGCAAGCGGCATGGCAGGCGCGCAACTTTTGATGGCGTTCTTGCCGAAACAACCGGCAAAACGTTACAATTTCATGTGGAGGACGGGGGTAAGTCGGTTTTATGTAAGGAGGAACAGTGCCATGTATAGAATACGCGCGTGGAAATGGCTGGCGGTTTCGGTTGTCCTTATGGGGGTGCTTGGCGTATGGTCGGCCTATGCCCGTCCCCATCGGGATCACCCGGTAACGCTCAGTGAACGGGAATATGTTCTGGAACGCCTGGCCCAGGCTCCGGACGCGGCGCAGGCCCCCGATAAAACACCGCCTCCGGCAGCCGGTCCGCAACCCCAGGCTCAGCCCCAACCTCAGAAGGAACAACCGAAAATGGACCAGAGTACCGCATCGGAACAGTGGCCCGAAACAGCTCCCGATGTCTTCAAAGTGAAGTTTGAATGCACCAACGGAGAGTTCGTGGTGGAATGCCACAAAGACTGGGCGCCGGTGGGCGCGGAACGGTTCTACCGGCTCGTGAAAGAGGGGTTTTACGATAACGCCGCATTTTTCCGGGTGGTGCCGGGTTTCGTGGTGCAGTTCGGGCTGGCAGCTGATCCCGAGTTGACGAACAAATGGCGAAACAAACGGATTCAGGATGATCCCGTGAAGCAGAGCAACCGGGAAGGCTATCTCAGTTTCGCGAGCGCGGGCCCCAATACCCGTACCACGCAGATTTTTATCAATCTGGGGGACAACACCCGCCTGGACGGCATGGGCTTCGCTCCCTTCGGGAAAGTGATCTCCGGGATGGAGGTGGTCAAGGCGATCAATCCGCGTTACCGGGAGCAACCCAACCAGGGCATGATCACGATGGAAGGCAACGCATATCTGGAGAAGAACTTTCCCGGTCTGGACTATATCCGTAAAGCTTCGCTTATACACTGATATCCGGGTGTTTCAAAGGTGCGGCCGGCTGTCAGTGGGTTGACGGCCGGCCGCTGGGGTATGGTGGGGAGGTGTGGAGTGTTTACTGACCTTGTCCGGTTGCCGGGGCGCCCGCAGGTTCACCTTCCGCCGGATTCGGAGCGGGAGATTCCGGCGCAGCCGTAGTTTCCGCCTGTGGCGTTGCGGGATTGGCGCCTGAAGGCTTTCCTGCCAGCGCCATCTGTCCCTGACGCAGGTGGTCCAGCGCCAGGAACAGAACGCGGGCCGCTTCCTGGTCCGCGTGGAAACCGGTAGAATTTTCCGCTTCCACGAAATCCAGCAGGAAAGTCGCCCTGCGCTGTTCAGTCCGGGCCGCGTTTAACACGGCTTCATCCGCTCCGGAGGCCTGGGCCGACTTGATGCTGTCAATCAGCGTCATGAGGGCGTCCATGGTCACTTCACGCATGGCGTGGGTTTTTTCCTGTATCCGCTCCGCCCTGGCAAGCAGCTCGCTTTCCGGCACTTTGTGGCAGGTCTGGCAGGCGTTGTTGATATTCAGCAGCGGACTCCGGACGTGATGGTCGCTGATTTTCATCGCGCCGACCCGCATATAGGGCATGTGGCAGTCCGCGCAGGCCACCCCGGCCCGCGCGTGGGTGCCCTGGTTCCACAGTTCAAATTCCGGGTGCTGGGTTTTCAGCATGGGCGCGCCGGTTTCCTCGTGCGTCCAGTCTTTGAAGCCGATCTCGTCGTAATAGGCCAGAATCTGGTCGGCCTGCAGTCCTTTAAACCAGGGATAGGTCAGTCTTTTGTCCTCGGTACGGAAATAATACTCGACATGGCACTGGCCGCAGACGAAGGATCGCATTTCCTGGCGGGTGGCCATCGTGTTGGGGTCATAATTTTCAATGCCCTTCGCGAATTGCATGTAATGCTTGATGCCTTCCAGGAATCCCGGACGGGTAACGCGAAGCTGCATGGTTTTGGGGTCGTGGCAGTCGATGCAGGCAACCGGGTGCTCCACGAGTTTCCGGGCTTCCGCGTAGGGCAGTTTGCACACTTCGGCAAATCCCTTCATGATGTCGCCGTCTCCCGCTTTTTTGTAGGGAACGTAAACCGAGGCATGGCAGTGCAGGCAGTTGCCGAACTGCGGTTTTTTGTGCCGCTGCGTGTAGGTCTGGTCTTCCAGCATGTAGGCGTGTCCCCGTTCCTCGCGGAAATCGATCGCGAAGGCATAGCCTGCCCACATCCGTTTCAGGCGCGGGTCGAGTTCAATTTTTGACTGGGATACCACCATGCGCGGGTCATAGGGATCCGGCGTGTGGGGAAGCGCCTCGCTGCCGCCGAAACGCGTTCTGACCATATCCGTGGTTTTCAGGTACTGGTCGTATTGCAGCGGAAAATTCTTTCCCCAGATGGCAGGGTCTTCCGTGTCGTCATCCAGGTCCACCACCCGGTAAAACGGATTTTTGGCCTCCTGCTGTTTTTCGAATATGTCGACGAGGAGGGCGGTAACACCAAAGGTGAGCCCTGCCGCGACGATTGCGGTAACCAGCAGGATAACGGCCCATTTTGTCGTGCTGTTCTGTCCCGTCTCTGCCATGACATCTCTCCCGTAGCTGAACCTTTATTTCATGTGGCCAACGGTCTCGTGGCACCGAATGCAGTCCAGGGCATTCGGGCCGTGCCCGAATCGGTCGATCTGCTGGACGACCGGCTCATGACAGTATCGGCATGCCGCTTCCGTGATCGCCCGGTTCCGTGGGGTAATCTGTATATTGTCAGGAAAGTTTCCTGTCGTGAATGCCACGGAGTGGTGCCAGCCATTCAGCGCTTTGGTCAGATATTTGCCGAAAAAATCGTGGGGCGTATGACAGTCATTGCATACAGCCACCGCGTGGTGGCTTCCCTTCTGCCAGGCGTCCAGATAATCTTTCATCACATGGCAGTTGGCGCATACCTCGGGCGCGTTGGACATGTAGGAAAGGCCCTTCGCGTATACGAAGGTATAAGAGCCAACTCCCCCCGCGATGCCGGTAACCACGCCGGCGATGATGGTTAAGGGCACAAAGAATTTTGACATGACCGCTTCCCTTTACTTACTGCTAATTTTACTAAAAGGCGACGTAAAATGCAACAAAAAATCAGACTTATTAATATTACAAGGATTATACAAATAATTGCGGCTTCTGCAGTTTTCGGAGATTAATTAATGCGGGCCCATGCCGTTTGCCGCAAGGTATATTCCGCGGCCGAGCAGCGCAAGCCCCAGCAGGGTCAGCAACCCCAGCAGAATGCCCCTGAATACCTTCGGCGGAATGTACCGGTCCAGAAACGTGCCAGCCGCCAGCCCTGCCGCCATGCCGGGCAGGGCGAAAAGCAGCCCCCGAAGCGTATCGGCCGTGATCAGTCCGAACGCCCCGTGGCTCAGCAGAATCAGCGTGCCGTCGAAGAAAAAACATGCCTGCAGGATGGCCCGGAAAGATTCGCGGGGCCAGCGTTTCAGGTCGCCGTACATGACCAGGGGCGGACCGTCCGTGGTATAGGCTCCGCCAAGGATGCCCGCGCAGCACCCTACGGCAATGGCGGCTGCCCGGGCGCGCAGCGTATGCCAACCCGGGGATGAAGAAACGCCGGCGCCACGGGTGTCCGGCGTTTCCGAGGGTGCCGCGGCCGTGGCATGGAACAGGCTGAAACCGACGTATCCCAGCAGGAGCAGGCCCAGGGCGCCCAGGATAGGTCCCTCCGGCAACAGGCGCAACCCCATCGCGCCAATGGGTACTCCAACCGCGCAACCTGCCATCAGCCAGAGGGCTTCCCGCCACCGCATGCCCCGCCGATTCTGCCAGAAGACCAGTACCGTTACCGAAGCCCCCGCCAGGGCCATCAGCGGCGCGGCATGCCTGGGCCCCAGCGCCATCGCCAGCACCGGCATGGCGACAAGGGCCGACCCGAATCCCGCGATGGCCTGAACCCCCGCGCCCAGTGCGAAAGCGAAGGCGATCAGCATGCCCTCAATCATGCTGTTTCCTTCCGGCGGCGCGCCGGGCCCGCCACCGGAACCATGCCCGAACGATACCAGGCAGGTCTGAGCCGGGTTCCGGGCTGTCGGCGGATTCTGCGTCTTCTTTGTGTCCTGGCGCGTACAGGTCCAGCAACAGATTTTCGAGGTTGCTTCGCACAATGCCCCGGACCGGCATCCGCGCCATGAGGCCGTACAGCGGTGCGCTGCCTTCGCCGGCCAGTTCAGGACGGGCCCGTACCGTCTCGACGGCCTTCCGCAGATCCTCCAGCCAGGCATCCGCGATGGCTTCATGTCCGGGGTTCAGGATCAGGTGAATGGCTTCGGGACGCTGCAGCCGGTCGATATGCCAGCCCTGTTTTTCCATCTGGTCCGCGACGGCATATATGGAGAGCCCGGGTTCATTGGATCCGATGGCCATGACTCCCATGACGGGCTCTCCGAGCACCTGCAGCCCTGGGATGGATGCGACGCCCTGACGGAACCGGTCTGCGATGGTCATCACTTTTTTTGCGTTTTCGATGTAGCCCTGTTTGCCGACCGCCCGAAGGGCCGCCCAGGCTGCCGCGATGGGTCCTCCCGGGCGGGTTCCGGCCAGGGTCAGCCCGCCGTAGGCGCCGCCACACCAGTTCACCTCGGCGAAAACCTGATGGCGCAGCAGGGCGCGGTTCCGGTACAGCAGTATCGACGCGCCCTTGGCCGCGTAAGCGTATTTATGCAGGTCTGCCGAAATGGATGAGACGCCTTTCACCCGGAAGTCGAAGGGGGGAATTTCCCGGCCGGCGTGGGGAAGCCACGGCAGGAAGAATCCGCCCAGGCAGGCGTCCACATGGCACGGAATGCCCCGCCGTTCGGCGATGGCGGCGATTTCCGCCACGGGGTCCAGGGTGCCGTAGGGGTAACAGGGAGCGGAAACGATTATCCCGATCGTGTTTCGGTTGATGGCCCGCTCCATGGCGGCCGGGTCGGCCCGAAAATCTTTCCCGCAGGGCGCCAGCCGCGGCCGCACATCGAAGTATTCACACGCTTTCATCACTGCCACGTGCACGGATTCGGGGGCCACGATTTCCGGACGGCGGATCCACGGCCTGCGTTTACGCATGCGGTTTCGGTAATTCAGCACTACCAGCAGCAGGCTTTCCGTTCCGCCCGAAGTGACGCATCCGGCGACCTGCTCATCCCCGTGGAACAGGTCCGCGGCCATCTCAATGGTTTCACGTTCCATGCGCAGGAGACTGCGGAAAGCAGTAGGGTTCAGGCCGTTTTCCGAGAAAAAGAGGTTATGCGCCTGCTTGAGGAAATCGGTGTGTTCCGGCGAATACTGATATACCAGGCTGAACACCCGGCCTTCCCGCCAGCGGACGTCCCCGGCCCTGAAGGACTCCATGCGCCGCAACAGATCCTCACGATTTTCTCCCACCTCCGGAATAGTGCATCGCTGCTCGGTCATAACCTCTCCTTTCCGGAAGCGGAACCGGACAGAGTGGTTACGCTCCCGAGGAATGCTCCTGTTTAAGATAGCCCATCACGTTGGCGCGAATCCATGGCCAGTTCAGCAGGACATGGGCCAGTGCCAATGCAATCAGCAGGTATCCGCCGCCCTCGTGTACCACTTCGAACGCCTCATGGGAAAGCGCCCCATGGAAGAGCCCGGACCCTGCCTGCGAGAGGAATGATACCGCAAGCAGGGGGTTAACCACTTTCAGCATGAGAGTGCGGTTCATAGGCCGGACCTTTCTCCAGCCGGCGCGGTTCGATGCAGGTCGCGGGCTTCCCGGCTGAGGGGACCGCCACCCGCCAGCAAATACCGCTGCAGCAAAGACCGCGCTTCGGCCGTTTTTCCTTCCTGGTACAGCAGTCGGGCCATCCGGACAGCCGCATCGCCAGACGGTTGAGTCTTGAGCGATACCTGTAACTTTTCCCGCGCTGTTTCGATGTCTCTCCGGCTCAGCAGCGCGCCGCCTTCAATGCCAAGGGCTGCCGCTTTCGCCGCGGGATGTTTTTCCCGGTCCGCCCGGTCGGCAGCCTGCCGCGCCCACTTCAGGGCGTTTTCCGTATCTCCCGACTCCAGCATCAGGTTCGCCAGTGCGATCAGTTCGTAAACGCCGGCATCACCGCTTTCGGCCAGAGGGACCAGGAAATCCCGCGCTTTTTCCCGATGTTTCGCGTCGATCAGCGCCTGAACGTATTCCAGGCGAACGGACCGATATTGAACCGCCTGCCGGAATCCGATCGCCATGGCCTCCTCGTACCGCTGGGCGGCAATGTCATGCAGCGCGCTGGCCCGGGCGGCCCGGGCTTCCTTATGGAGCAGGGAGGAAGTAGCGTTGACGGTCAGGCTGCCCGGAATCAGCCGGAACAGCATCCAGAGCAGCAGCAGTACAGGCACCATGCTTCCGGCCGCGAACCATCCGGGATGGTTGAAGAGCCCTTTTTCCGCGGGAATATCCGATGATTCTGCCGGAAAATCTTCCTGTAAATCTCTGGAAAAAAGCCGCAGGAATTTTTTCAAGCGGGGAAATTCCTGTTCGGTTCGCGTCTCGTCCATCATGGCCTGACTCCACTGGGCTGTCCCGGCGCGGCAGGTTGCCGACGGGCCAGCTCGCCGAATTCCCGGCTGGCCGCCTGGAACAGTTCCGTCCCCTGGGGCAGGATTGCCAGCGCTTTCTTGTATACGGCCAACGCCTCATCGGTTCGGTTGGCCGTTCGGTAACACCGGGCGAGAATCAGCAGGACTTCCCCGTCGCCTGGCGCGGTTTGGACAGCTTCCGAAGCGTTCTGGAGCGCTTCGGCAGTGCGTCCCGCAGCGAGCAGCGCGGCGGCGCGGTAGGCCAGCAGGAGTCCCCGCGTGGCTCCGGAAAGGTTCGCGGCGTCGGAAAGCGCCTGTCCGAGGATCTGATCCGCGGCCTGGTAATCCCCGGCGCGGACCAGCGCGCGTCCAAGCGCCAGACGGTGTTCCGGGCTTTGGGCCATGGGCGTAATCAGCGGCAGCAGCCAGTTCAGCTGTTTATCCTGTCCGTTTGCGGCGCCAATCAGCGCGCGGTTGCCGATTTCCTTTTCCAGGTGGCTGAACAGTGCTTCGGCATCTCCGGAAATTATTCCTGCGATCAGGGGATGAATGCCCGTCGCACGGCGCGCTGCCGCAGCGATCTGGCGGCGTATTTCATTCGGGCTGTTGGAAATATACTGGACCTGTGCCCAGGCTTCCAGACGATTCGGCAGGGCCCGGGTGACGTCCTGGAACAGGGCACCGGCCAGGCCCGGATCTTTTCCTTCCGCGCTGAAATGCCGAACACAGGCCTCATTCGCGGCCAGGAAAAGCTGGTCATTGCGGGGCAGATCCCGGCGCAGGATCGCGCGGCCCTTTAAAATGGCGTCAATAATATCGCCAACATGGCCTTTTTCGCTCAGGGCGGCAGCGACGCGCCAGGCATCCGTCGAATGCGGATCCAGCTCTAGGGCCGCGGCCAGGCTCGGAGCGCCCCGATCGAAATCATTCCAGGAGACCATCTGCCCGGCGATGGTGGCCCACACAGCGGCCGGATCTTTGCTGCCGTAAGCCAGGGCTTTTCGTGTGTGGTCCACAAAAAATTCCCTCAGCGACGGCAGGCTGTCGCTGAGGCGGGAATCATTCGAGGAGATCACCAGGAAAAACAGCGCGGTGCGCCACTGGGTGTCGTGGGCTGCCGAATAGGGGTCACACAGCAGTTCCGCATAATTCCCGTACAGCCATGCCCGGTGCGCCAGCGCCTTGCCGCGGCTGATGTTCTGTTCCTGGTTGACGGCCCGGGCGGCCCAGCCGTTCATGGCCTGGGCGCGCATGCTCCACAGCCGGACATTCCAGGGTTCCTGGCGGACAGCATCCGCCAGGGCGCTGTCCGCCTCGGCAAACCGCCCCTGCTGCAGCATCAGCCATCCCAGGCGCTGGGGAAAGGTTGATTCCCAGGGATAACGCGCAATGGCCTGACGCAACGTGTTTTCCAGCTGGTCCTGGATGTGTTTGGGGAGGTCCTGATTTTTCTGCATCTGCTCCACTACCGCCCGGGTGCGCAACAGCGTCGCGTCGCACTGGTAATCGGTCCAGCACACCCGCAGGGCCGCCACGGCCAGTACCAGCCATGCCCACCGGGGAACCTGGCGCCATCTTCCGGGTTTGGTTACGGGAGAATCCGGCTGCGGGGTGGCGGATGTCCTTTCCTGTTGTATGCCCAGCCGCACCCCTTCAGTCATGCCGAGCAATACGAAAAAGAACCCTCCGGTAACCGGCAGGTGCAGGTTGAATCCGAACAGGCCGTCCACCATCATGGCCAGGACGGTCAGCCCGGCGAACCGGCCAAACCGTCGCGTGTCCGCGGTTCGGCTTCGGGCCGCAAGTTCAAGGGATCCTCCCAGATGGCGAAGCAGCAGCCACAGGTGGAGCAGCAGGCCGGGCAGCCCCAGTTCAACCCCGAATTCGAGGTATTCGTTATGTACATGCGCGTTGCGCTGGTTGGATCGGGCGTACCATCGCTTTTCATATTCCTGCCACCGGGAGGGCGCGTGGCGGATATACATGCCCGGGCCGTGGCCGATGACGGGACGTTCGGTAATCAGTTGCCCCGCGCCTTTCCATCCGTTGACCCGCAGGGCCAGCGAATCCTGACGGGCTACCCGCCGGGTCAGGGCTTCGGAGAAGGTATCATGGGCCAGTATCAGCACCATCAATCCGACACCTGCGGCAGCGCACGCTGCGGCGATGGCCACGGGAATCCGCCGTTGGGGCGATACGATAGAGGTTCCCGTCCAAAGCATCCACATGGCTGCCGTGGCTGCCAGGGCAATTGCGGCTGAACGCATGCTGGTGGCCCACAGGTGCCACAGCATGGGCAGCGCGCATAACAGGGCAAACCACCGCGTGGAGCGCCGGGCTGTCAGGGCGGCCGCGGTAACCACCCCCGTGATCAGCGCGTGGGCGGCGTAATTCGGGTTGCCGAAGGTGGCCGGCAGCGCGCGGTATTCCTCCACGTTGCGGGTAGCCCAGGGGAAAGGGTCCAGGCCGTACCGCTGGGCGGCCGCGTACAGCGCGGAGCAGGCCAGCGCGAGAATCCAGACGCACAGCAGATTCCATCCCTGACTGGTTCGCCGCACGGCGACCATGGCGCCCAGTCCCAGCAAAACCCAGCATGCCTCAGGCGTGACGGACCGCAGCGAATATATGGGATCCATGGCGTGCAGTGCTGTCCATACGTGCCATACCAGCCACAGTACGAACCCCACCAGCAGGTCGGATCGGGGCAGTGGGCCTTTGACGCAGACCAGTGCCGTGATGATGACGGCGGCCAGCCCGGTCAGCAGCATCTTGATCGGTGTGGCGGGATTGTTCACGTAAGGCCACAGAGCCAGTACCACCGCCAGCATCCAGGCGCCCAGCACCAGACGGATCGCGAGTTCTTTCCAGCTTTCCGCGAGAAGAGCCAGAGATGCCGAGAAGGGGGAAAGTTTCTCGGTAGAGGCAGAATGGTCAGGGCGGACTGCGTCAGCGGGGCCTGAAACGCGTCCTCCCTTTTTTTTCTTGGCCATGTGCGGGTATCTTCCCTGTTTGCATTCCGGCGTTTATGCCGGGAGGAGAAAATCAGGAGCCGGAAATGCGCTGGATGATCCCGGTCGTGGAGCGCCCTGCCTGTCCGGGGATCAGCGCAATCCGACCGCCGTAACTTTCCACCAGCCTGCGCTCTTCCTGAACCAGCGAATCCAGCGTATAGTCTCCGCCTTTCGCGTACACGTCCGGACGCAGGAGATCCAGAAGGCGCATGGGCGTTGGCTCGTCAAAAAATACGATGTAGTCCACGCATTCCAGCGCGGAGAGCACCAGGGCGCGGTCAGCCTGTGGGATCACGGGACGGGAAGGCCCCTTGATGGCCCGGACCGAATCGTCGGTGTTCATGCCGACCACCAGCACGTCCCCTTCCTGCCGGGCCCGCATCAGGTAGGTGATGTGCCCGGCATGTAGAATGTCGAAGCAGCCGTTGGTCCAGACCACTTTCTTGCCGTCACGCCTCAGCCGGTCTACCAGAATCTTCAGCTGTTCGGGCGATTTCAGTTTGTCCGGCCCTTCCGGTCCGCCCAGCGCCGCCAGCAACTCTTCGTTAGAGACCGTTACGACCCCCGGCTGGGTCACCGCAATGCCGGCGGCCGCGTTGGCCAGTTCCGCGATTTCCCGCAGGGAGGCGCCGCGGGCAAGGGCCAGCACCATAGTGGCCGCGGCCGTGTCTCCCGCCCCGGTTACGTCAACCGCCCGGACCGGACGTATGGGCACGTGTTCAACTGTTCCGTCCCGGCTGAACAGCGTCATGCCATCCGGGCCGCGGGTAATGATCACGTTTTTAGCCCGTTCCAGCAGGAACCGTCCCGCCTGGATCAGGGTTGCCTCGTCCTTGACTTCAATGCCCGCGGCCAGGCCCGCTTCCCGGTCGTTGGGTTTGATGATGTCCACCCCTTTGAAGTAGCCGGCCCGGGCCCGCGAATCTGCCACGGTCACCAGGTTGTATTTCCGGGCACATTCCATCAGGGCGGCGTATACGCCGTCGGAAATGGTCGCGGAGACCTGGTCCCCGATCAGGATAGCGTCCACTTCAGGGGCAATCTGGCGTATTTTTTTGATCACGGCCTCTTCCAGGGCGCCGGAGATCATTCGGGGACGGGGCGTGTCGGTGCGGAGCACCTCCTGGATCGGCGCGTTGTGCCCACCCGCTTTGAGTTTTCCGTAGGTGTTGGTGGGACGGTCATCGGCCACCACAATGCCGGAGGTGTCCACGCCGCGTTTTTCAAATTCGCGCCGGACAATGTCGCCGTTGGCGTCCTGTCCAATGACGCCCACCATGGTCACCCGGCCGCCCAGGGACGCGGCATTGCAGGCGGCATTGCCTGCCGCCCCGGGGTTGTACCTGCGTTCCAGCACTTCGAACACGGGAATGGGCGCTTCCAGACTCACCTCCGTAACCCGGCCGAAGACATTTTCATCCAGATAAATATCGCCGATGGCCAGCACCCGGACATTCTTAAAATCGCTGACCAGTTGCTGCATTCTTGTTGTATTCATTCGCGTCAGAATCCTCCCGTATGTGTTTGCATTCGTCCCCGGGCTCCAGCCGGGAGAGCAGCCGCGCTCCCTGGGAAAAAGTCAAGTGGGCGAGGAGGGAATCGAACCCTCACGGCCGTTTGGGCCAACGGATTTTAAGTCCGTCGTGTCTGCCAGTTTCACCACTCGCCCAACTCCGGCGACCCAATGCCTATAAGTATACGTGCAGGCAGCGGGTCAGTCAATGACTGATGGAGTATCCGTATCTGTTGAATCCGGGAGACACGCGATTTTTTAAGAGAGCTTCTCGCAGAGGCATTCATGCGCAGGGTTATGAAGTGATATTTTCGGTTGGCATGTGCCCATACAGAGGGATTTGCGGCAACGCGTTAAGCAGACCATTACATTACAAAAAATTGGAACAATGCCCGCGCCTGTGATATTATTTTTTTATAAAAAATATTACCAACCCCAAGGAGATGTCATATGAATATCCCGACTCTTCGCCCACATCGCGGTTTTACCCTTATCGAGCTGCTCGTGGTTATTGCCATCATCGGTATTCTGGCGGCGATCCTGTTGCCTGCCCTTGCCCGCGCCCGGGAAGCGGCCCGGCGCGCTTCCTGCCAGAACAACCTCAAACAGTTCGGCCTGGTGTTCAAGATGTATTCAGGAGAACACGGCGGCGCGTTTCCGCCCTGCGCGCCCTTCGCGAATCCTTTCATGAACGGGATGACGCTGTTTTCCTCGCCTTCCGCTGAAGCAGTTTATCCGGAGTATCTCAGCGACCTTAACGCAGCCCTCTGCCCCTCGGATCCGGGGATTGACGCCGCGGGCCAGTATGTGGCCACCCGCCTGCCCGATACGGGGGATTTTGACCAGTGGATTGAAACGGCCCGGACTGCGGGAGACAAGGTTTCCGAAAATTACTACCTCAGCGCGTGGCTCGGACGCTCCTATTACTACAAGGGGTATGTAATGACCAATATCGGCGAGTTCTACGGCATGTGGGGCGCCATGGGCGCGCTGCCTTTCTCGGCCCAGGTCACCATCAGCGGCATTACCACCCCGGTGCGAATCAAAGACTACACGCAGGATCTGAGCCTTACGGGCGGACAGTGGCCCCCCATGGTTAACGCGTCAGTCGCAACCGGCACCGCGGGAGGAGACAAAGTGCTGCGGCTGCGGGAGGGGATCGAACGGTTTCTGATTACGGATATCAATAATCCCGCGGCGTCCAGCAAGGCCCAGAGCATCATTCCGGTGCAGTGGGATACCTTCGGCAATCCGTCTGAATCATCCGCCACGGCCGGCATTGCGACGTTCAATCATGTTCCGGGTGGCTGCAATGTTGCCTACATGGACGGACATGTGGAGTTTATCCGGTTTCCAACGCAGTTTCCCGTGCTGAATGATGCGGGAATCATGCGGGAAAACGGACATTTTGGCCTGTACTGACGTGTTGTTCCGCGGCGTCTGTTAAGGCTTGGAAAAGAAGGAATTCCCAGTGCAAGGATGGTGGTCCCCATCAGCCAGGTCGGCGTTGATCGTCTGTATCATCGTGCTGTTTTGCGCGGTATGGTCGGCCGGTGAGGCAGGCCAGTCCGTCATCCTGGGCGCGGGCAGTTCACATCTTCGTGAGGTGCTTCGAGACCTGGGATTTCCTTCGGCGCAGGTGGTGACGCTGGTTCCGCCTGCGCAATGCCCCGGCCACTTCGACGTCAGTCCCGCGGAGATTGTTGCCCTGGCGTCCAGCCGGATACTGCTCATTCACCCTTGGCAGCAGCAGCTGGCCAACCTGAAACGGGCGATTGATGCCGCAGGGGTCCGGGATACGGTCGTGGTGGATGTCCCCGGCAACTGGATGGTCCCCGAAGTACTGGCCGCGGGGGTGGAACAGACCTCGGCCGCGCTGGTCGGGCGGATCCCGAATCCGGAGATGCTGCGGGAACGGGCCCGGAAACGGGTGGAAGAAGTCCGGCGGATAGGCGCATGGTTCCAGGAAAAAACACGGGAATACGGCCTGGCAGGAATGCCTGTGTTGTGCCAGGTTATGCAGGAACCCTGTGTCCAGTGGGCCGGTCTGCGTGCGGTGGCCGTGTTCGGCCGGGCCGAATCCATGGGGGCGGATGAGCCCTTCCGGCTCATTGAGTCAGCCCGTGGCGCGGGTGTCCGGGTGGTGGTCGATAATCTGCAAAGTGGCGACGACCGTATCGGCGCGCGGTTTGCGGAAGATCTGTCGGTTCCGCGGGTGGTGTGGTCCAATTTCCCCGGCGCGTTTCCCGGGGCTGACCGTTGGGAAGAGACGATTGCGGAAAATCTCCGCCGGCTGGCCGAAGCCCTGGGCCATCAGGGTGCGGATTTCTCCGGTTACAAAGATATAATGACCTCATGTGTGCCGCAAACACCGACCCCGTGATCCGCTTGGACGGCGTGATTGTCGTCCGTGGAGGGAAACCTGTCCTGCGTGATATCAGTCTGGACGTTGGCGCCGGGGAATTCGTGGGGATTATTGGTCCCAACGGCGCCGGTAAAAGCACGCTGCTGGGCGTGATTAATGGGCTGATTTCTCCGACAGCGGGCCGGGTTTCAGTACTTGGAAAGGATCCCGCGCGCTGGCTCCATGGAATACGCCTGCGCCGGCAGATTGGTTTAGTGGCCCAGTCCCAGCGGTTTAATCCGCTGGCGCCGATACTGGTGTTTGAGTCCGTATTGTTGGGCAGGGCGGGAAGAAGGGGGTTGGGATTCCGCCTGCACAGAGAAGACCGGGAAATTGCCCGGCGAGCCATGGCCGATACGGGGATCGAAAAGCTGGCGCGGCGTCCCTTGGGTTCCCTATCGGGCGGCGAGCTTCAGCGGGTGGCCATTGCCCGCGCGCTTGCGCAGGAGCCGGATATCCTGCTGCTGGACGAACCGACGGCCTCCGTGGATCCAGCCGCCCGGCAGGACCTGGTGTCGCTGCTGGCGGAGCTGCCCAGCCTTACCGGGGCGGCCATTTTGTGCGTGACCCATGATCCGTGGATGTTACCGGCGGCCTGTCGCCGGGTGATTACGCTGAAACAGGGGAGGCTGTTTGGCGCGGGGCCTCGATCGCTGATGCTGTCCGCTGAGCTCCTGGAAGAGCTGTACGCGGAAGAGGGGCTGCCCTTTGGGCCGGCAACGGTCACCGGGGGGAGTTCGGCGTCCTGGCCTCAGGAATGGAGCCGCGGATGAACGCGCTGATGCCGGAAATGCTGTTGCCATACGGGTACCTTCTGCGGGCGGTGCTGGCAGGACTGTTTGGCGGCGGGCTCTGCGCGGTAGCCGGCGTGTATATCGTGACGATGCGGTTATCCTTTTTAGGGGTATGCCTGTCCCACGGCGCCTTCGCCGGAGCGCTTTTCGGGCTGTTTATCGGGTTGCATCCGGTGTTGGGAGCCGTCGCGTTCAGCCTGCTTACCGCTGCCGCCGTGGGACCGTTGGCAGACCGCGGCGAGGTGGGACCGGATACGGCAATCGGCATTCTCTTTTCACTTATGATGGGGCTGGCGTTCCTGTTTATTGGGCTGCTGCCCGCCCATCGCGAAGAGGCGCTGGGGCTGCTGTGGGGCAATATTCTGACGGTTTCCGGCGCGGAGGTGGGATTGCTGGCGCTGACATCGGCTGCTGTGGCCGCGGTGATCATGGTTTTTTTCAAGGAAACTCAGTCTGTGGCGTGTCACCGGGAAGTGGCGCGCGCGACGGGCGTGCCGGACACGGCCGTTTTTTATGGCATTTTGGCGTTGCTTGGCGTAGTGATGTCCGTTACACTGCCGTCCATTGGCGGGTTGCTGGTGTTCAGTCTTGTGGTGAATCCGGCCGCGGCGGCGCTGCAGTGGTGCCGGAGATTGCGCGCGGCCCTGATGGCGGCCGCCGTGATCGGTGTGGGGTGCTGCTGGGCGGGGCTGGCGCTTTCCTGGTATTTTTCCCTGCCGGCCGGCGCCACGATCGTGCTGGTGTCTACCGGCGTGTTCGCGGCCAGCCTGGCGTTTTCTCCCCGGAAGAGGATGCTGCAATGGACGACGCCTCCCATGTAATCAGCCGGACCCGGATATCGGTGCGCCGTTTTTTTGATGAGCTCGCGTCAAGGTGGGACAGCATAATTGATTCCGGCCATGAGTCCCGCCTGGAGGCGCTGTTGAGCGGTATTCGCTGGCGTCCGCCGGTATTGGATGCAGGCTCGGGAACGGGCGTAATGTGGGGGGTGCTGCGTCGGACAGGGGTGCCGCTGAACGAGGTGGTGGCCATGGACATTTCCACCCGGATGCTGGCCTGTGCGCGTCCTGAACGTCCCGCGAGGGTTGCCGCGGACGCGCACCGGATGCCTTTTCGGGACGCGACATTCGGGACAGTTATCTGCAACAGTTGCCTGCCCCATTTCGATGAGCTTTCCCTGGCCCTGCGAGAGATGGCGCGGGTGATTCGTCCCGGCGGCGCCCTGGTGGTATGCCACAGCGAGCCGCGGGAAGTAATCAACCGACATCACCGGGACACCGGCGGCGTGGTCGGCGGCCATGAACTGCCGGAACCGGCTGAGCTCGGACGCATGCTGAAAGACATCGGGATGCAACCGGAAATACTGCGGGACAGTCCCGGCGGTTATCTCGTTACAGCGGGAAAGAAGTAACGCCTGCGGTCAGCCTTTGGTATCTCCCCCCGCATTGTCCGCCAGGGCGTCCCGGATCCGTCCCTCCGCGCGCTCCAGCAGGGCGCGTGCCTGCTCGGGATCCCGGATATTCCGGGTAAGCATCACCACAGCCACCGGCACGGACCAGCCGGAATGTTCCAGGGTTGTCCGGGCGGTCTTGGGGTCTGTGGCGCACAGTTCGGCAACGATGCGGACGGCCCGCTGCCGGAGTTTTTC
>JAKOTZ010000242.1 GCA_029776995.1 Candidatus Hydrogenedentota bacterium
GTGTTACAGTTTTTGCGGACCGGTGATGGCGGCCGGCTGGTTTTCGGGCCGGGCCGGCACTGCCTGTTTTCCGGTCTCATTCGCGTGGAAGCAACCGGGGATCTTCCGGTGGGATCATTTTCAGGAGAATCTGATGAGCGCTGAAACCGCAAGCCTTGCCGTGAAGCAGACGCTGGGCTGGGTATCCACCCCCGCCCATGAACGGCTGGAACAGGCCGGTTACGTATGGACCCGTAAACGCGTGCTGTCGAAGCGCGCCGTGATGTGGCTGGGGCAGACCTGCAACCAACGCTGTTACTTCTGTTACTTCATCGACCGGATTCTGGATCACAAACACCCGGAACACGCCTTCATGAGCCTGGAAAAGGCCAAACAGATAACCAGCACGCTGCGGTATCTGTACGACTGCCGGGCCATTGATATCCAGGGCGGCGAGCCCACCGTGTACAAAGATATATTCGAGCTGATAGGACACTGCAGGCAGATCGGCCTGATCCCCACGCTGATCACCAACGGCCTGATGCTGGCCAGGCCGGGCATGGTGGAAAAATACAGGAACGCGGGGCTGCGTGATTTTCTCGTGAGCCTGCACGGCGTAAGGGATATTCATGATGAAGTGGTGGGCGTCAAGAGCGCCTACGACAAAATCACGGCGGCCCTTGAAAACATGCGCCAGGCAGACTTTCCCTTCCGCATCAACTGCACCATGTCAAAACCCGTGGTGCCGATTCTGACCGAGGTCGCTGAACACGCCATCCGCTATGGCGCGCTCGCCGTGAATTACATCGCGTTCAACCCCTTCAATGACCAGCATACCGGCCACCGGCGCGCGGATACCGTGGCGAAATACTCGGAAATCAAGCCGCATCTGACCGAAGCAATTGACATGCTGGAGGAAGCCGGGATCGAGGTCAATGTGCGTTACCTTCCGATCTGCATGGCCGAACCCCGGCACCGGAAAAATTTCTACAATTTCCAGCAGCTGTCCTACGACATCCACGAATGGGATTACCAGAGCTGGCTGTGGACAATGAAGCAGCCCCAGATGATGCGGGACGGCAACCCTTCCCCGCCGCTGAAGATCGGCGCGTTCGCCCGGCGGGTGTACGGCAAAAATCCGCACCAGGTGCGCGACGCCTTTGAGAAACATCCCGTGCTGTACGGAGCGGCGCTGAAGGCCCAGCACATGCTTTCCACGCTGCAGCAGAAAATTAAAACCGCGGAGCTGATGTACCAGGACGAAGCCAAAGTCCGGGCGGCCGCGGATTGCCACTACAAGTATTCGGAAGCGTGCGCGGGCTGTCATGTTCGGGAAATCTGCGACGGGTTCCACGGCGATTACGTGGAATTTTTCGGCACGGATGAGGCGCAGCCCATAACAGACGTGCCGCCCACGGACGATCCGAAATACTTCATCCGGGATCAGTGGAAAGTGGTATATCCGGAGGATCGTGACTGGGCCCTATGACGACGCTCGCGGGACAGGAAAGTCCCGTGGCGTCGGGGGTCGGGGATGCCGCCGGGAGTCAGGTTCGCGGACCGAAGTGGAATCTTCCTTCGGCAAGAGGGCTGGTCTGCCTGTACAACCGCGCGGGAGAAACGCTGCCGCTGATCACGGTGCAGCGCTGGATCCGGGCGCACCGAAACCTGTACACCACCCCCAAGCTCGACCTGCTGGCGCTGCCCGAGCACCTGCGCTTTATCGAGGCGGTTTTCGAGTGGTGCGCTGCGGACGGCATTCGGCCCTCGCTGCGGCTGAACCCGGATGGGGCGCCGCCGCCTCAGCTCAAAGCCTGGGCAGCCCGCTATGGCATGCCGGACCTTGGCCTGGTTCCCGGCTCATTTTCCGGAAATCATCTGGAACCGTGGCTGGATGCGGCGGCGGACGCTGGGCTGCTGGTTCGGCTCTGGTTGAATCCGGAAATCATCTCCGGAGATGCGGACGCTCTGGTAAAGCTACTTTCCCGGTTTCGTGAGCGATTGTCGGCAGTGACCGCGTTTCTTGCGGATCCTTTCACGGATCCGGTCCGGCCCGCGCCGGGCTGGTGGAAATCATGGCGGGAAACCGCGGGCGCTTTGCGGGATGCCGGCCTGCCCCTGATTCTCCGGGATGTGCCGTTTTGCGCGGTACCAGAACCGTTGCGGGACTGCGTGCAGCATGACCTGCAGCGCCGGCGGGACTGCCGGGATTACAACGCCCCGTCCCGCGTGCTGGCGGAACAGTTGTTTCGGCACCACCCCGGGAGAATTGACGCCGTCCTGGAAAATATGCTTTCCCGGGGCGTATCGCTCCACCAGGGGATAGACGCGGCCCTTTTCCCCTGGCTGCTGGATTACCCCAGGCTCTATATACGGGTCTGGATGTACCACAAACTGGCCCGGCGGCTGGGTCCGCTGAAAAGGCGTTTCCGTCCGCCCCCTCGAACGCCCGAAGAATGGGACGCCGCGCTGGAACAATACCGGCGGAAGCAGGAGGCGGAAAAAGGTCCCGTATGCGGGAAGTGCGCCTACCGCATGGTCTGTGACCGGGTTACGCCGGCGTTTGCCGCGGCGTGCGCCGATTTTTCGCCGGAAGCGATCGAAGGGGAACTGCTGGCATGGGCGGGGGCTGCTCCGGAACTGGAAGAAACGCTGGATCCGGTAGACCGTGAACGGCTTGCGCAGCTGAAGGCTCGGGACCGGCTGGCGGAAACCGCGCGGGATATTCTGCGGCGATGCCCGCCCACCCGCGCCCTGAGCGAACAGGATTACACGGTGGAAGGGGTATACTCCCTGCACATGCCCGGCGCGGTGCGGTGGACTTCATTCTCCCTGTGCGAGCAGACCAGCACCCCGCTGGGCCGGCTTCAGCCGCCGTTTACCGTATCCTATATGCTGGGCGGCGGGGTCGCCGAATATGCCGGGTTCGCGTTCGGCCGCCACGCGCGGCTGCTGGTTCCGATGGTGGATTATTCCCACCGGATCACCCTGCACGTGGACAAAGACGGGTCTTTTGTGCTGCTGCGGGATGACCAGTCGCTGCTGCCGGTGCCGCTGGAGGGAAACCGGGCCGTGCCGGAACGGCTGCCCGACTGCTGTGAACCCAGGATCTGCCTGCACAACATTGACGGCATGATTTTCACGCAGTCTGTTCAGGTGTGGGAACATGCCGACAGTCCGCCTCCTGATCCTGGTCAGAAGCTGTTTTCAGTCATTGTGGTCTGCACCCGGTTCTCAAGGCGCCTGCAGGTCGCGCTGAGTTCGCTGGCCCATCAGCGGGGGCTTCCGGAGGGTGCCCTGGAAGTGATCGTGGCTTACGTTCCCGGGGTCGATGCCACGGATGATGTGCTGGACTCCATGGAAATGCTGTATCCCTGGGTGCGCTGGGTACGCCTGCCCATGCCGCCGGGATGCGTGAAGGCCAAAGGCTTCATGATCAACGAAGCCGCGAAACTGGCCGCCGGGAAATGGGCCGCCCTCATGGACGCGGACATTGTCGCGCCTCCGGATCTGCTGGCCGCGATAGAAGCGCTGGGACCCCAGGCCTTCCATGTGGCGCCGGAAGGGCGCAAAATGCTGGATCCCAAAACGACGGCGGCGATACTCATGGGCGAGATCCGGCCGTGGGAATGCCATGAACAGCTGCTGGCCGGCCCCGGGGAGCTGCGGATCCGTGAAAGCGACGGTACGCCCATCGGATTCTTCCAGTGCGTGCGCCGCGAAATCCTGCAGCGGGTTAAATACCACGAACTGGATCATTTTGAGAGTTCCGACTGGCATTTCGGGCGGGATGTTACCTGGAAGTACGGCTTTGAAACCCGGTTGAAGGGCATGTACGTGCTTCACCTCGACCACGGGGGTAGCCAGTGGTATGGAGCGTTCCGCCACCGGTAGGCGCTGGGCAAAAGGCTGATGGAAATCAGCTTTCGGGGACCGGCTCGGCCGGGCGGAGATCGACGATTTTCATGCGGACAGGCGTGTCGCTGGGGTGGGTGCTGGATTCCGGAATAAAGGCAACATCTACTTCGGCGGGCATTTCCCGCTGCCAAAATGTTTTGGCGCCGTCAAACCAGATCGCTGAGCACACCGCGCCATCCTGGCTGAGCCGCATGGCCACGTGGGCATCCTTGAACACTTTGACGGATCCGGGAACGATACGAACGCCAAAAACAGCCAGCACGGGCTGGCGGTTTCCTTCACCGAAAGGCCGAAGCTGATTGATTTCCGCGATCAGGGAGGGCGCCAGCAGCGACATACCGGAAATCGCGTCGATTTGCAGCGGCACGGGCTTGGGAGATCCGCCGAATTGTTCCCGCGCGGCGCGCTCAAAACGATCCCGGAATTCGTCTATCTGTTCCGCCCTCATGGTCAGGCCCGCGGCGGCCCGGTGCCCGCCATATTTTTCGAACAGGTCCGCGCAGGTGTTGAGCGCGCTCATGAGGTCAAAATTTGGGCCGCTGCGTCCGGATCCCCGCACCAGGCCGGCCTCATCGATGCTGAGCACAAAGACCGGCCGCTGGTAATACTGAAGCAGTCGGGACGCGACAATGCCGATGACCCCCGGATGCCAGCTGAGCCGCGCCACCACAATCGAGCACTGGTCCGGCTGAACCCACGCGTCAATTTCCTGCACCGCGTCCTGATATACGGCCAGCTCGATATCCTGCCGCTGGCGGTTCGTCTCGTCCAGCAGTTTGGCCAGCCGTGAAGCTTCGTTTTCATCCTCGCTCATCAGCAGCCGCAGGGCCGTGCGCGCGTCCTCAATACGGCCTGCCGCGTTGAGGCGCGGGCCCAGGGCATAGCCGATATGCTCGCTGGAAATCGACTCGATCGGGCAGTTCGCCACCCGCGCCAGCACCCGCAGACCGACCCGCTGATGCTGCTGCATATGCCGCAGGCCCAGCGCGGCAATGGCCCGATTTTCTCCCCGCAGCGGAACGATATCGGCGATGGTTCCCAGCGCCGCAAGGTCCAGGTCGTTAGGGGTCCCATTGAGCGCGGAGCTCAACTTGAACGCTACGCCAGCGCCGCAGAGGTATCTGCCAGGGTGGTCCTCGGATTCCCGCTGCGGGTTGATGACCGCGTCCGCATCCGGCAGGTCCGCTTCGGGCTTGTGGTGGTCCGTGACGATCAGGCTGATGCCCAGCTCCCGGGCTCGGCGGGCCGCTTCCAGGGAGCTGACGCCGTTGTCCACCGTAAT
>JAKOTZ010000177.1 GCA_029776995.1 Candidatus Hydrogenedentota bacterium
TCACGTAATTGTTGGCGCCCGCCTTCAGGGCGTCCAGTACCCGGCTTTTTTCCGCTTCGGTAGTAACCATGATGATCGGGGTTTTCTTGCCCAGGGCGCGGATGGCCTTGACCGCGTCGATCCCCAGCATATTCGGCATATTCCAGTCCATAAGAATCAGGTCGTAATCTTTTTGCTGGACCGCGTTTACGGCTTCCTGCCCGTCGCCCGCCTGGTCTACCTCCATGATGTCCGCGCGGTTCAGGGCGCCGGTGAGTACCTTGCGCATCACCGCCGAATCATCCACTACCAGTGCTCGCATAGGCTGTTTCCTCCATGTTGAACGTGCGGTTTATTTTACTGCTTCTTTTGAGGTTCAAAAGTGACGCGCAGCGTGAATGGACCCAGTTCGCTGTCGAACGGTACCTCCAGCCATACGGATCCCGAAGGGTAATCCACGTTGAAATCGCCTCCGCGCACCACCGTGGGAAGGCTGAGGTCGATGGGCGGCCCCTCATTGCCGCTCAGGCGCGCTTTGGCGCCGCCCGCCACGATATTGACCATTTCCGCGATGGCATCCGATACGGTATCGTCCACGACATGCAGCTCCATGCCCAGCAGGCGGTTAACCATATTCAGCGCGGTCTTTACGGGAAAGGACAAAGCAACCATACCCCTGGCCACGCCGCTGAGGCCGATCAGCCCCATGATATCGCGGGGGTTGGTAAAGTCCTTGGCCAGGGCAACGTTGCCGCGCGTCGCCTTGGAGTTCAGCATGGTGCTGAACAGATCATATGTGCTTTCAATAAAAGGATTGATGTACTCGACTTTCACCGCGTGTCCTCCAATTTAAAAATCAGGCCTGCCCGCTGTCACGTGCCAGTGGCCAGGCGCATGATGCCGCCTACGTCCAGAATCAGCCCTACCAGCCCGTCAGGCATAATCGCGCCTCCCGCGATGCCGGGAATCCCCTGCAGTCCTTCGCCCAGGGATTTGATCACGATCTGCTGCTGACCGAGGATTTCGTCCACCAGCAGACCGGCGCGTTTGCCGTCTTTTTCCACTACGATAACAGTGCCGTCAACGTATTCGTCCACCCCATCCGACAGGTTAAACACCTGTTTAAGCCGGAACAATGGCAGCAGGTCCCCGTGAACTTTCAGAGTCTCGCCGGTTCCGACGACTGTGTTGAGGTCTTTTTTGTCCGGATGGATGGACTGGACGATGGACAGGGTGGGCAGAATGTAACGCTGGGGGCCTACGCGCACAACCATCCCATCAATGATGGCCAGGGTAAGCGGAAGAATAATCGTAAACACGGATCCCTGTCCCGGGGTGGATTCAATGAGCACCTGGCCGCGCAGGGACTCAATATTCCTTTTAACCACGTCCATGCCGACACCCCGGCCTGAGACTTCGGTGACCTGTTTTGCGGTCGAGAAGCCCGGCTGGAAAATCAGGTTATAGATATCCCGCTCTGAAAGGGGTTCGCCGTCCCGGACCAGTCCCCGTTCAATCGCTTTGCGCAGAATGGCTTCTTTGTTCAGCCCCCGGCCGTCATCGCGCACCTGAATATGGATATTGCCTCCCTCGTGGAACGCGGAAAGATGGACGGTGCCTGCCGCGGGTTTTCCTTTGGCCAGGCGTTCTTCCACGGTGTCTTCCAGCCCGTGGTCCACCGCGTTGCGCACCATGTGCACCAGCGGATCCCCGATTTTGTCCACTACGGTTTTGTCCAGTTCCGTGTCTTCCCCTGACATGGAAAATTCCACCGGTTTCCCGGTTTTTTTGGACAGGTCCCGCACCAGTCGGGCCATCTTCTGGAAGGTAGTCCGAATGGGCACCATCCGCAGGGACATGGCCATTTCCTGAAGTTCACGGGTAATCTTATCCAGCTGGGTCAGGTGCCTGGTCAGTGCGGCGGATGATACGCTTCGAAGGTCCTCACTCTGTATGACCATGGATTCGGCGATGACCAGCTCTCCGATCATGTCCAGCAGGTGGTCCAGGCGGTCTGCGTCTACCTTGACGGCCTCCCGGACCTGAACGGGTTCACCTCCGCCCCCTCCTTTAAGAGCCTGCTGCTGGCTGCGCAGCGCCTGGGCCACATCTTTGGCGCGCGCCTCGCCGGAAGCTACAAGGATTTCCCCTAACTTGGGCGGCTGCTGGGCAAGCTCCTGCTGCTTGCGGGCCGCCTTTTCCACATCTTCCGGCGAAAGACGTCCCATCTCCACCAGCACTTCGCCGATTTTTTTGCCCTGCGCTTCATTTTCCTGGAATGAAAGCGCTGCCTTAATATCCTGGCTTGAGGCCAGCGCTTCCCGCTGGAGTACTTCACCCAGTTTGGGCGGGGGAGCGCTTTTCTGTTTGGCCAGGGCGCGTTCCACTGATTCTTTGTCGGCAATGCCCTGCGCGACCAGCAGGTCTCCCAGCAGAGGGGCATCTCCGGCGGCGGTAATTTCACCGGAGTCCTGAACCGCCCGTCCTTCTGCCGCAGCCTTCAGCCGTTTCAGCAGCGCAGGCATGCCGGGCGGCTGGACCAGCCCGCCGTCTCCGCCAAGGGCCGTCTGAACCATGGCGATCATGTTTTTCAGCATGTCGACGCTTTCAAAAGCGGCGTCGACTACGCTGCCCCGCATCTCCACGGCCCCTTTTCGAACCTGGTCCAGCAGGTTTTCCGCCTGGTGCGCCAGGGTCTGTATATCCTCGAGCGCCAGAAAACCGGCTACCCCTTTTATGGTATGGAATGCGCGGAATACGGCATTGATGGCATCCGCGTTGTTGGGATCGCTTTCCAGTTCCAGCAGATGCAAATCGGCCGCCTCAAGATGTTCACCGGCTTCAACGATGAAATCTTTAATCAGGTCAGGGTCTCCAGTTAACGGTTTGGAAACTGGAGCTTTGTCTTCGGCGAGAGATTCGTCATCCCTGGCGGGCTGTGGTGCCGGAGAAGATGCGGCGGGGGTTGGAGCAGTAGGTTTGGACTCGATTCCCCGCAGTCTGGCCAGCAGGTGATCCGGGGATTCAGGATACTCGCCCCGTCCCATTACGGCATCCAGCGCCCGGCGTATCCAGTCTTTCACCTCGAGCAGCAGATCAATTTCAGGTTTTTGTCCCTCGGCAAGAAGATCTTCAGCGGCGTGGCACAGCTTTTCTATGTCCGGAAACCCCAACAGGCCGGACTCGCCTTTCAGCGTGTGAAACCGCCGTTTCAGGTCCGCCATGAATTCCGGCGTACCCTTCTGTTCAATGGCCAGGATATCGGATTCCAGTTCTGTCAGCTCGGTATCCTGCCGAGTCAAAAATTCGGTGAGAATGGCGTCATCCACGTAAGCGGGGCGCTCATAATGCCACTGCTGACGGTCCGCGGAAAGGGGGGCGGTTGTTCCGGAAGTGTCACCGAACACGGCGTCTTCCGGGAGTCCGTCTCGTAAAATTCGTTGTATGTTTCCGATGGTCTGGCCGATTCGGCTCAGGGCAGCCGCGGGATCCGCGACTTCTCCCAGGACAATTTTCTCTACCGTATCAGCTGAATCGCGGAGATGGATGGCGGTCTGATCCAGTCCGGCGTTTTCAGCTTCTTTTTTTAGATTTTCCAGTTGTGTATGGATAGCCGCCAGAGCGGGCAGGTCTGCGGGATCGGCGAATACCAGGGCTTCAGCGATGGATTCAATCAGCTGGACCGCATCCTCACGGCTCATGGTTTTTCTCCTGTTCCTGCAGAGAGGTTACCACATATTTCATTTTGAATCAAGAAATACATGTTGCCTTCGGTGTTAGTAGTATATACGGAAATTGCGGATTTTTCAAGCAATACTATGCGATTTTCAGGAAATTTTTTCGGAATAAAATAGTCATACGGTTTTAAAAATGCCCTCAGGACTGCGGCTGAAAGCCAGGGCCTACCACAACCGGCAGGATACGGGGGAGCACATCAAAAGTTACGGGAGTGGTGCCGGGAGATTCTCCGTCCACGTTGATTTTCACCGGTTCCGCGGCGGTTATGGCCACTTGGCTGCCGCGCAGGAAGGTGACCACGTCGGGGCGCGCATCCAGACGGCCCTGGTACAGCAGCCGGAAACTGGTCAGCGCGTCCACCAGCGACACGGGGCGAATCAGATAAATATCCAGCTGGCCGTCATCCATGCGTGCTCTCGGAGCGACTTTCATGCCGCCTCCGTCAAACCGGCCGTTGGCCAGGATGATTTCCAGGTAAATATCTTCAAAAATATTTTCGTTAATCCTGATTTGCATGGGACGGCTGGTGTAGGAAAACAGCGCTTCAATGGAACCGCGCAGATAGGTGAAAAAACCGCCCCAAACTTTGGTTTTCCGGTTGACCCGCCAGACCACTTCGCCGCCGATGCCGACCCGGCTGGTATTCAGCAGGTGGCAGGTGAACGGCATGCCTTTCCAGTCCACGCAGGTAACCCGAACCACATCCAGCGGCACGACCCGCCCCTGCGGAATTACCGGCAGGGATGCCCATTTACGGGGAATGCCCAAAGATCTGGCGAGGTCAGAGCCGGTGCCAAACGGCAGGATCGCCAGGGCGGTGTTTGGATTGATCAGTTGCTGTCCGTCAAAAAAACCGTTCAGCGTTTCATAATGGGTGCCATCTCCCCCGACACTGATGATGCGGTTGTATCCGCTCCAGAGCGCGCTTCGGGTGGCCTGGGTGGCATGCCCGGGATATTCGGTAACCCGCCAGTCGGCTCCGGGAATGATGGCCTCCACCTGGGACCGGATTTTCGCGTAAAGCTTTCCCGTCCGGCCGTGCGCGGCCCGCGGATTGAAGATTACGGCTGTTCGGGTCTGGGTATCCATCTTACACGGATACCGATGATTCCAGGGTATCCGCTTCGGGGTACCGGGCGAGCACCGGATCAATCCACTCCCGCACGAAATGCTCTACCTGTGATACGGACCTTCCGATAAACAGCCGGACATCAACGGCCGCGTCAATTTCCTCCCGGGAAAGCCCAATCTCCGGATCGTTCGCCAGGCGGTCCAGCAGGTCATTGAGTTGTCCTTCTTCCTTTACCCGAAGGCCGGCTTCCTGGGCATTACGGCGGATGGCTTCATGCACGGCCTGCCGGTCTTTTCCTCGTTTTACGCAGGCCATGAGGATATTTTCCGTGGCCATGAAAGGCAGTTCTTCCGCCAGATGCCGTTCGATAACCTTCGGATATACTTTCGGCTGTTCCATGACATTAATCCACAAATTCAGAATCCCGTCGCAGGCCAGGAAACCTTCCGGAATACTGAGCCGCCGGATGGCGGAATCGTCCAGCGTGCGTTCGAACCACTGCACGGCTGTCGTGAAATGCCCGTGCAGCGGCGCGGCCATCAGGAATCTGGAGAGCGCGCAGATCCGTTCGCAGCGCATGGGGTTGCGTTTATAAGCCATGGCCGAACTGCCGACCTGGGTGGATTCAAAGGGCTCTTCCACCTCTTTCAGGTTCTGGAGGAGCCTCATGTCCGTCGCGAATTTATGCGCTGATTCTCCCACGCCGGCCAGCGCGTTCAGCACCTGGGTGTCCCATTTCCGGCTGTAGGTCTGGCCGGTGACCGGCAGGGACGCTTCAAACCCCAGCTTCTGCGCCACCAGCCGGTCCAGCGCTTCCACCTTGGCCTCGTCCCCTTCAAAAAGAGCGAGAAAAGAAGCCTGGGTGCCTGTGGTTCCTTTCACGCCCCGGCAGCGCAGCCGCTGGACCAGTGATTCCATCGCCTCGATATCCATAAGCAGGTCCTGGGCCCACAGGCAGGCCCGCTTTCCCACCGTGACGGGCTGGGCCGGCTGGTAATGGGTAAAGCCGAGGGTCGGCAGGTCCTTCCAGGCCAGGGCGAAACGGCGCAGCCGGGCCAGCGCGGCAGCTGCTTTGCGAAGCAGGATGCGCAACCCTTCCCGCATCAGGATCAGGTCAGTGTTGTCTGTCACAAAGCAACTGGTCGCGCCCAGGTGGATGATCGGCCGGGCTGCCGGAGCGACGTCACCGAAGGCATGAATATGGGCCATCACGTCATGCCGGAAGCGGCGTTCATACGCGGCGGCCGCCTCAAAATCGATGTCATCCAAATGCTCCCGCATGGCCTGGATCTGTTCATCCGAAATGGGCAGCCCCAGCTCTTTTTCAGCTTCCGCCAGCGCCAGCCAGCAGCGCCGCCAGGTGGAAAATTTCCGCTGCGCGCTGAACAGGCTGATCATTTCCGTAGTGGCTACCCTTTCGACAAGGGGAGAGACATACCTGTGCCTGTCTGTCATGGGGCGTTCCTTATAGAGGTGGTCGATCTTAACACGACAGGAGAATACTCAGCTGGACGCTTCAGTCTGGGCGTCCATTACGTGGATTGCGAAACCTTCCTCGGTGGCGACTGCCGCCACGGCCGTCACGGGATGTTCCCGCTGGGCGAATATGCCGCCGTGCAGCATGTGCCGGCAGGCGGCTTCCGGGGTGATGGCGGTGAAATCATCGTGGTGTTTCGCGGTGACGGTGTTTTCTTCGTAGGTGGCCACGTAAAACAGCCGTCCGTATTCAAGCGGAATACGCTCTACTTCCAGTCCGTCGTGACGGACGATGCCCAGCCAGCCCATTCCGCCCTCTTTGTCCGCCACGGCGCTGATGCGGGGGGTATTGTAGCTATCCCGTTCGTAGTCGAGCGCGAGCATGGAGAGCACCAGCGCATCCCGGGCGGGCATGCCGTGTTCGATTTTCTCCGCGATGGGGTCGGTATGGCTTCCGTTGGTCATGACCGCTACCATGCCGTTCCGCACGATACGCAGGCAGTTGTATGCGATGTAGGGGTTTTTGAAAACATCCATTTCATGCTCCGGTTTGGGAACGATACTGACGCGATCGGCCTGAACCCGCGCCGTCCGGTTGGGAAAAGAACGGCTCGAAACCCGGTACATGGCTGCCAGTTTACCCTCCGGAGTTCGGCCGATGGCTACAATGCGTCCAACGTACATGGTTACCCCTTTCTGTTGTTCAAGGAAAAAGCAGAATCATTATAATCGGTCTGAAGGGAATGTCCCAAAGCCTGTGTGGAGGTTGACGGATGCGCCCGGAATGGTTTAGTATGGATTCAGTTTTGGGAAATCGATGGCTTATCCGCAAAGAAAGCCATCAAAGCGGGAAAGGAGCAACATTATGCGGAACATTCTGTGTTGCCTTGCGGGGATGGCGCTTATCATGAACATTCCCAGCGTATGGGCCGAAGGAAACAATCCTATGGACAGCCTGATGAAAATCCGGAACGCGGAAACCCGTTCCATCAGCCCTGAAAACTTTACCGGCGAAAAAGGAAAGGGCGGAATGGCCACCCTCGAAGAAGGGTCTGCCCGGCACGCCGCCCGTGAACTCGGCCAGGGATGGAAAGTTAATCCTTACGTGGTCATCAAACCGGGAACCACGTTTACCATGGCCGAAATTCAGGGTCCCGCAATCATCAACCATATCTGGCTGACGCCGGCCGGCGATTACCGGCTTATGATTCTGCGGTTCTATTGGGACGGTGAAGAAACGCCGTCCGTGGAAGTGCCGGTCGGCGATTTCTTCGCTGCAGGCTGGGGCATGGGAAAAGAACCGAAAATTGGTTCCCTGGCTGTGTGTGTCAATCCCGGCAGCGGTTTTAACAGCTACTGGCAGATGCCGTTCCGGAAATCCTGCAAGGTGACTATGGAAAACCTGGCCGATAAAGACGCTGTGCTGTATTATCAGATCACGTATTCCCTGGAGCCGGTACCCGACGACGCGGCATACTTCCACGCGCAGTTCCGCCGGGTAAACCCCCTGCCCTACAAGGAGGTTTACACCATTGTGGACGGCATTCGGGGGCGCGGTCAGTACGTGGGCACCTATCTGAATCACGGCGCAAACAGCGAAGGATGGTGGGGAGAAGGGGAGATTAAATTCTACATCGATGGAGATACCGATTTCCCGACAATCTGCGGCACCGGAGAAGAAGACTATTTCTGCGGATCATATGGGTTCCGGGAACGGAAAGAAGGGGACCAGTACGTGTATGATTCCTTTTCCAGCCCGTATACCGGTTTTTACCATGTTCCCTGGAAAGGCAGTCAGCGCCGTTTCGGGATGTACCGCTGGCACATTACGGATCCGATCCGCTTCCGGGAAGATCTGAAAGTGACGATACAGGCGCTTGGCTGGCAGAGTGAGGGAAGATATCTGCCCCTGCAGGATGATCTGTCTTCAGTGGCATTCTGGTATCAGACCGAGCCGCACGCGCCGTATCCGCCCCTGCCGGAAAAAGAGAAACTGGTCATAGACTGGTCCAGTAAATAACAGGGAAGCTTCAGGCGACACCCCCCAGGCTGCGGTCTGCGGGGGTGTTTTTTTATGGGGAGCGGATTATGGGATACGGCAGACCAGGCCAATGGGGGAAAACGGCGCCTATTCAGGAAGGACAAGGAGTTCCCGGCTTTGTTCCAGCAGGGCATTGCCTTCAAGGATCCACTCGATGCCCTTGAGCACCCAGCATTCGATTTTCTCCAGCATATGCATCGGAACTTTCAGCAGGGATGCCACTTCCAGGATAACGGACATCTCAGCAATGGAGAAATTTCCGTCCATTCTTCCAAGCCGCATCA
>JAKOTZ010000229.1 GCA_029776995.1 Candidatus Hydrogenedentota bacterium
ATATCCCGCACTTTTCCGCGGCGGTCGGGTTGGCGTTCCGGAAGGCCGGTTTGAGTCAGAGCGGCGTGGGTCATAGAGGTTCTCCTAGGAGTTATGGGACGCGGACTGCAGCCACATCCCGCGCTTCAGAAAAACGTGCCCTGCAAATAAGGCCGGTTGATCTCCAGCAGTTCTTCCAGCAATTTCACGCATCCGTCCGCGCCGGGCATCAGCGGATGAAGCAGCATCGCCTCAAAGGCCGCCTCCCGGTCTCCCGTAACGGCTGCCTGAACCGTCAGCGTTTCATACGCTTTGATATTCTGCATCAGTCCCCGGATTACCGGCGCCGGTTCCGGCTGCGGAATGGGAACAGCCCCGTGCTTTCCGATTATCGCCGGAATCTCCACGGACGCGTCATCGTCGAATGTCGGCACCGCGCCCCCGTTCCGCACGCACACGATCTGACGGTTGCGCAGGTCATTCTCCACCGCCTCAATCAGCATGAATGCCGCCGTGGAATAGTGCGCCCCGCCCCGTTTTCCCAGTTCCTCCGGCTTCTCCTTCAGGTTCGGGTCCTGGTACTTCCTGAACAGCGCCTGTTCCACCTCCACCACCTCTTCCCCGCGGGTTTTCGGCTTGCTCTTCAGTGTCTCCAGCACACTGTCCGTGCTGTAGTAATACTGCAGGTAGTAATTGCAGAACATCCCCAGGCGGCGCATGGCCGTAATCATGTTGCTCCGGGTCACCGGATTTGGCCATTCTTCTTCCGCCTGTTTCTCGATAAACGTTTCGATGACCTGTTCCGTAATGTCTTTTCCCCGGAACAGGAACCGCCGCACCCAGGACAGATGGTTCAGCCCCACATAGTCCAGTTCAAGGTCGCCGATTTCACCCCCCGTGTGTTTCAGCGTATCCATGATGATGCCGATGGGCACGTTGCACAGCCCCACCGACCGGATCCGGCTGTGCCGGACCACCGCTTCCGTGTTGATCCCCGCGGGATTTGTGAAATTCACCAGGAATCCATCCGGAGCGAGTTCCTCCATGGCGCGGGCCACATCCAGGATCCGGGGGATTGTCCGCAGGGCGCACGCAAAACCGCCTACCCCAGTCGTTTCCTGGCCGATAATGCCATGGCGCAACCCCAGTTTTTCATCGCTGATCCGTGCCTGCATTCCCCCCACCCGGATCTGCGTGATCACGTACCGCGCGTCTTTGACGGCTTCCCGCATGGACGTGGTGCCGTGCACCGTGAACGGCTGGCCGTGGCGTTCCGCCATCCGCCGCGAAAAAGCCACGTTGATCCCCAGGCGTTCTTCGTTCTGGTCCATCAGCCATACTTCGCGGACCGGTATCGTCGAAACCCGTTCAAAAAGGCCGTCCAGCAGTTCAGGGGTATAGGAACTGCCGCCGCCGATAACTGCCAGCTTCATCAGCGAATACTCCTGTGGGGTATGGGAAGCGCAACTGAATGGTTAAATCCGTTTGTCGCAAATATGGCGTCTGCCACAGCCCTGTCAGGGCAAAGTATACCTGTTCAGACCGCTTTTCGGTCAAATGCCATTCCCGGCCGGCCGGACCAGCAGGGTCACAATTTTCTTCGCGCCGATCTCCACTTCCACGACATTCCCGGTCACGGAGAGTTTCCCGACATCACCGGAAGCATCCGTCTCTTCAAGCGTGCGGAGCTCCACGCTTTCCACGGAAAAACCAAACTTCAGGCGCGACTGTTC
>JAKOTZ010000238.1 GCA_029776995.1 Candidatus Hydrogenedentota bacterium
ATGCCAGCCAAACCGGCCGATCGGGCCATAGCCATGTCAGTGTATAGGCGGTCCCCCACCATGGCTGCTGTGTCCGCGCTCCCTCCCAGCCGTTTCAAAGCCATCCGAGCGAAATCCGGACTGGGTTTTCCAATGAAATGAGGGTAGCGGCCGCCTGTCGCTTCGGCTATGAGCGCTGCCATTGCGCCACAGTCCAGAATATAACCGTAATCCGTGGGGCATACCTTGTCCGGGTTGGTCGCCAAAAATGGCAGTCCGGCCCGCAGCAACAGACATGCCCGTTCCAGTTTGGCGTAGGTAAGCGTCTTGTCGAAGGAAAGCACAACGGCCTCCGGATTATCCGATATGGGATTGATTCCCGCTGCCCGCAATTCCGCTTCAAAAGAAGGAGTTCCCAGGGTGTAAACCTCCCGCCAGGGCGTTTCCTCCAGCAGATAGGTTACAGTTGCCTCTCCGGAAGTCAGGATATCTTCTGGAGCAACAAAAATATTCATCCGTTTCAGCTTATCGGCGTATGCCCGCCGATCGGCTGTCGGATTATTGGTCAGGAATAACAGTTTTCGACCGGTATGCTGCAGATAAGCAATGAATTCCGGTGCGCCTTCTATCGGCCGGTTACCCATGTAAACGGTACCGTCCATATCCAGCAGAAAACAATCCAGGCTTGCCAGATGACTCAGATCGGCCATCAGTTGCGGCCCTTTTGAGCGCGCAACACGGATACTTTTCGCAGGCGCCATAAATCCGAAAAAGTCATTGAACCTCCCCCAAATCGTACCTGCTCATAGTATACCAGCAATGGTTCCAGCTTTAGATCATCCACTAAGGGAGATTTTGCGGCTGAACGGATCAACTCCTCCGCGGTCAGTCCGCGCGTATCTACACCGGCTTTGGCCAACTGCCGCCGCAGGCTGCGCAGCAGACGCTGAGCATTACGCTGATGCGCGGTAAGCAGAATCCGTTTATATGGAGACGGCCCCTTCCAGAGAATCCGCCACGCCGCGCCCGCCGCGGCCAGCAGCAACAGTCCGACCATAAAAACCGGGAGCAGCACACGACCTCGGCTGTCCGGTGAAGTAAACTCAAGAAAAGACTCGATCATGCCGCTTCCCGGGACTCCTCCGTGATCCCTAGAACTGATCCGCGCCACAAGATTATCCAGGCGCCATCCCCCCTCAAATCCCATAACACTCCGGTACCAGAACATTTTGGCCAGCAACAGCTGCTGTGACCAGCGCTGGCGGATATAAGCCAGTCCCGTCGGGATATAATCCGACCTGGGCGACGGGTCAAATCGTACCCAGCCAATACCCTGGAAATACGCTTCCACCCAAAGATGGGACATGTTCGCCCGGACAATGTACGCCCGTTCAGACGGATTATAATCGCCTCCGCGGTACCCGCTGACCACCCGGGTAGGAATGCCTTTATACCGGGCCGCCAAGGCCAGCGCGCTGGCAAACAGCTCGCAATGGCCTCGCCGGGTCTGGGTTAAAAACGCATCTATGGGATGCGTCGGCGGCAGCGGAGGAAGATCCAGCGTATAAGTAAAGTCCGGCCCGCTCAGCCAGTCGACCAGGGCCTGCATCGCCGCATAAGGAGACGCCGCGCCGCGGGTCACCTCATCGATCAGCGCGCGGGTCCCCTCCAGCAGATCATGATAGAGAAGGATCTGCAAATAAGGCGCCGGCAGGTCTGTAACGGTCCAGGGCGCGGACTGCAGCATTTCCGGAGACGGCTGGAACAGTTCGGATGTTGCCTGGTAAGTCAACCTTCTTGGACCTCGCGATGTATTCAAAATGACGGTATAGTCCCCCCCTGGGTCCCACTGCACCGTCATCGGATTGCGTTCATCCCCTTCCAGCGCGACGTACTGCACCAAATCCAGAATCGGCAACGCCCCGGTCGGCACATCATCCACAAAAATTTCCTGCTTTACCAGCCGGCGACCCGGCCGCGTGTCCCGTTGCACGGCCTTGCCAATTTGTATCAGCCCTCCACCGGATACAAACGGCCAGATTAAAGGGACCTCCCGATTCTGCGCGGGCAGCTGATACCGTGACCACTCTGCACCGTCAAAACGGGACAGCGTCGTTACCCGCCAGTAGAGGGCATCCGCCGGAATCAGCACACCTTCCGGCTCTTCCGGAAACTCAACATGCATAACGGCGCTGGTATCCTGATAAATCGACATTCCGCCGTCAAGGCGCACGCGGTCCGTAAGCCCGGTCACCGCACGCTGGTAGTCTGCCCTTCCAAAAATACCGGCTTCCACGCGTGGCGTCAGCAGGAACAGGAGTCCGCCAAGGACAAGCGCTATCGCGGAAACCACAGACAGCGTCCCCAATACATGCCACACCTGCCAGGTATCCGTAATCACACGTTCCTGGGCATTTACCACTGTCGCCGGACGGGCCGCCGCGGCGGATATCCTGTCGGCATGCACAGTCAGCAGGGAAAAACTCCACACCGTGCTTAACAGAAGTCCAGCCAGGGCGACGGCAATCAGAGGCTCCGGACTTTGCACCACCGCGCCAAGCACCAGGAAAAATGCCATCAACAGCAGTTCATAGGCGGACTTGATGGTCAGCCTCCCGAGCATCAGGTAACAGATAATAAAAACCACCAAACTGAGCACGGCCTGAAGAAGACCCATTATAAATATACTTATCGGTATAAATATAGCATAAAGAACAGATATTGCGGATTTGAAAAAACGGAACGCCCGGTTCTCTTCCCAGCGTTCCGCCATGATGTTGAGGGCCATCAGCGCCAGTGGAACAAACATCACCGGCAATCCGTAGAGCCTGACGGATGCCAGCGCCAGGAAACCGCTGAAAAGGGCCAGATAAATCGCAAAACGCATGGCCTGCTGCAGGTTAATCATATACGGCAACTTCTCCAGAAGGAATCACCGGACAGGTGCTCGGCAGGTCCAGGGCATCCAGGTTTTTCCGGTGCGAAACACACAGGATCCGGGCCGGTTCCGCGCGCAGCTTTGCAGCCCGTTCCGCCAGCATTGTTCCATCATCTGATCCGGACGGTTCGATCCGCGCAAACCACTCCAGAACCCGATGCTCCTGGAGCGAGCCCCGCGCGGGTGCAATCCCAGGGTTGCCGCCCGCGGCAGTACCAACCTCATATTGTTTTCGGATGAAAGCGACCGCCAGCGATGCGGCAAATTCCACCGAGGCCTCAAAGCGTTCTGCGTCTTCAGGGGTCTGCACCCCAGTGTCATCCAAAAGGATTACTACCGTCTTCAGCGTTCCCAGCCCCATCTCCCGAACTACAAATGTTCCCAGCCGCGCACTGACCCGCCAGACGATGCGGCGTATATCATCTCCGGGCTGATACTCCCGCAGACAGAAATATTCATCCCCTTCCTCATCGCTGCGGCGCGCCCGAATCTGAGAATTCATGCCCCTTTCATACGGTGTTGTGCTGACGGGATATATCTTCGGATAAACGAGCACGGTATGGTCTAGAGGGAAATATTTCTCCCGCTCATAAAACCCAAATGGAAAAGCACTCCGCAAACGGCAGCCCGTCAGGCGGTGTTCTCCCCGGCGGTTAAAAAAAAGATCAACGTTCATGAGCGCGCGGGAACGGGGTGGAATACGCAGCACGTGCGCCACCGCCGGACTGACAGCATTGCCTTCCAACACAACGCGGACAGAAAAAACGGACAGCAGCCGCCGTTTAGACCGCAATTCCAGATGGGCCGGAAGGGGATCCCCCCGATGCACTGCCGGCGAAACCTCAATGATCAAGTCTAATCCGGAAAGATTAATCCGCCCCAGGACAGAGGACAAAATCAATAATCCCAGCGTTCCCCCCAAAATAATATATAAAAGATTTTCCCCCGTGTTCCATGCGGACAGCAACAGCAACAGGCTGATCAGCCCGATAACCAATCCAGTTCGGGTCCACTTGCCGGAGATTTTTTGAAAAAATTTCCGAAATCGGCCGCTGTATCCCCGCGGTGGCATAGCAATCTCATTCCGGAACCGGTATGTCCCTGAGAATTTCTTCAACAACCCGTTCCCGTTCCCTGGCTGACGCTGCCAAATCCGCGCTTCTACCCCGAACAAGAATCCGGTGCCCCAGCACGCTGACCGCCATATCTTTGACATCCGACGGAGTAACATAGGAGCGTCCCCGCAATAAAGCGCGCGCCTGGGCGGCCTCAAAAAGTCCCTGGGATCCCCGAGGGGATGCACCCAATCGCACCGATGGATGATTCCGCGTGGCACGCACAATCGCCAGAATATACCGTTCCACACTGACGTCCACGTGCACTTGCGCCGCATGATCCTGCAATTCCAGTAACGCTTCGGCGCTCAATGCCGGCACCAGAGACGCCAATGCCGCTGAAGGGTCGTGGCGGCGCATGATCAGTAATTCATCCTCCTCAGGCGGATACCCCATTTCGACGCGCATGAGGAACCGGTCCAGCTGCGACTCCGGCAGGGAATAGGTTCCTTCCTGTTCAATGGGATTCTGGGTGGCGATCACCATGAATGGCTTCGGCAAAGCATACGTGATACCATCTACAGTGACCGTCCCTTCACTCATAGCTTCCAGCAGCGCGCTTTGGGTCTTGGGAGGCGTGCGGTTAATTTCATCAGCCAGCACAATTCCGGCGAAAATAGGGCCTTTTCTGAAATCAAAGGTACCGGTTCTTGGATTCAGGACGGAGACCCCCAAAATGTCGGATGGCAGCATGTCGCTGGTAAACTGAATCCTGGAAAACGAACAGTCAACAGATCGTGCCAGGCTTTGGGCAAGGGTTGTCTTACCGATCCCGGGAACGTCCTCAATCAGCAGATGGCCGCGGGCCAGCAACGCAATTACGCACCGTTCCACGACTTCCCGCTTGCCGTAGACCACCTGTTCAACCGTATCGATAAGGCGCTGGATTTGCTCGGCTGTGTCGCTGTTGGTTAGCATTTTCGTTACTGCCATTTGAGCTTCTCCTGTTCCGGATTATAGGATAACAAACCAAACGACCCGGCCCTTTCCAGTTGCCGGGTCGTTTTTAAGATTTCTAACAGTTTTCAAAATTACAGCGGTTTATTCCCCCCGCCGCAGCGTAAACTGCTGCTGCTTAGATGCTTCCGGATGCATGATGTCATATTTAACCGTTTCCCATGCGTCCACTTTCGGATTTTCCGGCAACGTAGCTTTGTCTTTGATTTCCTGCTGACGCTGCGTCAGGGGCGGCGCATTCTCGATGATATTACAGGTCAGGAAAACCATCAGCTCATTAATGGTTTCCTTGCGCTGATTTGCCTTGAACAAGGCGCCCATCACCGGAATATCCCCGACCACCGGCACCTTACGCACAGTTGAGTTTGAATCGCTCTTACGCAGGCCGCCAATAAACACAGTCTGCCCGTCTTTAATGCGCATAGTGGATTTCACTTCACGCTTATCTTCAATGGGCACGCCCTGGAATTGACCGGAAGTGGTACTTTCTTTGGCCTGCACTTCACATATGATGCTGTTGTCATGGGTTACCTTGGGCGTTACGGTCAGGACCGTACCTACCTCTTTGAACTGCGTAGTGGTCTGTGACCCGCCCAGATTGGTCTGACGAAGTTCCTGATAGGGAATTTCCTGGGCGATAGATATGGTCGCCGGCTGGTTTTCCACCGTCATGACCACCGGGTTAGATACCAATCTGCCATTCCGGTTCCGGACCTCCAACTGAATCACACCCTGCCAGTCTATGTCATCCGTCAGCACGCTGAAATTCAGCAATCCGGCGGCAGTCCGCAAAACTTCCATATCTGTCGCAAGGCCCAGTGCCTGCAAAGTCCCCACATTCGGCGCGTTCTCAGCGCCATATAAAGCCACATCCCGGCGGGACTGGCGCTTTACCGCATCCATCAGCCATTTCGTGCCGGTATCCGCTTCATCATTGAGCAAAGCGTCAACCACCATCGTTTCAATCATCACCTGGCGAACAGGTATGTCCAGTGATTTCACCACCTGTTTGATCTGCTCTACCACCACCGGAATATCCGTTACAACAATGTGGCGGGCGCGTTTATCTGCTGCCGCCTGTCCGACACTGGGGGTGAGCATTTTGGTCAGCATCTGCACTACTTCAGCCGGATCCGCATAATTCAGGGGAATGGCTTCCGTAACCGTCGGCATCACGGGTTTGGCCACGTCCAGCTGTTTCGCCAAATTCACTAGATCGTCTATGCGATTTTTAGGAGCGCGAATCACCACCACATTGGTAGATTTGTTGGCGGTAACCGTAACCATGCGGTTATCGCGCCCGACGGAAATTATCTCCTGAAGAATATTTTGAACGTCGCTGGCCGTGGCGCTTTCGAGCTGCACCATTTCCGTCCGTATATTGATTTCCATGGCCTCGTCATAAGGCACGATCCGATAAATTCCCTCTTCTTCCACCAGGCCAAGCCCATTCATGCGCAGGGCAGTCTCCATGGCCTGGCGCAGTGTGACATTTCGCAGGTTCGCGGTAACCGTTCCTTTAAGCGCAGTGCCTGCTATGACGTTGATGCCCGCTTTGTGGGCCAGCATGGCCACTACATTCGTCAGGTCAAGATTCCTGAAATCAATATTTACGATCTCGTCCAATGGATCACCTGATACCCGGACCGTTTCAGAAACAACTTCTGTTTTTGTCTCCACGGCAGCGCGCTTCTGCAATGTTCCGCCCGGTCTTTCCGGTACGGTACTGGTTGCTGAATCAATCGGTGGTGCCGCCGAAGCATCCGGGCTGGTCGGCACTCCCGCCTGCTGAGCCTCAACAGGGGGTTCCACATCCGGTGTAATCGGCTTCGGCTGTTCAGGCGCAAGGGCAGGAACAGAAGAAACAGCTTCTGAGGGGGCAGGGCTTGCCTGACCCGAACCGCCTGCGTCCATTCCTGCCGGAGGGGCAGCAGGCTGTTGTGGGGGTTGCGCGGGTTCAGTTGATGGCCCGCTTCCGGAGGCCTTCAGCGTGTTTCCATCACCCGTCGCGCTGATTTCCTGAACCAGCCGGCGGATACGGGTAGCCAATGAAGCATTACTTTCCACGATAGTTTCTACCGGAACTGATGTTTCGCGGGGAGCCGGAGGTTCTACCGCGGGAGCTGCCGCCTGACCACTCTGCGTTTCATTCTGACCGGCTGCCTGTCCCTGTGCGGATGTCCCCTGCTGGGATGCTGCCTCCTGTTGAGCCTGTTGTCCATTCTGGGGCTGAGACGCCGGGGGATCGTTGGAAACTACTGTGGGACCGCTCTGGCTGGCGCCGGCGCCGGCTGCGTTAATCAGTTGCTGCAACTCTTTAGGTGAAACTGCAGGCTGATCCGCCGGCTGTGCCTCTTCAACTGGCGGAACGTCCGCCATAAGCGCCGGAGAATCCAGCTTTAATTCCGGCTCCACTGCGGCAACTGAACGCAACGTCTCCGCCACAGCTCCAACCCGACCTATTTCCTGCAACTGCTGCCGGACTGCCCCTTTTTTCTGTTCTACGGACGCTGTCTGGCCATAGGCGGACAGAATCAGCCCCATAACCATTAATGCCGTTCCGCAGATGCCAATCGCTCTGTGTTGTACCGGCTGAATCATGTTTACATTTCCTTCATTTCCAACGGAACCTGACGGTCTCCCACTTTGAGAATAACCCGGTCCGCCTCAATCGCCTGAACTTCTACTCCATTCGGGTAGATGTAGCCGACACCTACTACCTCATCATCGATAACAGCTATAGAATTTTCCTTGTTTTTGGGGTCATACACGATAGCGGTAACCTGCTTTTCCGCCAGGCTGGAGAGTATACGGCTGAGGTTCCCGACAGCTGTCGGCGCACCCGAAAAATCAGGGCTCTGTCCGGCAAGCGCCCCGCCTTCCGGTTCACTGCCGAAAAATCCGCTCATTGGGGTAACCTGTCCCACCAGCGGATCCATGGGGTTGCGTTGAACCCGAATCTTGGCGTACTCCACCGGCTGAACATCCACGCTGCGGAGAAGTTCGTCAATGTTGATTTCAATGTCTTTCTCCAAAGCTACCCGTTCAGTCCCTTTTGTGCCGCCCGCCTTGGTGTTATTGGCGCGAGAACTGGCGGGGGCCGCGCTTCCCCCCGCAAAGCCAAATTGATACACCAGCACCCCCACCAAAGCGACACACAACACAACCGCAATTATGATCTGCTTTTTATTCTGCTCATTCATCGGGCCTGGCTCCTCGCGTTACCCGATCTGGCACCGTCAGCGTTTTTTGAGTTACTTTGCTGCGTCTTCTTCTGGTCGTTTTCTTTCTCCTCATTGCCAGATTCAGCCTGCGCGTCCGCAATAAAGCGGAATGTACTCAAGGTAAATGTGGTCGTCGACACACCTTCTTTCTGCTCGCCTATATCTATGTCTGTCAGTTTGAAATAGCGCTGGTCGCGTTCCAGCAAATTAATAAACATCACGATAGGGTGAAACTGACCCATCGCTGTTACTTTATAGGGAATGACCTCTATTTTTCGGTCCACTTTAGTCGGCAATGTGGATAACTGAACCCGCAATCCCAGCTCCGCGCCAAGCATCTCGATTCGGTTCAGCAACGTGGGTATTTCCCGCTCTTCCGGCAGGCGCTGGCGGAAACCATCCACCAGTTTACGCATCTGGGCAGCCTCCTGCCGCAACTGATCTATTGTGGCCGCAATTTTTTTTGCTTCATCCAGTTCTTTCTGGATGCTTGCAATCTGTTGACGTTCTGCATCTGCCTGACGCTGAAAGTACTGGTACACGACCAGGTAGTATCCCACTGCCAGCGCTACTGCAATCGCAATAACGACCCCCACAAACAACCAGTCTTTTTTGGTGATTTTGCCTTGCAAAAGGTCCAGCATCTTTTCAAGGCCTCATGGTGTAACCCGTAAAGGGAATGGTTTACTGTTGGATAATGTACTCAAAGATAAACTTCCTCACGGCGAAACCGTTGAAATCCGTATCCTCTATGCGGGACGCATAAAGCGAAAACTTTGAAGCAAACCGTTCGCTTTCTGATGTGTTTTGGGCAAGCTGAGCCGTACTGCTGACCCCCGATTCATTTTCCACCGCGTAGCCGGTCAGTTCCAGAATGGGCTTGTCAACCTGCACTTTTTCCATCGCAGGCTTTTTAGTTTTTGGATCCATCATCGGTTCACCTTTTTTATCCAGCTTGATGCGTTCTTCCGTAAATTTCCTGCTGGTAAGGCGAATCC
>JAKOTZ010000016.1 GCA_029776995.1 Candidatus Hydrogenedentota bacterium
AGTTTTGACCCCGGCAGCGCCCGGAAAATGTCAAACCACAGGTTGTTGATATTGGCCCCGGACAGGGAGAAGGTACCTTCAGGCGGAAAGGTGAACCCGAGCACCTGCGGGAGGAACCGGGGAGACCGGGACGTTCCGTAGAAGTGGGACAGCGCGACGTCCCACGAGCCGAAGTAATGGCTGTACCGCACGGCCAGATCCGTGTGCATGGATTCGTTGGCCGCTTCGTACTCGTGGTCGTGAGTAACCGGCACGGGCGTTCTGAAACGGCCGTGCTCCCCCGTGAGGGTGCGGCGTCAGAACCCGGGCATTACGTAAAAATCCATATTGCCCCACGGGTTGATCAGGGTCAGATTGACCATGGGCTGGCCCAATTTACGGTCTCCTGAGATATCGTCAACCATGTCCATCTGGTTGATGATATCCACCAGGTGCATAGATTCCGTTACGCCCCAGAACACCTGCTGGATGCCCAGCCTGAGTTCGTACCGTTCCGCGGATTTCATCCAGTAGAGTTTGCGGATATCCGCGTGGGTTCTCTCTTCATCATGGGCATCCCACCGCCCGTAGGGAGAGAAGACGAACTGGGTACGGGAGTCCGGCCATTCATGGGCGTACTCAGCTTCTCCCGCAAAACTCCAGGTGGCATAACCCAGCTGGTCGGGATCATAGGGAGGGGACGGAAACGCCCTGCCTTCGAGGCTGAGGTTTCCCTGCCACTCGCCGGCAAAGGCAGGCAGACAAATTCCCACTGTCAGGATCAGCGGGATCAGTCTGCGGATGCGGACTGAACTACCGCACGCTCTTAAGCGCGTTCTGGTCAAAGTCGCGTTCCGTCAGTCCCGTTTTGAACTGAATGTTGCTCCACTCCAGGACGGTGCTTTTACCCGACTGATGGTTCACCATTTCCATCCGCGCAGGCCGCCAGTGGCGGTCCAGGTATTGCTGGTACCCGGACAGGGTCAGGGTTTTCAGCAGTTCCCCTTTTTTATCGTAGTAGTCCACTTTCAGTACCCGCAGATGTTCGGTATCCAGCCAGGCTACCTGCTTGGAGTAACCGGATTCCTTGTTTTCCGGATAGCGCTCCAGCTTATGGCATGCCGTGCCGTCCAGATTTTCTTCGCCGAGGTATTTATAAGTAAATTTTTCGACCCGCTGGGATCCCATGTCCTCAAAGGCAAATTCACTGCCCATGAACGGTCCCGACTGGCCGCTGCCGGTAATCCGTTTAACCCGGTTGACCGAAGGGATAAACAGCCACTGCTCATCCGGTTTGTCTTTGTAGGAGTAAGTCAGCAGGGCCGTTCCCCGCACGTCCTTGGGCGTGTCGAAGATAACCAGGGCCCGGATTGCGTCATTTTCCCCTTCCAGCGTCTTGATCCGAAGTTCCCGGCGCATTTCATCGTTGTTCCGGTTGCGGAGGATCATAACCAGCTGCGCCACCTGATCTCCGTATCCGCGGTCCCGGTTCCAGGCATCCTGGGCGATGGCCAGTCCTTTTTCTTCCGGGGTTTGCGCCAGAGCCACCCCGGCGGCCGAACAGAGCAATACCGCTGACAGCAGCGTCAGCGTGGTCCGCGCGAAACCGTCAGCTTTCCACCGCAAGTATTCTTTCTTCACGTTGGATTTCCTCCAGCGTTTTCTCGGCCACCCGTTCCCGACGGTCCAGATACAGCAGCAGAGCCGGCAGCAGCAACAGGTTGGAGCCGAGCGCCAATGTCATAATGATAGCCGAAAGCACCCCGAGATTGTCACTGAAGACCATGGGCGACAGCGCCAGCACGCCGAACCCGGTAGCCAGCACGATGGCTACCGCCCACAGCGCCTTGCCGCAATGCGAATACGCGTAGCGGATGGCATCCTCCACGGACAACCCGTACCTTCTCCGGGCCCGCAGGTACTTGGACATGAAATGGATGCAGTTGTCCACAATGATGCCCACGGTTATGGACACAATCGAGGACATGCTGAAATTCATGATCCACCCCATCATGGCCCAGGATCCGAAGCCTACAATGATGGGGATCATATTGGTGGGCAGGCTGAGCAGGCCGAACACGACCGACCGAAGCGATACCATGATAGCCAGCATGACCAGAACGACCGTCATGGGCACGGAAATCCACATGGAATCAATCATGGTCCTGGAAATATCGGCAAACAGCACGGGCAGCCCAACCGTGTCCGTGCGCATGTACTCCGGCAGGTTGGCCTGCATCCATTCCCGCGCGTTGTCCCGCAACCGCGTCATCTTTTCGGAGGACAGGTTAGCCGTGGTCACGGAAAACAGCGTGGCGGATTTGTCCACGTTGATTTCGCTGTTGAGGTCAATCCCCTGGGGTAGAGACATTTCGTAGAGCAGCAGGTACTGGGCGGCCATCTCCCGGGAGTCTGGGAGCCGGTACATGGCGGGATCATCCCCGTGGAGCGCCTTGTTCAACCGCTTCATGGTATCCACGATACTCCGCACGTGCACCACGCCGGGTTGTTTCCGGAACCATTCCGCTAGCCGGTCCAGTCCTTCCAGATATTCCGGGTCCGTAATCCCGTCCGGGCCTTTAGCCGGAACCGGATAACTCAGCACGTAAATGCCGGTCAGGTTTTCCATGGCGTATTCGGTGGTCGCCCGGATTGGATACCCTTTTTCGAACCAGTCCACAAACTGGTTATTGATTTCAATCCTGGAAGTGTAATACCCGAAGACTACCAGCAGGACACCGAATACCAGGACCGGTACAGCTTTCCATTTCAGCACCCATTCCGCGGTGCGCTGCATGGCGGCCTCGGCGAGCTGGTCCAGGCGGCTCTGGCGTACCCGGAAAGGAAGAATCGCCAGAAAGGCCGGAAGGAAAAACACGGCGAGAAACCATGCGACAATAACGCCGCCCAGCACCAGGTTGCCGAACGCCTGGATGGGCGGAATGCCCACGAAATTCATGCTGAAGAAACCGAACGCGGTGGTCAGGCTGGTCAGGAAGACCGGCGACTGGTTGATCCGCATGGTTTCGATTATGGCCGCCTTTTTCTTCATGCCGTCCCGCATGCAAGTCTGCATCGTGGTGATGATATGGATGCAGTCCGATACCGCCAGGGTAAGGATCACCAGCGGCGCGGGGCTGACCGGCCCGGAGACGCGGAATCCCAGGAAGCAGTACGTGCCCACGGAGATCAGCACGCTCATCAGTACGACCGTTCCGATCGCAAAGGAGAGCAGGACAGACCGCAGCAGGATGGTCATCATGACCAGCAGCAGCACCAGCATAATGGGTACGAGGGTCTGCAGGTCCCGGATGGTCGCGGTGCGGAACGCGTCATTGAGCGGGATGACCCCAGTTACGGCGACAGCCACTTCGGGGAAGCGCTGTTCAGTTTCCCGGGCCAGCCGTTCCGCTTCGCGGGTCAGCATGCCGCCCCCGTTGACGGCGGTTTCCGGAATCTGGACCAGCAGGTTGACGCCTGTCACGGAGCTGCCCGGTTTGATCAGGCGGTTTACCAGCAGGTCTTCTTGGAAAGCCGTCTCTTTGGCGCGGGCAAAGTCCTCTTCCGTTGCCGTGGCGGGGTCTTCTATCAACGGCCGGACAAACAGGTCATCTTCTTCGGACCAGACCCGCTGGAAATTGCTCAGCGAATCCACCCGGAGCACGTAAGGCAGTTTCCAGGCTTCCTCGGTCAGGTATGCCAGCGCCTCAAACACGCGGCGCGTGAAGATTTCTCCCTGTTTGGCCGTGACCACGAAAAATACGGTGTCATCTTTCGAAAAGGCGTTCTGCATGGCCTCATAGGCCTGCAGTTTCGGGTCATCTTTCCGGAAAAACACCCGATAATCGTTTTCCAGCACGAAATACCGAAATCCGTACGAGGCTATGGCGGTCAGGGCCAGGCAGGCCAGCACTGCCGCGACCCGGTAATGCAGCAGCCAGCGGTAAAAGGCCACCTCATACTGTTCATATCGGGTATGAATACTGCTGTCAGACGGCATTTAAAATCCTAGAGAATAATAAGTTGCGGTTGCGGATTGCAGATTGGTTAAGAAAAAACAGCTGCTGAACTGCCTGTCCAGAGGCAGTATCCAATGCTACTTTATCAAAAAAGACGCTGATTGTCACAATTTCGTTTCCGGATGCCGCAAAGAAATGGGCTGTTGCCGGTTCATGTTACACTAATAAGTAAGAGTTATATGGCCGCGCAGTATCCCGAAATAACCGTGGCGCCGGTGACGCCGGCGGTATCGCTGGACGAGGTAATCCAGCTGCTCGAGCGGAATTTCCCGGGCGGAGATTTCCAGCTCGTTCAGCGGGCGCATGCCTTTGCGGAACGCGCCCATGCCGGACAGATGCGCGCTTCGGGGGAGCCGTATATCACGCACAGCCTCCATGTCGCGAGGAATCTGGCGGCGCTGGGGCTGGATCCGGTCACCTGCGCGGCGGGGCTGCTGCATGACGTGCTGGAGGACACTGGGGTCACCCGGGAGGAACTGGCGCTGCGTTTCGGGGAGGAAATCGCCTGGCTGGTCGACGGCGTAACCAAGATCAGCGGGCTTGAATTCCACCATGATCCCCAGTCGCTCGAGCAGAAACAGGTGCAGAACATCCGGAAGATGCTGGTGGCTACCGCCCGGGATTTGCGGGTGATTTTTATCAAGCTGGCGGACCGGCTGCACAACATCCGCACGCTGGAATACCTGCCGGAGGAAAAACGCAGGCGCATTGCCCGGGAAACCCTGGACATTTTCGCGCCGCTGGCGCACCGGCTGGGGATTTCCGAATGGCGGTGGGAGCTCGAAGACTACGCGTTCCGCCATCTGGACCCCGCGATGTACCGGGAGCTGGCCCGGATGGTGGCGATGAAGCGCCGGGAACGGGAGGCGTACCTGCAGGAAACGGTGCAGCTGGTCCGGACCCGGCTGGAGGAGGCCGGCCTGTCCGCCGAGGTGATCGGGCGTCCCAAACACCTCTACAGCATTTATGAGAAGATGCTGCGGCAGGGCAAGGAGTTCAACGAGGTTATGGACGTCCTGGGCATCCGCGTCATTACCCGGACGGAACGGGAATGCTACGAGGCGCTGGGCATTATCCATAACCTCTGGACGCCGATTCCGGGACGTCTTAAAGACTATATCGCCATGCCGAAGATGAACATGTACCAGACGCTGCACACCACGGTCATGCGGGAAAACGGCCTGGCCATGGAAGTGCAGATCCGCACGGAGGCTATGGACCGGGTGGCCCGGGAAGGCCTGGCGGCCCACTGGCGGTATAAGGAAGGCTCGGCGGATGAGAAGCTGGACGCGCAGATTGCCTGGCTGCGCCGCATGTACGACTGGATCAAGGACGCGGGCACCGCGGACGGCATGCTCGACAGCATGCGCCGGGAATTTCAGTCATCTTTTATTTACGTATTCACGCCGAAGGGCGAGGTCAAGGAGCTGCCCCGGGGCGCGACGCCGCTGGACTTTGCCTATCTGGTGCATTCGCACGTGGGGCACCACTGCATCGGGGCGCGGGTAAACGGCAAAATGGTGCCGCTGCGGTACAACCTGCAGACGGGGGACCAGGTCGAGATTCTGACGTCCAAACACCAGGAGCCCCGCCTGGACTGGCTGGACATGGTGGTGACCGGCCGGGCCCGGGTGCGGATCCGGCAGCGGCTGCGGGAGCTGGGGGAGCTGCCGCCGCTGGAGGAAGTCCGGCCCGCCGAAAAAGAGGCGCGAACCAGGCCGGAACTGCCGTCCGCGCCGCAGCCCCGCGCCGGAGAGCGGCGGGTCACCGATGACGCGACCCGCCGGAAACTGATCCGGGTGGGCGGCGTGAAGGGCATGGCCGTACAGTTCGCCAAATGCTGCGACCCCATGCCCGGGGACCAGATTGTCGGGTATGTCACCCGGACGCCGGGCATTTCGATCCACCGGCGGGACTGCCGCAGTTTCCAGCGGACCGCCCGGGATCCCCGAAGGATTGTGGACGCGTCCTGGGAAGGCGAGGGCAATTTTATGGCCTGGCTCCGGGTGGAGACCCGGCACCGTCCCAACCTGCTGGCGGACATTACCGACGCGCTGCGTCCCCTGAACCTGGACATCCGCAACGCCAGTTTTACCGAGTGCCAGGACGGCACCCGGCGGCATTATTTTGATTTCAGTTTCGAGACATCCGACCACCGCACGGTGGAGCAGGCGCTGCGGGTGGTGCGGACGGTGCCCGGGGTACTCAGCGCGCGGCCCCTGGACGCCCACGGCGTGAAGGGGACGCTGCCGGCCCACCGGACTTCCCCGCCTTCCCATGGCGGCGCGCAGGCATTGTAGCGCGGGCGTATATGTATAACCGTCAGCCTTTTAAACTGGTCAGTCCGCACGCGCCCGCCGGGGACCAGCCCCAGGCGATAGAGGAGCTTTGCCGCGGCATCGAATCCGGCGAGAAGCACCAGGTGCTGCTGGGGGTCACGGGTTCCGGCAAGACCTTTACCATCGCGAATGTCATCGCGCGGGTGAACCGTCCCACGCTGGTGCTGGCCCATAACAAAACCCTGGCCGCGCAGCTGTACGGGGAATTCCGGGAGCTGTTTCCGGAGAACGCGGTGGAGTATTTCGTCAGCTATTACGATTATTACCAGCCGGAAGCCTACGTGCCGGAGAAGGACCTCTATATTGAAAAAGAGTCGTCCATCAATGAAGAAATAGACAAGATGCGCCACGCGGCCACCCGGGCGGTGCTGACCCGGCGGGACTGCATTATTGTCGCGAGCGTGTCGTGCATCTACGGGATTGGCTCGCCGCAGACCTACTGGGGGCTGCGGGCGGAGATTGCCGCGGGGGATCTGCTGTCCCGGGAGGAACTGATCGACCGGCTGGTGGCCATGCAGTACCAGCGGAACGACATGGATTTTCACCGGGGCACGTTCCGGGCGCGGGGGGACAC